>CAKZQF010000015.1 GCA_937139475.1 uncultured Gammaproteobacteria bacterium | reverse complement strand
GGACTAACACCAAATGAGTCAGAGAAAAGATACTGGCTTGAATACAAATCCGTGGCCAAAATTAGTTGACCACTACATCCTACAGCGTAGAAAAAGCCAGGAGTCAGCCCTGGAATAAAGGGAAACTGACAGGTCAGAAAAGACCACTGAAACTGAAAGAGGTCTGGGCGATACGAATCCGGTTGCAACTAGCAAACAATTACCGAGATCTGGCTTTGTTCAATTTAGCAATCGACAGTAAGCTTAGGGCTTGTGATCTAGTAAAAATCAGAGTGAATGATGTTTCTCACGGTGCAAAAATAGTTACCAGAGCAATAGTTCTGCAACAGAAAACAAACCAGTCCGTTCAGTTTGAGGTAATGGAACAGACGCGGGAAGCAATCTCCAAATGGATCGAAACAAAACACCTCCTTTTGAACGATTTCTTATTCCCAAGTCGGAATACCCGTTCACCTCATCTAACGACAAGGCAGTATGCTCGGATAGTGAACTCATGGATTTCCAGCATTGGTCTTGACCCGTCGGCTTATGGAACACATTCAATGCGCAGAACCAAGGCGTCACTGATTTATAAGAGGACAAAGAACCTCAGGGCTGTTCAGTTACTGCTAGGGCATACTAAACTTGAAAGCACCGTTCGTTATTTAGGGATCGAGGTAGATGATGCCCTTGAAATGGCGGAGCAAACTGAGGTTTGATTGTGGGCTACCGCTGGCGACCACCTCAATGGTCGCTAAGCGGCCAAAAGTGGTCCCCACCGTTATGGTTACCACCAAACGCCTAAGCTCTCATAGCAATACCATATTATGTCTGTTACTGAAAAACACAATTTAGGGACTATACTAAGTATTAATAGGATGGAATCGGATACTCAAGTGAATAGAAGTAGACTTGTACTAATACTTACCTTGTTCATATATCTATCAGGGGGGCGGCTTATGGCAACAACGACCTCTTTTTTCAATGAGCCGCATCGAGTAGGCGCTGCGCCCAGTAATCAAGAACTCGCTGAATCAATAAACTATTTGAACGTTAAAGTCCTCGAATCGCCAAATCAAAAGACTTGGGGGAACATTGTATTTAAGCAGCCATTATCAACAGAGAAGTTAGAACAGTGGATTGATGAATGCAGTTGCTTTGTGGCCTGGGTGTCAATGAAGATGTACTATATAAAGGAAGATGGAAAAGGAGGAGGAAATAATGGCTCGCAGATAACAGACTTTGGGCTACTTGATGGAACAACCAGCGATCGACTTGCCATGATTCAGTCTCAACATGTCGAGCACATTATATTCATGCAGGCTCTTTCTTTAAGTAGGGCAATAGAAAAGCACTCAGCCGGCCAATTAAAGGAGGGAGTTTGGTGGAGTGACATTGTTACCCTAGAATCAGGAGAAAAACCAGAGGTTGACCCAAATATGGTTGCCAAATTACGTCAGTCTCAGGGTTATGATAATGCCAGTTATTTTTACCCCGAGGTTAGTATCATCACAACTTACAGAGAACTTCTGGCCTTTCAATACAACCCACACATTGCTTGGTCAAAGCCCGTATCTGAAAAGCAGGCCGCTTTTTTCCTTGATGCTTGGAAACAACAGACTGTTCTGAGAGCCGCTACTAGGAAAGAATAACTAAGAAGAGACTTCTATAAACTCGATACTAAGCGTCCCCTCGAAATTCAGAGTCCGTAATTAACCAACTAACATTATACAAAACTGAACTGAATGAACATCCAGTGACTGGTTCGTGTCGATAACTGTCCTTTGAGCATCAAACTAGCAGGGGCGACAAACGGCCAACTTCGGACATTGATTATTGATTTTTAATACCCTTAAAATTTTTTAAATATGCAAGCTGGTCTTTAAATGGCCTATAGTTTATATATGAATTGCAATCCACTTCGTAGGGGAAGACGATGGCCCAAATGATCCTTCCCTTCAGATTGATGGTAGCAATAGTTTTAATTAGCATGCAACCACAGGCCGTAACACAAACCGAAAAGCAAAAGGAGTTGGCATACGCACAAGTCACCAAGCTTTGCTCGGAGGAATTGCCTGTTTCCCGCCCTAAATGTAATCGGCTTATAAAAAAAATTCTTCAGCGAGTTGATATTAGAGATAATATCCCTGATCGCTGGTTACTGGTTCAAGCCTATGCTGGACTTTCATTACGACTCCATCAGCTTCCGGAAAAAGACCAACCAGCAGCTAAGACGAAATTAATTGCAAAACGTTTCGCTAATTATCAGGCAATGCTCGATCTTGATCCAGAAAACACAACAGCCTTACTTGGAATTGCGGGTCAATCGCCTCGACCAGAGAAATTGAGACTGATGCGAAAGATAATGGTGCTTAACCCCGTCCATATACACGCACTAAGAATGATCCATAGCATTCTGAGTAATGGCGATGAGAGTGAAAGGGATGAAGCAGAACGGCACCTTTTAAAGGCATACCAGCTACTAGATAGGGGCTATAACAAGTGGCGTGCTGCTTGGGATCTCTATCTAAGCTATTCAGTCCGCAACAAACACAAGGCAGCGTTGGCGCTTCGACAAAGGGTAATGCGAGACGCAGAAATAAACAACGACCCTGAGAGCTATAAAGAAGCCATACAACAGATAAATCTAGGTTGTGGCTATCTCCTGATAGACCTTGATCTAGCCGGTGTTTGCCTTAAAACAATCCGCATGGTTATCGACTATGGCTCACAAGCGGATAAAAGGGTACACAGAGATAGTTCCGAACTGATGCTGGCAATCCAACATTTACGAGGGTACCACATACGTAGATCGACAATGACGCATGACCTCAAGATGGAACTCAGCCAAATTTTCAAAAGAATGGAGAGCAGTGGTATACAACCTACAGCTTTTTATATGACATATTCTCAGCTTGTGGATGGTGATATGAAAATAGTGATGCTACGCAAGGCTGTTGTTGTTGATCCAAACGGGCCTGCCCTTGCAGCTTATTGGCTTGCCGGAACCTTAGCAAACGTTGGACAACTTAATGAAGCGATAGAGATCTATAAAAATATTATTGCCGAAGGCGATGAATTTCATTCAGGTTTAGCCGAAAATAAATTACAACAACTAAGAGAAACTAAAGGCTATAGTAGATAGCGGTACAATTACATTAAACAATCAAAAATAACTTTTGCGAACGTTACATTGCGGTGAGGCCCTTTAGATTTCAAGCGTCCGCAATGTGTCGGTAACTGTCCTCTGAGCAACTAACTGGCAAAGGGCGATAAACGGCCAATAGCGGACACTGCAACTATCACAAGTAAAAATCTATTGTGAGCGAGTTTGGTCACTGGTTTATCGCTACCTTGTAAGGTAGCATAGCTCGCAAGTTCACATTAATAACGTGTTAAGGCTATCTAGGATTTTGATTATGTATCAACATAATGGAGTATGTTTTGAGTTCCCTGAATCTTGGGAAGTGGTAGACGATGATGGTGATGATATTATCAGGGCCATAAACGTGGAATGTCCTAATGAAGGTTATTACACAATGGATATATATAACTCTGAACAAGCTCCTTCGATAGAAAACTATATTGAACGATCTTTAAAGTATTTCAAAAAGGAGTTGCCATTCGGCTTCAAAATTATTGAAACACCAACACAGAGTATCGAAAAGGTTACTTATCAAAATTCAGAAATTGAAGGGGTAAAATTAGAGTTCACGGTCAGATCTTTATTCCTTCAAAAAGTTAAATATATTAACAGTTACTTTAGAGTCAACTCCGGTACTAAAACTAGTCTTATCTCTGGTCAGTATTTAGAAGAGCATTCAAGTGAGTCAAAGGTTGGCTTTGACAAAATAATTTCAAGTTACAGTTTAACGTAATGCCGAGCCACGAGCGTCCGCTCAGTGTCGATAACTGCCTCTCATGCACTGTGTGTTTAGCCCTACGAGTAATAAACAATAACCCCGCTATTCACACTAACTCCAACAAAATCAAGCCTTTTAGGGACTGCGGTAACAAACCGGAATATGGTGGAGGCGGGGGGATTTGAACCGAGCAATCCACTGGATAAAACAACAGGTTAAAAATGGAGATGTGTCAGGGTTATTAATATATATCAAAATGTGTGCTTTTTGCGTCGCCATATTGTAGGCATTGGGTTTAATTATATTGAATAAAAACTATTGTTGCGTAATATCAGTTGATTACAGGATGTTGCGAGATGGATTTGACGCAATGTTTATTTTATTGATAGCACATTGAGGTAAACATGGGATTTATTGACCTTTTTTCTAAAAGACAGAAAAAACTAAGAGGAGAAGTATCTGACGTATTCCAGTATGAAGAAATCGCTCAAAACTTTCGCGTGCAAGTTGTCCATATCGTGCGGGATACGATTGGTATTGAGGTAAATTACAATCGTCACACCAATATTATGTACGAAAACATTCATAAAGTGCTTTGCAAGGAGTATGGAGTATTTTCGTTGATACCCAATGCAAATTCTCATTTTTCGGCGATATTTGACTCTTTTCTGAATGAAAAAAGTCACGAAAAATGCCTCGATATTATCGAATTGACTTTTAAAGCTATTGACCACGACGTTCGTCGGCGAGAGTGGGAATTTAAGGGGTCAACTGGTGTGTCGCAAAGTCCTGATGAAGCTATCAGTGAGCTCAACATGAGATTTAGAGAGGCTGGGATTGGCTATCAATTTGAATCAGGAGAGATAATCAGAGTTGATTCACAGTTTGTTCACTCGGAAGTTGTAAAGCCAGTCCTCCGGATTTTGGATAAAAGCAAAGCATATGCTGGTGCAAACGATGAGTTTTTATCGGCTCATGAACACTATCGCCATAAGAGATATAAAGAGTGCCTCAATGATTGCCTTAAATCTTTTGAGAGTCTAATGAAAGCAATACATGACAAGCATTCATGGAGTTATAATTCAAATGATACTGCTAAAAAGTTGATCGGTAGTTGTCTTAAGAATGAACTTGTACCGGATTATCTGCAAAATCAATTTTCATCTGTACGTATATTGCTTGAGAGTGGTATCCCAACAGTAAGAAACAAGCAAGGTGGTCATGGACAGGGGACGGAAATTACTGCTGTGCCTGAGCATTTAGCTAGTTATACTTTACACCTTACTGCTACTAACCTTCTGTTTCTGGCGGATTGTGAAGAAAAATATAGTTAATAATCCTCTATTACTCACGGTTAGGAGCCTTTTGATTATTAGGGGTAGAATTAAACCGCTAAATTAGTTTGAACCGTCGCCATCATGTAGTCATGTTTTTACTCAATAACTACAGTAGTATGTTGAATTGTTGGGGCTTTGTTGAGTTGGGGGAGGGGGTACGCTGACCGCGTTAATCAATATCCCGCAATTGGGCTAAATCACTGTTAAAAGAATATGAATTGGAAAAGGAATTAGCATGACAAGAGAAAAATTTATTATAGAGTGTTCGCAAAAGATTTTGGCCAACATGATGGCAAACCCAGAAAAAGTGGCAAGCGCAGAGGCTGCTGTATCATACGCTGAAGAGCTGTGGGAAGAGTTAGCAGCTAAAGGAATCGTCGATGGTCATCTGGTCCCTGCTGCGATAACCTAACCATGATCCTCCAAGTGCCTTAATAATCGGGTTGTTTGGGGTTTATTGACCGTTTCGTCAATAGTTAGCTATAATGAGCAGTGTAAGAATGTATATATTAAAGGCAGACTAGATTAATGAGACATTTAGAAGAGATGAAAAGCACAGTTTCAGAGTTGGCGGATATGCTAGCTGATGAACAGTTGCGTCAGTCGATGTCTGCGATGTTGCTGCCTGTGTCTGTCTTTCTTAAAGAAATGGTTGATGTAGCCATAATCGGTATTCCAAAAGAAGTCGAATCCGGTGAGTTTGATAAAGAAAGCTTAGTGGAAACATCTGAGTTTTATGAAGATATTCAAAAGCTATATGCGACACTGATTTTCAATGAGGTGAACAAAGGGGTTGTAGATATTAATACCGGTTACCTTATGGATATTGAAAATAGTCTGTCAACTATGTGCCAAATATTTAAGTTGCAACTGGATCGCGATGCAACAGCATTTTACCCATCACAAACCAATATCTTAGCCGCCAAAGAGTCGATTAATAAAGCGTTAACATCGGCAGCTAGTGATAGTAAAAATGGTAACATTTCATTTTTTGAAGTCCACTAAGCGTGGTTAAGGTTTTCCTAGTACCCGCATTGAAAGATAATGCACATGCCCAAATGTTGGCGAAAGATTTTAGACGCTTTAAGCAAGGGTTAGCTGTCGAGTATATGTCGATGGGTAAAGATGTTCCTTTTCACTACCCATCATCAGCCGTTATGGCTGAACTTCAACATGTCCACCTCATACCATTAGACTCCCACTATCAAACCAGTGATGAATTTCTTGTTTACACCCAAGGATTTAATAATCCTGAGTGTTATCTAATTTTGGCTATCTTTAGCCCTAACGCCCATGAAATAAGTAACGATACGCTGCTGATGGCTAGTTTGGCTGATGTAGCTGAAAATTTTCGTAGTCAATTCTAAGTAACAAGCGGATTTAGTTTAACAGCATCATCCAAATGCTCAGGCGCAAAGTGTGAATACTTCATCGTATCGACAATCGAAGCGTGTCCTAAGATGCGCTGCAGCACCAAAACATTACCGCCTTTCATCATGAAATGACTGGCAAATGTGTGGCGCAAAACGTGGCTCATTTGCCCGGTCGGGAGTTGGCCCCCTGTCCGCTCAACACCTGTGCGAAATGCTTTTAAGCTGCTGGTAAATAATCGCCCTCGTTTATTGGGGATTTCCGCGGCGAGTTCGTTACTGATTGGCACCGTGCGTGGCCTGTTGCCTTTGGTATTAACGAACGTAATCTTATTGTTATGGATATGTTCATCATTCAGCCTTTCGGCTTCTCCCCAGTGGCAACCCGTACTCAAAAAAATCTTGGCAATGAACGGAACTGTTGTGATTTGATGGACACCTAAATGGATATTAGAAGGGTATTAAAAGGATATTATAAAATGTCCAGACCCCTATGTTTACTGGCGTCGGATATTATGGAGGTTTAGATGCTATGTTTGAACTTACTTATATAAAAACACATATTAGCTTGTACTACTTTATTGCATTCCTACAGATAGTTTTGTTTTTAATACTTAAATTAATTTAATATCCATAACCTCCATACTATCCCAGCCTTTATATAACAAGGCTCTCAAGATGGAGGTTAAAATATCGTAATATCCAGCAAAGGCTAAAACTATTCCACAGAGTAACTTTGATTAAAATAATCACGTGCCAGTTCAATATTAATTAAATAGCCATGATTATTACTGTGTAATATTTTTTCATCTCCACCGGATAAAAGCTTCACAAGTTTCCTACCAAAGGTTCGAGGGTTACTACACCGGTCTTTAGTCAGAGGCCGAGTATCGTCAAACCATCGTAAATATGCACCGTGTATAGCGGCCTTTTTTAAACGATTAGTAAAGCTTATACCCCCACAACCATCCAAAGTTACCTCAGTTTCCTTATCAAACACCTCACACAACCATTGCTCAACGCTATTCATGGATAAATACTTCTGCTCCATTAAGGCCTCAGTTGCATACGCTCGTGTCATATCCACATCATGTAAAATAGCACTTAGCACGTGAAATACCGCCTCACATACTGCTGGTATTGCTTTACCATTTTGCATTATCGCTGCAAAGTATTGAGAGTTTTGTGCCTGCTGTGGGTTCACTTGCAACACAAGATAACGCCGTTCATCTTTACTGGCATTTACAAGCCATTCATTGTTATCAATAAGCATCACGCGATAGAACTTGTCTATCGTAATGACATCGATGCCCTTGGGTTCAATTTGCATGGTTGATGAAGTAATTGCATCTTTCATTTTTGATGATGTTTCAGACTTACCGCCCCAGCTCATCTCTTCCCCACAAACTAATAACTTATTTTGTAGGTGTGCGTTAAACTTCCCGAAAACCTGATCAACTGTTGAACTGGAAAATGCCATATTCCCAAGTATTTCGCTCATAACCTCATAGATAAGGCTTTTTCCTGTTCCCTTTTCATCACTCCTCATCACTACCCCAAACAAAGGGCGCACTGCTGGGGTATTAATAATGTCACTCAACCATGCCGTAAATTGCTGGAAGGCTACCCAATCACCATCACATATATTGTCATGCAGGTGTTCAAAGAAACGTAAGGCTTTAGGGTAATGCTCGGTAACAAAACAGAATAGGCTAGTCTTATCCACTAACTTAATTGATATTTTACTCGCTTCATATTTAGAGCCAGTAAATAAGTTTTTCGTTGTACCAAAGTCACCTGTGTATTTAGGGTTGAATTCAACAGAATCAAATTTATTTGCCAGCGGTGATTCCATAAAGATATTAAATACATTGACTGTTTTTGTAGTTGGCTTTCCTGTAGGCGTAGTAGCTCTGTAACTAATTGATAAATCCAAATTATGTATGCAGCATTCTCTCGGTATGATGTACATTGGAACTCCACAAGCATTAACCATTAATAGCCGTGACTTACCACCAATCAATACTTTGCTGTAATCTCTATTTAAAACACGTACAACGTGGGGAGCTATATCCTTTAATTCTGGTACCGTTTCAGAGTAAGCAAAATGTTCAACCACTTGTTTAATCGTTGTTAGGCATGATGGTTCAACTACTATCTTTTCTGTGTGCTCTGGTAATGAAATGTTATTTTCAACTTTGAGGAGTTCTAATTTACCCATTATAAGCCCCCATTATTTGCTTGGCTGCGTCATTGCTTTTATGTATAGCAAATTCTTTCTGGTTAAATTTAGTAACTTCTATAAATATTTTACCTAAACCACGTAATGCATTTTTATTATCACCTCCGTATTCTCTTATGCGCAAGAAATCGAATTTATCTAATGAGTGCCCCTGGATACGACAAGGGTCGTCACTGTGATGTGAGTAATACCTCTCTTTATTGTCGGTGCCGGTTAATATGACCACTCCTGCAACACCGCTTTTACTCTCTGGGGGCAACCACTTTTTACCTTGCTGTTTATAACCATAATGGCGCAATAGTGAACCCCACTCATACGCATCATTAACAGTTTCGATTAGTGATATTTGCTTACCAACTAAACGTTCCGGTTTATGCTTTTTGGAGGGCATTGCAGACAGGTTTTGTATAGTTAAAGTGTACTCTTTGGCTTCTTTTTCGTGATGTTCATTGGCTTTGGTCAGTAAACTTGTAATATTATTTGCGCCACTATCACCAATAACATAATCGTATTTGATGCCTGTGAAACGAGTAGGCAAGTACATTATTTGCTGTGGCCGTGTTGCGCAGTCATCGGCATTGAAAACATGAGAGAGGTAAGTCTCAATAACTGACCAATCTTTGTAATTTAGGGGGGCCTCAAGCTTTATATACACGCGATATCGGTTGCCGTAACACTCACCGGTAACATCATCGAGCTGTTGGTGTTTAGCCGTTGTGTGGATAATATAGCTTTCAATATTAAGTGCTTTTAGTTGTGCTTTAATTCCCTCTATATCAAGCTCTGTGTCATCTAGGTCTAATCGTAACAGCGTGAAGTTATCGTGCGCAATCGCCTGCTCTTTACGCTTGTTAATGGCATCATGTGAGGCAATAACTGCTGATTTGTTTTTGGCTTCTTTCGCCGTTTTAAAAACTGTGACAGGTAAGACAGAGCAAAGGCGAACTAAGTCTTTCCATGCTATATAGGAAAAGTTTTCCGTCTGAGCGACACTTGCCGCGTGTAAAAAATATATCATCCTTGATATACTCCATTAATGCTGGAGGCTGTTTCCGTCAAGAGCTAACCACCAGCTAGTTTACAGGAAGCCTACTTAGCTGTAGGCTTTTTTAATTCTGCAATGCGACGGTTTATTTACGCGCTTGCAAGACTCTTTATTTTTTTGATTTAAAATCAACCCTAGTGTGCCCCTTGTGTTGTATGATTGATAACACAGGTTTAGCGTCACAATCTTCACACCAGAAGTGAATATTTACACCATGACGTCTGCTACTGGGATTGGCATTAAGAGCGTTGTCAATCGAAGCGTTGCCATTTCCTACTGTTACATGAAGGCCAGTTTCAGCGTCTGGCTCACGCTCAAACACCTCTATTTTGTCATGATGTATGTAATTACAGGCACAAGATGGACATAGTAGTGTTCTAGCTGGCCCAGCGGTTAGCCCTTCAAATTTTAAAACCATTTCAATTTACTCCTTTAAAAAGATTATATTCAGTTAACCAAATAAACAGTACATACTGCCAAGCAATGACTAAGCTTTAGTAATCAACTGCTCCAACATTGTTATATTTCCTATTAATGTCTTCTACTAATACGGCGTGTTTCACCTCCTCATTTTCTGCTGCAATACCTACTAGATGTGACGCTGGTTTAGATAGCGAAAAATTCAATACTAACTTGCACGCTTCGATGTCTCCTTTGGCAACATGCTCAGCAATCACCGCTTTCGCTTGCTCTATTGTCGATTCTTCAAATAGGTTAACTTTGTTTCTTGTGCCCAATTGTCGGCCGCCTGTTTTTTCTCTTCCTTTCTCAAAACCCATAAATCACCTCTATTTCTATCTACTTTAGAATGGTTTTAGCTATTCAGCTCCAGCCAAAGATGTAACTCCTGGTAATCGGTAGCCTTTTCCTTGCACCTTAGTCAGATAACTAATTAGCCAAATCACCTGCGCTAAAACTTTACACCGCCAGTTATACGCTTTGACTGCAGAGCACTTGTTCTAATCGATGTTTAATAAATCCTCTGTGCGTTTCACTTTCAGAGATTTAACAAGTGCTTTTATTTGTGCTGGACTTTTCCCAGCTATGCGAGCATGAAGAACTGCATCAAGTTCATGTTGTAGGTAACCGACAGCACGATCGCCTAGTGGTATTGCATCTGGCATTAAACCATTCTTAATTTGGCTGAATAGTGTTGATTTACTGAAAGCAAATTGCTTCAGTAGCGCGGGTTGTTTTACGATTTGAATATCCATAGCGAATCCTTGCTATTATTTTAAAATTCACAGCAGTTCTTTGCTGTTGCTTAATGTGCAATAAAAGCATGAACCATTTCTCAATATTTGTCTGGTGTAGTGGCAGTAAGGCACTAGGCATAACTGGTACACAACCAGTGCTAAAAACCTTGCTATAGCTGGTTTCTTTGGTGTGTAACCACTATGTCTCAAGTGCTTTGTTAAAATTTCGCGGGTGAGCTGCTGTAGTATATATGTTGACTTAATAAACAAAAAAAGTGGGGGGCGGGGTACATTCACTGGGGATGCTTAAATCCCCACCGAAATTAGCCATTACTTAACGGTGTGACAATACACCGCAGCATATTCTCATTAAGCTCCTACTTTAATTTGTTTCTTTCGGGTAAAGGCAACCAATCCACTAAGCTATCGCTTTGACTACCTCCAAATTTATGTCCTTTAGGAGCTGATATTATAATAATCGATTCAATTAGTTTAATTTCCTTTTTATCGATTCCGATTACTTCAATAATATATTTACGTAAGTCTGATTTAGTTGGACGAGCCATATTTTCTGGTATGTTATGCCAGCAATATTCGTATAAATTTTGCGCATAATAAATGTTGTCTGGCAGAGCATCCTCATCAAAATCAGCTGTACACCCTTGCTTATTCCTTGAATCGTCAATTTTGGATAACTTAAAACTTTCTTCTAGGTTAATTAGTTCGGCTTTATCAAATTGACCGCGTTTTAAAAGCCATTCAATCACGCTGATTTTTGTCATTGTTGTTTTTTCAAGATCTAACTTCAGTTGAATGCAATTAGTCGGAGGCAAATATTTTTTCTGATACAAAGTGATTTCAGGAGGGGGGGATGAATCAAAAACCTTAGATGAATATTCATGACAACGCATTATTTCATTGAGTAAACTAGATTTTATGGCTGATGCCTCGCGCACTTTTGCTACAACCGAATCCATATCTGCGCGGGTTATTTCATTATCATCCACAAAAGCTGCGGGCGAAAGTAAATATTGCCCTGGTATCTCGCCATAATATTTATCTAAGCCTAGTGCAATTAAAGCGGCCTCGTCGGCAGTAACACCATCTCGATATTTTAAATTTATAGTCATATTAAACTCCTTGTAACGTCTTAAGCCCAACAATGGAAACAGCGGTATGAGTGCATTCACTAATATAAGCACTCCACCACTGCATTATTTTTATACGCTGATTAAAGTATGTGCTGTGGTTGTATGATTGGCTCACTGCGCTACCCACTTTATGCGCCAGACAACACTCTGAAACATCATAAGCAAAGCCCTGCTCGCTTAATATTGTTCTGGCTAACCCTCTTAAGCCATGCGCTGTTTGCTTGCCCTGCAAGCCCATACGCTTTAATGCCATGTTTGCCGTTTGACTGTTGGCATGTTTATTTGCGTCGTTGGCTGATGCGAATACAAAGGGCGAGAGTGAATTCACTATTTTCATTTTTTCTAAGATAGCCAGCGTTTGTACTGTTAGCGGTATCTTATGCGGCGTCTTGGTCTTAGCTTTTTCTGGTGGGATAGTCCAGGTCATAGCATCGAAATCTACCTCTTGCCATTCTGCTTGTGCCGTTTCCGCTGGTCGCGTCATAGTGTGCAATTGAAATTGAATCATTAACTTAGTAGTTTTTCGAATATCCGCTTCGGCGATGGTGCGCATTAATTCGGGTAACTCTTCGGGCTTAACGTGGGGGTTATTGGTAACTTTTTTCTTCTTAAATACTTCTTTTATGCCTGATAATGGATTAGAGAATATGATCCCATGATTAGTGGCATAGGTCATTATCTGATTTAGGTATTGGCAAATACGCCCGACCATTTCGATATTGCCTCTGGCTTCAATGGGGCGTAATACTGCAATTACTTGCAAGGCGTTAATTTTTGAAATGGGAGTTTTGCCTATATGCGGCAAGATATGATTAATAAGAGCATTGGCAATGCCTGTATAGGTTTTTAATTTCACATCTGCTTTTTTCTTTCTCAGCCAATCGAATGTAACCGCTTCAAAGGTATGTTTTATTTTGTCTAACTTGGCTTGCGCTTGCGCGTCTCTGTAGGTTTTTGGATCAATGCCATTAGCAAGCAATTCTCTGGCATCTTGTGCAGCTTCCCTTGCTTTTGCCAGTGGTACATCAGGATATTGACCAATAGATAAGTTAATCCGCTGTTTAGTGAGCGGCTTGGTGTATCTTAGCAGCCATGATTTTGTGCCATTAGGTTTAATTCTAAGGGTTAAGCCACCACCGTCACTTAATGTGTATTCTTTGCTTTGTGGTTTTGCCTGTTTGATTTGCGTTGCTGTTAAGCCACTTCTATTACCTACCATGGTACACCGCCTATTTGCGCATACAGCCAGATGATTTTAAAATAGAAAATATAATTTTTGGTACACTGTAGTTGACGATATCGCTGAATGTACCACTCAGTGTACCACTTTAGACTGGATTGCACGAAACTGCAAAAAACCTTATAAATTTTTTTCGGCTAGTAAGTGTAGGGCGTTAAAGGATTTTACGGTAGATATTGGACGTAAAAGAACGCTAAAAAATAGTTGGTTGGTCGGAACGAGAGGATTTGAACCTCCGACCACCTGTCCCCCAGACAGGTGCGCTACCAAGCTGCGCTACGTTCCGATAAGGTCAATTATATTAATGATTTATTCTTTAACTTCAATAGTTCATCTGAAAATATCTTTTATGCTTCACTCGAATTAACGAATAACCTGTGATTCGGCTCACATTTATTGGCATGCTATGGCATTTCTGCTATTATCGCAGCCAAAATTTAGGGCGCAGTTTAGTGCCTTAAAAGTGTCACCATTTTTCTCTTTAAACACCTTATTCAGCAGATGAATAATTTTAATACAGGACAACTCTCAATGAGTCTTGCAGATAAAGTATTAGCAGTTAACGACGATTTGCCTATTCGCACCAACAAACCAGTACACAGTGGTAAAGTTAGAAGCGTCTATTGGTTAACCCCAGAAGATAGCGCACGTCTTATTAAAGAGAAGGGTTATGATGTAGCCTCTGATGCACCGCTAGCGATTATGGTTATTAGTGACAGAATCTCGGCATTTGACTGTATTTGGCGCGGAGAGGGCGGCATGAATGGTGTTCCTGGTAAAGGGGCTGCACTAAACGCTATCTCAAACCACTGGTTTAAACTCTTTAAACAAAATGGTTTAGCCGATAGCCATATCTTAGATATCCCACATCCGTTTGTTTGGATTGTACAAAAAGCTCGTCCAGTGATGATCGAAGCGATATGTCGCCAATATATCACTGGCTCAATGTGGCGTTCATATGCCAAAGGCGAGCGTAATTTTTGTGGTATTGAAATGGTCGAAGGATTGGAAAAAGATCAGAAATTACCAGAACTACTGATCACGCCATCAACTAAAGGCATTCTTGAAGGCATTCCAGGTGTTCCAGCAGTCGATGATGTCAACATTACACGTAAAAATATCACCGAGAACTATCAAGCCTTTAACTTTACAAGCCTAGATGATATCGACCGCTACGAAGTGTTACTTAAAGAAGGTTTTGATTTGATTAGTAGTGAACTAGAAAAAATAGATCAGGTTTTTGTGGATACAAAATTTGAGTTCGGTCACGTTACTGATGCCTCAGGCACTGAAAAGCTGATCTATATGGATGAAGTTGGTACCCCTGATTCATCACGTATTTGGGATGGTGAGCAATATCGCCAAGGCTGTGTTGTCGAAAACTCTAAAGAAGGATTTCGCCAGCTTCTGCTAAATCATTTCCCTGAGCCGGATATTTTACTAAATAAAGATAGAATGGCTGAACGTAGTGCATTAGCACGTGATAATGAACTACCAGCAAATGTATTAACTGATGTATCTAATACCTATATCAATATTGCAGAGCGTATTACTGGTCAAAAGATTGTTTTGTCAGACAATCCTAAAGCTGAAATCATTGAGGTATTGCGCAAGGAATACCAATTAATTGATTAGCAGTCCAAAAATTGCCCCTCCTAACCAGCGACTATTTCGCTGGTTTTTTTTTGCATTTTTTTCTTTTTTTATGGTTATTCTCAATATTTTGCTTAAATCTTTGATTTCTTTTTAAATTGTCTTATTCTTTAATATAGAAAAATAGTTAAGGGTGAATAATGGAAGTCATTTTTGAGTATCTACTTAACGTAGAAGTGTTTGTATTGATATTTGTTATCGTCGTATTAAAGTCGTCGATTATTTTTGTACCACAAAATCGCGCTTTTCTCATTGAGCGATTCGGCAAATACCAATCAACCCGTGAGGCTGGATTGAATTTTATTTTGCCCTTTATCGATAGTATTGGTGCTGACCGTTCATTAAAAGAGCAAGCGGTGGATGTGCCAAGCCAAAGTGCAATTACCCGCGATAATATCTCTCTGCTGGTGGATGGTGTATTATATTTTAGAGTGCTTGAGCCTTATAAAGCGACCTACGGTGTTGATGATTACGTGTTTGCGGTGACGCAGCTGGCTCAAACCACAATGCGTAGCGAGCTTGGTAAAATGGAGCTAGATAAAACCTTTGAAGAGCGTGACCAGTTAAATGCTCATATTGTCGCTTCAATAAATGAAGCCGCAGCACCTTGGGGTATCCAGGTGTTGCGTTATGAAATTAAAGATATTGTGCCGCCAAATACGGTAATGGAAGCGATGGAAGCGCAGATGAAAGCGGAGCGTGTCAAGCGGGCCCAAATACTGGAATCAGAGGGTGACAGGCAGTCAGCGATTAATGTTGCTGAAGGTCAAAAGCGCTCAGTGGTATTAAAAGCTGAGGCCGAGAAAGAGGAACAAGTGTTAAGAGCCCAGGGGGAGGCGCAGGCAATTTTAGCTGTTGCAACGGCTAGAGCCGAGGCGTTAACTAAAGTTGGACAAGCGGCAAATACGAGTGATGGTCAAAAAGCCGTTCAGCTTGATTTAGCAACCCAAGCGATTGAAGCGAAGGCAGCGATAGCGAAAGAGTCATCAGTTGTCTTGCTTCCTGATCAAGGCACTGATGCCGCCTCGATTGTTGCACAAGCAACGTCAATTATTGGCGCACTTAATAAAGGGGGATAATTATGCTGGAATATGTGGTGTCGCATTTGGCGGAATCCTTGGTTGTTGCAGGGTTGGTCCTTTTGGCTATTGAAATTATTGTGCTAGGCTTTGCTACATTCATACTGTTTTATATTGGCTGCGCTTCAATTATAACTGGTGGCTTAATTGGTTTGGATATTCTCCCTGCGGATGTGTTAGTCGCGAGTACTGCCGTCGCCATATTAACCTGCGTTGTTGCCTTGTTTAGCTGGAAGCCACTTAAGCGTATGCAAAACCATGTGGTTTCATCAACTCCACCCAACGACATGATTGGTCATCGTTTTATGTTACCTCAAGACCTAGCCAAGGGTGAAAGCATTACCATGCGCTATAGCGGTATTGAATGGGTGGTTCGTTCAGACAAGCCAATCCTGCTAGGGCTGGAAGTCGAAATAACGAAAGTTAGTGTTGGCCAATTGGAAGTTAAAGTGGTTGAGTAATAGTGCTTTATCTCACATTAAAAAAGGGAGCCTTTAGCTCCCTTTTTTATTATTTGTACAGTGATGGATCATCTTTGTTGGGGCGAGTCTTAAAGCGGCGGTGTAACCACATATATTGCTCTGGGGCTTGCATTATCCCTTGCTCCACAATTTTGTTTGAATAAATCGCATCTTGCGTATCATCATTAGAAGGGAAGTTTTCAAGTGGTGGCTTCAGTTCAATATGGTAGCCACTGCCGTCATCTTTTCTGACGATGACGTAAGGCAAAACCACTGAATCGGTATTTTGGGTTAAAATGCTTGCTCCTACCACGGTTGCAGCTTGTGGTACGGCGAAAAATGGGACAAATACGGCTTTACTGCGGCCAAAATCTTGGTCTGAGGTGTACCAAACGGACTCACCATTACCCAGTGCACTGATCATGGCCCGAATATTTCTTTTGGTGATTAGTTTAGCTGAGCGTTGGCGTCCACAGACTTGAAGGTATTCCATTACTTCATTGTTATGTGGGCGATAAACTGCTGTCAGCTTAGCTTTGCTGGAGAATAAGCGTCCACCAATTTCAAGGCAAAAAGTGTGTAATGCAAATAACAATACGCCTTTGTTTTGCTTTTGTGCCGCTTCGATATGTTCCAGCCCAGAAAAGGTAACGAGTTTGTTGATGCGCCATTGGGGCCACCACCATGCCATGCCCGTTTCAAACAACGCAATGCCCACCGATTTTGCGTGACCCTTTAGGATATCGTCACGTTCGCTTTGTGGCATATCAGGAAAACATAGCTCGAGATTTCTCACCGCTGTTTTCTCACGCTTTTTGAGTAATTTCATCAACAGTGTGCCAAGCCCACCACCAAGCTTTATCAATACGCGATAAGGAAGTAGTGTGACGATTAGCCACAATAAGCTAACCCCAAACCATAATAGCCAATAGCGCGGGTGTAAGTAACGCAGTTTAAACGGAGGCTTTTGCAAAATAAAATCCTAAATCTTTCATAATTATCGCAATATTGTAGCGTAAATAAATTCTATTCCCAAACGCTTTGAGCGGTGACCATTGACCTAGTAGCGCAATAACATGCTACAATTTGCGCCATTGCTATAAAGGATAACTACCATGACCATTGCTTTACCACAATTTGAACAGGCCAATGTATTAGTTTTAGGCGATTTAATGCTTGATCGCTATTGGCACGGACCAACTGGCCGAATTTCGCCTGAAGCGCCAGTGCCAGTGGTAAAAGTTGAACAAATCGAAGATCGACCCGGCGGCGCGGCTAATGTTGCACTCAATATCGCTGCCTTAGGTAGTCGTTGTCGAATCGTCGGGATTACTGGTGAAGATGAAGCGGGAAGAATTCTCCATGAGCAGATGACCGCGTTAAGTGTTAAGCCCGACTTTTATCAGCAATCACTGTTGCCAACGATCACTAAATTACGTGTTATTAGCCGTAATCAACAGCTAATACGTTTGGACTTTGAAGAAAACGCAATAAACACCGATACGGCGCCGCTGTTAAATAAACTTGAAGCGGGCTTGAAAGAAGCCGATGTTGTCATTCTATCTGACTATGCTAAAGGCGCGCTTAAAGACGTTGAAGCCATGATAGCGCTTTGCCGTGCTAATGACACCAAGGTATTTATAGACCCTAAAGGTAGTGACTTTAGTCAATATCGTGGTGCAACGCTGCTTACGCCAAACATGAGCGAATTTGAAGCCGTAGTTGGCCATTGTGCCAACGAAGAAGAGATTGTCGCCAAGGGTCAAAAACTGATGACTGAGCTAGATCTCACCGCGCTGCTTGTAACACGCAGTGAGCATGGTATGACTTTACTACGCAGAGACATGCAAGAGTTACATTTTCCTGCAATGGCTCGCGAAGTCTATGATGTAACAGGTGCCGGTGATACGGTGATTTCAGTGCTCGCTGCAAGCTTTGCGGCTGGCGCCGATCTAGAACAAGCCTGTGCCTTGGCTAATATTGGTGCGGGGGTCGTTGTTGGAAAACTTGGCACTTCAACAGTTAGTACTGTGGAGCTTGCTAGTGAGTTGGCAAAAACGCATCCAGAGGTTGGCTTTGGCGTTATTTCCGAGGAACAGTTAAAAATTGCCGTTAAGGCTGCGCAAGCACGAGGCGAAAATGTTGTCTTAACTAATGGATGTTTTGACATATTACATGCAGGTCATGTTTCCTATCTTGGTCATGCTGGCCAACTTGGCGATCGCCTGATTGTGGCTGTTAACGATGACGCATCGGTTAAGCGCTTAAAAGGGGAAGGGCGCCCCGTTAATCCTACCGATCGTAGGATGGCTGTACTTGCCGGGCTTGGCGCCGTGGATTGGGTGGTAAGCTTTAGTGAAGATACGCCACAACGCTTGATCAGTGAAATTTTGCCGGATAAATTAGTTAAAGGTGGTGATTATACCGTTGAGCAAATTGCTGGTGGTAAAGAGGTACTGGCCAATGGCGGTGAAGTCAAAGTATTAAACTTTGAAGACGGTTGTTCAACGACTAAAATTATTGATGCGATTCGCCGCAATTAACAACGCCAAAATATAAACAACAATAATAGCTTTTCAAAAGGCCGCATTATTGATGATGGCTAACCATAGCAATGGTTAGCCATTTTTTATGGGCGAAGCCATTCTTTATAAGCCTTGAGTTTATACCAATCCGATTAAGTAGCTTCCCACTCAGTGGGAATTGAAATGGCTTTAGGCAAGGCAGATGAATGACGGATTAGTTATTCTATTTCAAGTTCATCTAACGCAGTATAAAGCGATTTCAAACCCGCCCTATGGGAGAAACTCAGGACAATCATTTTTTCGTTGCGATAATTTGAAAGGTTCCTACATGGATGTAGGACATAAGGGCAACGCAGGAGCAGTTGCCGGGAATAACCATTGCTAAATCATCGCGCCTCAAACTGAATGCCCTGAGTTACTCTGAGTGGGAACAAACTTAGTCAGATTGGTATTATGCATCTGTTCAAAGGGTTTTCAATTGGTACGTTCTTAGCTGATAGGATTGCGCATTACTACGTTGTATGTTAATTTTTTGTTGGTTTAAAGTTGTCATTTGTGTCAGCTTGTTGTTCTGACGAGGTTTAAATGGACGAAAAAGTTAAGATTGGTTTTAGCGATCGACTGCTGATGAATGTAGCGCTAAAGCAAAAAATGCTATTGGCTTTTTATGGGGCTTTTATCGCACTAAGCATTCAGCTCTTTATTGTATGGGACTTTACCGAGCAAGCAGATGCAAATAATCTCGAGCAGCAATTAGCCACTAGCTATCAGATAATGGAGCAGGGCGCTTTACACGGTAAACTATCTTTTGCCGAGCTTGAGTCTTTAATTAAAGCGGCGGCGCATGAGTCTGTTAGCGTTAAATTAAGCCAAGGAAAGCATCAGGCGCGTGCGGGGGAGTTAACTCAGTATTCTGCCCAATTTGACCTCTCGGTTGTGACCCACCTGTCGCAAGCTAACAATACACCCTCAGCTCAAAATAGCCTGTTTCGCAATACCCTTATCAACGCACTGGTTTCCATTATCATCATATTTGTTTTAGCCAGTAGTGTTAGCGCCAATATCCTACCGTTAATCGATTATATTATTGATGTGATGAAGGTCGTCGCTAACGGTAAATTAAGTCGCCGCGTTGGCTTTTCCGGCGACGATGAATTTGGCCAGTTAGGTGGCGCCATCGACAGTACGGTGGCTAACTTGAATGAATTAATCGATCTGGTGACTGACTCGACCAAGTCATTAAAGGTTACGACGCGTGATATTGGCAACCAATCAAAACAAACCTTGAATGCAGTTGACGAGCAAAATCACCAACTTGATTTAGTTGCCACAGCAATGAATGAAATGACAAGTACTATTCATAATGTTGTTGAGCATACTAATGAAGCAGAGCATTTGGTCAATGATTCTAACGAGCAAGCAAATAACGCGAGAGAAAATGTTGGCAACACGATTAAGTCTATTGTTGACCTATCTGATACTGTTAACAATGCATCCGAAGCTGTGCAGCACTTAGAAGTTAACTCTGAAAAAATTGGTTCGGTAGTTTCGGTGATTAATGGCATATCTGAACAAACTAATTTACTTGCGTTAAACGCTGCAATAGAAGCTGCTAGAGCAGGTGAGCAGGGCCGAGGCTTTGCTGTGGTCGCTGATGAAGTTAGGCAGCTTGCACAGCGCACTCAAAAGGCGACAGTCGAAATAGATGCAATGATTGAAGAGCTACAATCTGGCGCCGCGAAGGTTGCGGTGTTTATGGGACAGGGTGTTAGCAAAGCCGAGCAAGGTGTTGAACAGGTAAATGAAGCCGTTAACGATATTGAAAAGATAGTAGAGAATGTCAAAAACATTTCGGGGATGAATGCTCAAATCTCATCTGCAATTCAAGAGCAGAGCCAAGCTGCAGAGTCTATCAATGAAAACATCCATGCAATCCGAGATATTTCGAAACACAGTTTAGAACAAGTGAAAAATACATTGGAAGGAAACTCCCACACCGCAACAACAGCCTCTCAATTATCTAGTGTGTTGCAAAAATACTCTGGCTGAACCTAGCAGGCACCAGCCCACAATTATTTAGGTCCGGTGCCAAGCTGATTAACTTAAACACGTAAAGCGCATGCGTGGCACCGCTTTAAAACGTTGTGCTTGTAGCACTAGCCTAATTGTTTGATCGCTTTTGCCAGTGTCGGTTGAATCGCTTTTAACTTTGGATTCTTGCTTTGTCCAGTAATAGCAAAAATGCTGTAGATAAAGTGCCGTGTGTTGTGGAGTTTAGCCAGGCCTTGTTTGCTGTTGTAAACGCTGCCCCAATTAGAAAACGGTGCTGGGTTGGTCAGCTTATCAACAAACTGGGTAATTTCTGCTGCGGTATGCTCGCCACGCAGGACAATATAGATAAATGCCATTGCTAGGCGCTTGGGCTCGCCAAATAGATAGGCATGTTGATTACTCGGCGACACTTGTCCTTCAATTGCGCTTAACATCTGGTTTAGTTGAGCTTTTGATATATTTTTATTCAGGGATAATTGTAAGAATACGTCAGCTGTATGCGCGACGGCGTGTCGCCAGCCATCCGTTTCATCAAACCCTCTGTAATCCGTGATATTTTGCATATACCTTGTGGCAACACCAACCGCCTTCTGGCGTTCACCGTCGCTAAGGTATGGCGCAACACGGTCTGCACGAACTACTTCTGAAAACACCAATGCGGCAAACGGCTGGGTAAAGTTGTCATCGTCTTGATTAGGCTGCTCCATAGCATTAACCAAATCATTGAACATGGTCTTGATGGTCTCTGGTGCTAACAATTGATTGCGCAGCCAGTAACTGCTCGCTTCATAGACAACGCCATCTCTAATTTTTGGGTCCTTATGTCCTAGGCAGGCAAGCAGCTTCGGTGCTATTTTGTTTCGTTTGTCGGCAAGCTTTATCTCGAATTTCGCCTTTTTTAGAGCTTCTAGTTGATCAAGTGTGAAATGCTTCGAACACTGACTTGCATAAGCTAATCCTGGCGTTGCTAGCATTATTATGATGGCTAATAGTTTATTCATATGACTCTTTGCTCTCCTTAATGACATTGTTGGACCGAGCGTATGCGCACCGCTGATTGGCCTGATAGAAACAAAATTTGTTGCAATCTAATTTTGGATTGCTAGCAAATAAAAAAAATGGCTGTTTAAGTTAATAAACAGCCATTTTATTATTCAAAAGCAAACTCCAGTATTACTTGGCGGTTGTTAAGCCTTTACTGATAAGCATTAAATCTTGCTCTTTCAGGGTGCCTGCATTTTGCTTAAGGCTTAGCACTGAAAGAATGTAACCATAGCGAGCATTAGCTAGCTGCTTTCTAGCGCTATAAACTTGACGAGTACTGTTTAGTACGTCAACGATAGTACGCGTACCAACTTCAAAACCCGCTTCAGTTGACTTTAGCGCGCTATCGGCTGATTTAGCTGCCTGTGCGTATGCTTTAATTGATGCAATTGATGCACGAACGTTATTAAAGTTATTACGAATATTGCGTACCATTGAACGATGTTCTTGCTCTAGTGCTTGTGCGCTTGCAACGTATCCAAAGCGTGCCTGGTTTACCTGTGATGTTGTTTTACCACCACTGTAAATTGGCACGTTTAGTTTCAAACCAACCGAAGCACTTTGACTATGACCATGGCCCTGAGCTGTTGAATTTATCGGGTCTTGGTTATAGTTATGGGTTAAACCAGCAGACGCACCTAAGGTTGGCATATGGCCTGATTTAGATAGGTTAATACGTTCTTTGGCAATATCTACAGCTAGGCGCTGATCTAGAATTGACAAATTGTTTTCTTCGGCTAATTTAATCCACTCTGACGCTAATGCCGGAGCCGGTAAAGCTGGGCTAAACGTCGCGGTATTTAAAATATCCAGTGCAGAGTGTTTCAAGCCTGTGATTTCAGTTAACGCATCAAGTGAGTTATCTAAAGTATTTTGCGCAAGTATTTCGTTAGCTGTTGAACTGTCAAATTGCGCTTGTGCTTCATGTACATCTGTAAATGCAGTTAAGCCAACTTCATGACGTTGTTTTGTTTGTTCTAATTGACGTTCAATTGCACGTTTCTCTGCTTGAACAAACGACAAGTTGTCAGTTGCTTTTAACACGTCAAAATATGCATTAGCGACACGTAGGATTAATCCTTGTTGCGCTGCAGCCAATTGTGCATCGCTACGGGACGCCGCTTTTTCACTAAGGCTAAGGCTTAGCCATGAGCCTTGTGAATAAATAATTTGAGTTAAACTCAGCCCAGCAGAGCCGCCCCAATGGTCACCAAGCTCAAAACCTTCACCATCATGTGGGCGGTTAGAAGCACTGTTACCTAGCGATACACTGCCTGTGATTTGTGGTAATAGTGACGCTCGTGATTCAGAAATTGCTTCAAACTGTGCATCACGATTTGCTTTGGCTTGTTTTATTTGTGGGTCACCAGTTAAGGCTTGTTGATAAATTTGGTGCAGTCCATCGGCGTTAGCCGCTACTGAAAAAAGACCTAGGCCAATTGCAAGCATTAGCTTATTTAGTTTAGCGCTCATTGTCGTTCCTAACGGGGTTATTTTATAATCTGTGCATAATCTAAGTGTTTTACTACAACACTTCCAGTCAGGAAGTGTAACAGTTTATTTATAAGTCAAGCCAGTAAAGCTTATATATCATTTAGATAAATAAAATTTAAGTTCGCTGTATGGTAAGGCTCAACTAATGCTTGAGCTTAGATAGTAGAGTAACGATAATAGGATTTGTAGGCAGAATATTAATGGACCTCATGTGAAAAAAGCACAATTCAATCATCAAGACGTAGAAGTCATTGAGAAGAGAACAATCTGGCAGGGCTACTTTAAAATGGTGAAGTATTTTTTTCGTCATGCTTTGTATGCCGGTGGCCAAAGCCAAATTATTGAAAGGGAGATGTTTGAGCGTGGTCATGCCGTGGCGGTTATCCCTTATGATCCGATCACCGATGAAGTGGTATTGATTGAACAAATTCGTGTCGGAGCTTTTGGCGCCCAAGAGAGCCCATGGCTGATTGAGGTTGTCGCTGGCATCATAGAAGAAGGTGAGGAACCAAGTGATGTAGCAAGGCGTGAGTTGGTTGAAGAATCAGGCGTCGAAGCCCGGTCGATGGAGAAAGTCATGAGTTTTTTAACCAGTCCTGGCGGTACATCTGAAAGAATTGACCTGTATTTAGCCAGAGTAGACTCTACCAGTGGGGTTGATATTGCAGGACTCGATGATGAAGGTGAAGATATTAAGGTGATGCGAGTTAATGTGGCCAGCGCGATTAAAGCGCTTGATGATGGACTGATAATTAATGGGCCAACAGTGATCGCAATTCAATGGCTAGCGCGGCATCATCAGCGTATTCGCGAAGACTTTTTAGCTGAGCGATAAAGATAGTGAATAAACGTTTTCTCAAACCCAAATACCAACCCGACATGCTTTCGCTACATCGGGCGTGCTCTAGTAACTATTTACTATTGCTAAGGTTAATTCCTGATTTTGACCAAGATAAATATTATTTCTATCACCTTGATAGTGCGTGTTATCAGCTCCATGTTATCGAACAAACTCAATACACTTCGGTACTAAGTATTGATACCATCGCTAATAATGTTAGTTTGGCGGAAAATGTTAATGAGCTCACACCTCAAATAAAAGTACGCTTATATCATGATGCACAAATGGCAGAAGTGTTAGCTAGTCGACAGATCCGATATTTCAAATCACGTTATGATTACCCCAATCGTTTGATGCAACAACCAGACGAGAAGTATCAAGTTAATCGATTTTTAGGTCAATGGCTTAAACATTGTTTGGAAGACGGACGAGTAACATCGTTGAATCAGGGTAATTCATGAGTCAAGACATGCTTTCGCTTGGGATGGTAAATCCTCAGCTATTACAATTTAGTGATTTGCACTTATCAAAAGATGAGCAGTTAATGGGCATTAACTGTGATGAGAGCTTTGCTGCGGTTAAGGCGTTAGCCGCTCAATTTCATGATATTGATTTGACGTTATTAACTGGCGATATCTCACAGGATAATAGCGAAACATCGTATCAAAAGTGTTGTGAAGTTTTTCGCTACCAAAAGCATCCTGTGGCATGGATCACTGGTAACCATGATGATGTATCGATGCAAAATGAACTGTTATGTGAAGGGGCGATAACCCCCACCAAACGTATTTTATTTAAGCACTGGCAACTGTTACTTCTCAATTCTCAGATCGAAGGGCAGGTGTGCGGTGCTATAAAAAACCAAGAATTGGAGTTTATCGCAAGCGCAGCCGCTGAGTATCCCAAACATCATATAATGTTGGTAATGCATCATCACCCTGTTGCGATGGAAAGCGCATGGATAGACAAGCATTGTTTAAAAAACAGTGATGAATTATGGCAAGTCGTTGGCGGCATACCACAGGTAAAAAGCGTTATGTTTGGCCATGTTCATCAAGAAGTAGATATTGTACACAATAATGTCCGAGTGCTTGGCGCACCATCAACCAGTGTTCAGTTTACGCCAAAGCAAGATGAGTTTAGTGTCGATAACTTACAGCCTGGTTTCCGCCATTTAGAACTATTGGCTAATGGCACCATAAAAACACGAGTGTATCGTGTTGATGCTGATAAATTCATACCAGTTTTTGACCCTTCAGGCTATTAAGTTGATGAACTATTGATATACTCCAAGCAAGTTTTCAGTTGCTTGGAGTAACAATGCAAAAGCAAGTAGTCATCTACTTACATGGTTTTAACAGCTCGCCAGACTCATTTAAAGCGGTGCAAACGAAAGCCTTTTTTTCTCGATATTATCCAGATATTGAGCTAGTCATCCCACACTTGGCGTTGACCCCCCTTGCTGCCTGGCTGCAAATCGAGCTGATCACGCAGCAATACGCAGCGCATAAACTCGGTTTTATTGGCAGTTCACTGGGCGGCTTTTTTGCAACGCTACTTGCGAACAAATATGATGCCAATGCGGTGTTGATTAACCCCGCTGTCGAACCTCATTTACTCATCGACAGCTTAGTCGGTGAATATACAAACCCGTATACCGGCGCTGTTCATCAAGTTGAGGCACGTCACGGCGAAGAACTCAAATCTCTACAGTTTAGCGAAGTTGCTCAACCACATAAATTCTGGGTCTTACTACAACAAGGCGATGAGACACTTGACTATAAGCTTGCCATGGATTGTTATCGTGGGGGGAGATTAACGATTGAGCCGCTTGGTGATCACAGTTTTGTTGGTTTTAACCGCTATCTTAATGCAATTGTCGAATTTTTGTTTAAAAACCGCCCCTAACTACTTAAATGATGGAGAGAAATTAGCTACACTGGTGGCAATATTTTTATCAAAGGGCGAGACGTGTGAGCGAGCAGCAATATAATTCCGATGCAATTGAAGTATTAAACGGATTAGATCCAGTAAAACGCCGTCCTGGTATGTACACAGATACCACCAGACCCAATCATCTAGGCCAAGAAATTATCGATAACAGTGTTGATGAAGCTCTTGCCGGATTTGCCAGCTACATTCAAGTTATCTTACATGAAGATCACTCACTTGAAGTGATTGATGATGGCCGCGGCATGCCAATTGATATTCACCCCGAAGAAGGGGTATCTGGAGTTGAGCTTATCTTATGTAAGTTACATGCTGGTGGTAAATTTTCAGGTGAAAACTATCAATTCTCCGGTGGACTACATGGTGTTGGTATTTCCGTCGTTAATGCGCTTTCAACTCGCGTTGAAGTGTCAATTCGCCGTGACGCTAAGGTTTACGAAATTGCTTTTGAAAATGGTGAAAAGGTTGAAGAACTACAAGAAGTGGGCACCTGTGGTAAACGTAATACCGGAACCCGTGTTCGCTTTTGGCCAGACGCTTCGTATTTCGATTCATTCAAATTCTCAGTATCACGCCTAAATCATAATTTACGCTCAAAAGCAGTACTTTGCCCTGGGTTGAGAATTAAGTTTACCAATAAAGTCAGCAAAGATGTTCAAGAGTGGCATTATGAATCCGGCCTTGAAGATTACTTGTTAGAAACCGCCAAAGAATGGCCGTGCTTACCTGAGAAACCATTTGTTGGTTCGATGAGCAGCAAATCAGAAGCGGTTGATTGGGCGGTTGTATGGCAGCCTGAAGGCGGTGATGCCCTTAGTGAGAGCTATGTAAACCTGATCCCGACTATTCAAGGGGGCACCCACGTCAATGGATTACGCGCTGGCCTTTTGGATGCAATGCGTGAATTTTGTGAGTTTAGGAATCTGCTTCCTCGTGGTATCAAATTAACGCCGGATGATATCTGGGACAAATGTAGTTACGTTCTGTCGGTTAAAATGCAAGATCCTGCCTTTGCTGGCCAAACTAAAGAGCGCCTATCATCACGCCAATGTAGCGCCTTTGTTTCAGGCGTAGTGAAAGATGCCTTTAGCTTATGGCTCAACCAACATACTGAAGTCGCGGAGCAACTAGCTGAGCTTTGCATTAACAATGCGCAGCGTCGATTAAAAGCAACCAAGAAAATAGCGCGTAAAAAGGTAACTTCTGGACCAGCGCTGCCTGGTAAATTAACCGATTGTACCGGACAGGATCCTTCTCGTGCGGAGCTTTTCCTGGTGGAGGGGGATTCCGCTGGCGGTTCAGCCAAACAAGCGCGTGACCGTGAGTTCCAAGCGGTGATGCCTCTTCGCGGTAAGATTCTCAATACCTGGGAAGTTGAATCGACGCAAGTCTTGGCCTCTCAAGAGGTGCATGACATTTCAGTTGCCATTGGCCTTGATCCTGATTCGAGTGATTTGTCAGCATTGCGCTACGACAAAATTTGTATTCTTGCTGATGCGGATTCTGATGGACTGCATATTGCCACGTTGTTGTGTGCCTTGTTTATGGCCCATTTTAGAACGCTAGTTGAACAGGGGCACGTTTATGTAGCGATGCCGCCGTTGTACCGCATCGATATCGGTAAAGAAGTCTTTTATGCGCTTGATGAAGACGAGAAAAAAGGGATTTTAGATCGCATCGAAGCAGAGAAAAAACGCGGTAAAGTCAACGTGCAACGCTTTAAAGGGCTAGGGGAGATGAACCCACTGCAATTGCGTGAAACAACCATGGACCCTAATACCCGCCGTTTGGTGCAGTTAACGCTAGATAATCTAGAAGAGACCTGCGAAACCATGGATATGTTACTCGCGAAAAAACGCTCAGGTGACCGTCGCACCTGGCTTGAAACGAAAGGGAATTTAGCGCAGGTTTCTTAATTTATACCTTCCCACCAATTAGGCGCCTGTGATAAAAATGCATGGCGCTTATATTTTATCTGCAACGTTGCGCTGCATCGCCAATCCTTTTATCGTCGTCCACACTATTAATGCCAATAGAGCCAATCTCTTGAGCATAAGCTTGTCTATAGCACCTCAATATGCGCCAAGTTCTGTTGTTCAAATTCCTTGAGCGTTAGGGGAGCACCAAATAGGTTACCTTGTACAAATTGGCACCCCTTATCGCGTAAAAACGTTGCTTGGTATTCTTGTTCAACGCCTTCAGCGACCAGCGCCAGGTTAAAGTTTTTGGCCAAGCTGATGGCTGATAAAGCGATTTCAGACTTGGCTCCATCCGGCTGAATTTCATTAATGAAACCGCGATCAATTTTTAATTTATCGGCAGGCAAGTTGCCTAAATAGGCTAACGAAGAATAACCCGTGCCAAAGTTGTCTATGGCTATCGTTATTCCCATGTCTCTAAAGTGCTCTAATTTCGATATGGCGTCACCGATGTTTTCCATCATTACATTTTCAAGTACTTCAAACTCCAGTAAGCCCGGTGCAAAGGAATACTTTTTTAATAGCGTCTCAACTTCCGTCTGAAAATTTGATGCATTAAAATCCATAGCGGATATATTAACTGACAGTGCTAGTGGAACCTGTTTCTTCGTCCAGTCGCTTAACTGTTTACAGGCCTGTTCGATTATCCATAACGTGAGCTGATGGATAAGGCCAGTTTCTTCCGCCACATGAATGAACTCAGCTGGTGTTACTAGACCCCGTTGCGGATGGTTCCAGCGTAATAGGCCTTCTGCAGCCACCGTTTTGTTGCTAATCAGGTCAACCTGCGCTTGATAGTAGAGCTCTAGTTCATTGCATTCTATTGCATGTTTGATTTCGGTTGATAGTTTTAGCTTTTCATTGGCTAAGTCTGTGATATTGCTGGTATATAATGAATAGACATTTCTGCCAGATTGTTTTGCTCGATACATTGCTGCGTCGGCGAATGAAATTAATTCATTGGCTAGGCCTGAATCGTCTGGGTAAATGGAGATGCCTATTGAGGTCCCGATATAAACTTCTTGGTCATCGGCGATCCGAAACGGTTTATTCAGCTCGCTGATAAGTTCTTTGGCTAAGCTATCTAACTGCGTCGATTGCTTAATGTTTTCTAGTAGAATAACGAACTCATCACCACCTATTCTTGCGAGTGTATCGCTCTGGCGAATGCGTCTAGATAATCGATTCGAGACTAATTGCAATAACTCATCACCTGCTTTATGCCCTAAACTATCGTTGATAATCTTAAAGCGATCTAGGTCTAAAAACATAATTGCTAATTTTGTTTTAAGTCTTTGTGCATTTCTTATTGCATGGTTGAGACGAGTCTTTAATAGTAGCCTATTTGGGAGATTGGTTAATGTGTCATAGTGCGCCAGTTTTTCAAGATGCTCCTCTGTTTTCTTAAGCTTGCTGATATCTGAAAATACAATAACATAGTTAACGGCCTGGCCCCGCTCATTGTCTACTTTGCTAATTGATAATAGCTCAGAATTTATCGAACCATCTTTATTGCGGTTCTTAATTTCTCCCTTCCAAAAACCTTTCAAAGCGATTTCATCAAACATTTTCTGATAAAAAAGTTCACTATGAATACTCGATGAAAACATCGAAGGAACCTGTCCCAGAACATCAGCAGGAACATAGCCAGTAATATCAGTGAACCCTTTGTTGATCGAAATAATTTTCTTATCACTATCGGTGATTATAATGCCTTCTTGAGAGTATTCGAATACTTGCGCATCTAACTTTAGTTTCTGCTCTAATTGGTGTTTTTCTGTTACATCAGTGAGAATAGCGAATATCAGTTGCTTGCCATTGGAGTTGATAGGCGCAGAGCGAACTTCGACTTGAATTGTTTCACCGCTTTTTAATGTGTGTGAGCTGGCAAACGTCGCTAAATCCTTGGTTGAGTCACCATCCAATGATAAAGCAATGTGTTGCGCAGCTAACGCGTTGATATGCGCCACATCAAGTGCTTTTAATTCCTCAGTCGAGTAGCCATATAGCAAACTAGCCGCTTTGTTAGCGTCAATGATTTCTCCATCATCGCTGATTATTAGCATCGGTGCGGTGTGAGCGCTAAAAAAGCTTCTAAATTTTTGTTCGGACTGGGCTGTTAACTCGATAGATTTCTGATACAGCACATTACTTTTGTAGCGTTGAAAGCCAATAAAACACCAGAATCCCAGGCAAGCCAAGGCAAAGAACCAAACTTTAGGATTGGTTTTATATGCTGGCATTTGGTTAGTGGCTTCACCAACCAATTGCCATTGACCGAAAGGTATCGATACATTTTGTATTAATTGGCTGCGGCTAAATATTGTTGGATCGCCATAAAAGGTATCACCGTCTTTTCCCAGGCCGTCTTTCCCACGAATCGCGATGTTGACCATCGTTTCATTTAGTAGCCCAGAATGCTCGAGCATGCTGTCATAATCTAAAACAACAGAAACTACTCCCCAAGGGCCATTCTCGGTCGTTACCGGTAAGCGAGCAATGAGGCCTACACCGCCTTGAACCAGATTTAGTGGTCCAGCAATAACAGCATGATTAAGTGCCATCGCCATTTCTACGACTCGCTTTTGTTGTGGGTTTTCGCGGTAATTAAGACCCAGTGCCGCTTCATTTCCCGCAAGGGGATACATGTGGCTTATGACAAGATCTTTCGCTCCGCCAATATTCCTTATATTGTTATCCTGAGCTAAAAGTAAGGAGCTATAATTTGCAAATTCTTGCTGAGTAATATTGGGCGTGATCGCGATATACGCTGTGAGGCCTTCCATTAGAATTAGATTGTAGTTCACTATATGTTCTAGTTTAGTGCGATAGTTCGATAGCTTTTGTCTAATTTGATGTTCTTCGCTTGATAAGTGTCGGTCAATCGAGGCTTGCTCATAAACAAATAAGGAAAAGAAAGCAATCAGCAAACCTAAGGTGATGAAGAGCACCAGGTTTTTTTTCGGATTGATATTTAACGGCTTATTTGAGTCCAAGGACACACTTCTAATCCTTTTGTGTGAGTTAACGGGGGTGTTTGGTAGTAAAGTCTATTTTCGTACCATAACAGCAGATTAAAGCAGAGCAAAGAAAAACCTGTTATTGATTAAACCCTGCGCATGGCAATCTTCGACAAGACCGTCGTTAACCTGAGTGTAACAGAGTGATGGCTAAAAACGGATATAGATTGAGTTAACTTTTGAATTTGTTCAAAATATTAAGAAAATAATATATAGTAGCGATGAAATAATTTTAACTGGTATGTGATCCCTATTTGAACGATAAGCCATCAATTATTTTGGTTTGTTGCTTCCAGCTAATATTGTGCTTATGCCTGCCGGTAAATTTCCATGCACGGTGATATTGATGCGGCACACCGTAGTTCAAATTAGACATAAATAGTGTAGAAATTTTTCTTCGATATTTCGAAAACGATAGCGTTTAATTAAGCATCGACTTGAAGTAAGTTTCGTTGAAAAACAAGAAAAGGTTTAAATGTGAGTGATTCTATAGAAATGAGTTTGGATGGTGTAGAGCAGCAGTCCATGGTGAAGTTTACCGAAGACGCCTATTTAAATTATTCAATGTACGTAATTATGGATCGGGCGTTACCTCATATCGGTGATGGCTTAAAACCTGTACAGCGTCGTATTATTTATGCAATGAGCGAACTGGGCTTAAATGCTGCGTCAAAATATAAAAAGTCTGCTCGTACTGTTGGTGATGTGTTAGGTAAATTTCACCCCCATGGAGATAGCGCTTGTTATGAAGCGATGGTGTTAATGGCACAGCCATTTTCGTATCGTTATCCATTGGTCGATGGCCAAGGGAACTGGGGGGCGCCAGACGATCCTAAGTCATTTGCTGCGATGCGTTACACCGAAGCAAAATTATCGAAATTTGCTGAAGTTATGTTAGGTGAATTAGGCCAAGGTACGGTTGAATGGCAACCAAATTTTGATGGCACAATGAAAGAGCCTGTTGTATTGCCTGCACGTCTGCCCCATATTCTACTTAATGGCATTACCGGCATTGCTGTTGGTATGGCAACAGATATTCCACCACATAATGTACGGGAAGTTGCAGGGGCTGCCGTTAATTTACTCGAGTCACCAAAAGCAGATTTAGCAGAGTTGCTCGAGCATGTTCAAGGCCCTGATTACCCAACAAACGCTGAAATTATTACCCCTAAACGTGATATTGAGAAAATTTATCAGACCGGTAAAGGTTCGATCAAGATGCGTGCAGTTTATGACATTGAAGATGGTGAAGTGGTCATTACCGCATTGCCTCATCAAGTTTCTGGCGCAAAAATACTAGAACAAATTGCAGCACAAATGCAGGCGAAAAAGCTGCCGATGGTATCGGACTTACGGGATGAGTCAGATCATGAGTGCCCAACGCGCTTGGTCATCGTGCCACGTTCAAATCGTGTTGATGTGGACGGGATAATGAACCACCTGTTTGCCACAACTGATCTTGAGAAAAATTATCGGGTCAATCTAAACATACTCGGCCTTGATAACCGCCCGCGAGTTATGGGACTCAAAGAAATCTTGAGTGAGTGGATAACTTATCGTCTTGAAACCGTGCGTCGACGTCTGCAATTTCGCTTAGATAAAATACTGGCGCGACTACATATTCTTGATGGCTTACTGATAGCATTTTTAAATATTGACGAAGTTATTGAAATCATCCGTACCTATGATGATCCAAAAGCTGAATTAATGAGCCGCTTTGCGTTATCGCAAATCCAGGCAGAAGCTATTTTAGAAATTAAACTTCGTCAGCTAGCCAAACTTGAAGAAATTAAGATCCGCGCGGAGCAAGAAGAATTAGCAGCAGAGCGAGATAAAATTGAATTAACGCTCTCCTCTGAACGTCGCATGAAAACCTTGGTGAAAAAAGAAATTATCGCCGATGCCGAAAAATATGGGGACGAGCGCCGCTCACCGATTGTTGAGCGTAGTGAATCTAAGGCATTATCTGATAAAGACTTGGTGCCAAGTGAAGCGGTTACCGTGGTCGTGTCTGAGAAAGGCTGGGCGCGCTGTGCCAAAGGCCATGATATTGAGCCACAAAACTTAAATTACAAAGCGGGTGATGGCTACTTGTGCTCAGCGAAAGGGCGAAGCAATCAACCGGTTGTATTTATCGATACATCGGGGCGTGCTTTTAGTACCGATGCGCACACGCTACCATCGGCACGTAGCCAGGGAGAGCCATTAACAGGGCGCTTCACACTAGTTGCCGGTGAAACTATTGCACATACAGTAATGGGGAAAGAACAACAGCTGTATTTACTGGCAACCGATGGCGGCTATGGATTTATTGGCTCTTATAGCGATATGCTATCGAGTAACAAGAAAGGCAAGGCACTTATTAGCCGACCAAAAGGAAGCGAAGTACTGCCGCTAATCCCGGTTAATGATTATGAAAATCAACTGTGTTTGGCTATTTCTAACGAAGGGCGTATGCTCATCTTCCCGCTGGAAAGTTTACCCAAGCTCTCTAAAGGCAAGGGCAACAAGATTATTAATATCCCAAGCTCGAGAGTACAATCACGTGAAGAGTTTGTTAAGCAAATTGCAGTTATCAACAGTGACAGTGATGTCACCTTGTTTGCTGGCAAGCGTAAGCTAACGCTAAAAGCAAGTGATCTTGAGCACTACATAGGCGAACGCGGCCGTCGCGGTAATAAATTACCACGTGGCTTACAGCGAGTAGACTCCATTGAAGTTACTATGCATGGTATCGCCCACAGTGATGAAGAACCGGCTGGTGAAGGGCCGTTGAATCTAGAGTAAATTAGAATGCCGCTGTTGCGGCATTTTTTATATGAGACGTAGTCTATGAAGCAAGCCATTGTTGGCTACCATATCGATGAAGAAGGGCACTGGGTCGCAAAGCTTAGGTGTGGTCATAACCAACATGTTCGCCATGACCCACCCTGGCAAAATCGACTTTGGGTGACAACTGAGAATGGTAGGGAGCAACAGTTAGGCTTGCTGCTAAACTGTGTTAAGTGTGATGATAAGGCGCCACGAGATTGGCAACCTGAGGAATAAGAATGACCAGGAAAAATATCAGCAGCGCTCAACTCATCCAGATATTACAATCTTGGGGAGGTGGGAATATCAGCACTGAAAAGTTACAGTTATGGATGCTTGATAATTTTGAGCCGGAAGAATTTGACATTGGTAAAGGTGAAAGTGGCTGCGTTAGTGAGGCGATGCATATTGTTATGAATGAGTACGAACTAGCTGACCAGAATAAATGCCAATCTGAACAATTCCAGTTAGCCATTGATTTTATTAATTGTGACGAAGACAGTTTTGTTCGCCTTAAAACAAATTTTTTACGTAATGGATTTACCGACTGAGTCATACCATTTAAACCACAACACCGAGCGATATAGTGAGAAAAAATAACAGGAACTTGGCTATCGCCGCTGCACTTATCAGCCTTGTTCTTTTTTTAGCTTATCAAAGTTTTCGTTCTGGGCCACCAACCCCGACAGCTTTACCTGCCGTAATTAACGCTAAGCCGGTAATAGCTTCACAAGTCAGTTCTACCTACGAGGCATTGCCGCGCCAACAACCGCGCCTTAAACAGGCTAAACCTGCTACCTTGCAACCACTGAGTGGCCCAAGGGATGTTGAGGAGCAGATATGCATTTTGCATGGCCTTGTGCAGTTTGAGCGTCTTGAGTTCTTAGAGTCTAGCAATGGTATTAGTACTGAATATCAACTCACCCCTTTTAATCCAAGCATTTATCCTAGCCGCTATATTCGAGTTAATCTGCGCGATCGCGAGGGCAAGCTACTAGCGAAGACGTTTACTAATGGTGACGGTGAGTATCTCTTTGAATTATCTCATTGTGATCCAACTGAGCAATTGTATCTTGAATTAGTTGCCGCCATGCGTATTGAAAGTATTGATGCTAGCAAAGCTATTTGGGTTTCGGTTCAGAGCAATAAGCACCAGAGGGGAAAAACCAATAAGTATCTTCAGTATACGGTAACCAGTCCTTTTTATTTTTCAATTAACTATGGTATCAGCCAGCAAGACTTCTTGTTAGAAACTGGTTTTAATCAGCTAGATGGCTTTAATGAACGGCGAAGTCATAGTCAGTCATTTGCGATTTTAGATACACTAGCCAAAGGCTTTGATATGTTCAAATCCCATGGTATTGATTTGCCCGGTACCCCAGAGCCGTTAACTGTTCTGTGGACTCGAGGCAAACAGAGAAATGAACAAAGCGATGGCTATTATAAGCCGGCTAATAATTTAATTTTTATCAAGGGTTCAACACCTGTAGACAATCAAAGTCGACCTAAAACGACTAACTCGGAGTGGAACGAGCATACCATAATGCACGAGTTGGGACATTGGTACATGCATAAAGTGGTCGGGCGCAGTGATTCGCGTGGTGGCATCCATTCAGGTTATGGTTTTAGTGACTTAACATTATCGTTAAGTGAGGGAATCGCCGGTATGGTGGCTCGATTTGCATTAAATGACTGGCAAGACAAACGGGCTAACAGCGACATAACCAAGGCGACTAAGACGTTGGCTTTTTTAGCCAAAGCAAATAAAGAACTTAGCGATTATCGGCGTCATTTTAAGGACAGCAATGGCTATCCGTACCACCGACCAGCGTTTGCATTCTCGCCCTTTGACGAGGTGAGCAATATGTTATTTTTGCTGTCACTTGTCGACGCCAGAGCACAGTTTAGTGAACAAGCAACACGACTGGCTAATGAAATAGGGCTTCTAGGCTTACATCAGTCATTGTTAAAAGCGGCAAGCAAGCCCCAGCCTTATACAATCTACAGTGTTGCCGCCCAGCTCATCGAAGATAACCCGATACTGGCGGGGGAATTGGAGCTATTGGCGAATGAATTGAATATAGGCATTACGGGTGGTTCCTGTGGTGAGGGGCAATGGCAATTAAGAGCCCATGTTGTAAACTCCGGGGCCTTACTCGACCCAGAGTCCCAATTTCCGATATGCTCCGAAATTTGGCTTGACACACCACTCGAACTAACCTTTAACGGCGCGTTACAATCACTGTCACCGGCGCGGCCTGGCACAGTTAGATATGTCTATTTTAGACCAGAGTTTGACGCCCATCTGTCTATAACAAGCACTGACGTTGCTGATAGTCTAGGGAAGAACCATCAGTTTTCTTTTGATATTTCCTATCTTGGCAATCGTCTGGTAAGTTCCACCCGCATAAAGCATCTGGGAGCACACCGTGCACAGCTGCGTGTTGAAGGCGGCAAAACGTATATTCTGAGGGTATTGAATAGTAGTTTTAACAACCCGAATTACAAATCTGAGGAGTCGTTGACATCGGTTATTCAAATTGACCTGCTTTAAATGACAATAAAACGCCATTCCAACTTGAAAATAAAACATTTGCCCATAGTTAGTTAGGTAACATCATTTTTTAATGAGCATCGAGTATATGGCCAACGTGATAGAACTAAATCTAGAAAATTTTCAAAGTACTTTAATAGAGCAACCTCCTGAGACATTAATTCTTGTTGAACTCTATTCGCCACGTGATGAGCAAGGCAAAGCGATGTCTGGCCAGTTACTTAACTTGGCCAATGAACTAGCACAGCAGATTGTTTATGCAAGGGTAAACTGTGATGAGCAACCACAGATAACCCAACAGTTTGGTGTATCTTCAGTCCCGACCTTAATCCTTATCCAAGCCGGTAAGCCTGTTGATGGGATGCAAGGTGTTACGCCGATTGAACAAGTCAAAGAAATGCTGCAAAAGTATCTACCAAAGCGAGAAGAAGAGCTGCTAATTCAAGCGAGTACCTTACTTTTAAATGATGGCGATATTAATCTAGCATATACGTTGATTAAAGAAGCCTATGAATTAGACCCAAATCGTGTCGATATTAAGTGTTGTTACACTGAAGTATTAATCAAGATTGGCCAGCTAGAAAATGCTAAAACATTGATTGGATCGTTTGCGCTTGAAGATCAAAATGCTAATTATCAGCGGCTTGTTTCGATGATTGAATTAGCAGAACAAGCAGGACAATCTCCAGAGATCATTGCGTTGGAAGCGCAACTTGCTACAGACCCATCAAACAACGAAGTTAAACTTAATTTGGCGATAAGCTACAGTCAGGTTAATCGAACACAAGAAGCGCTTGATATTCTTTTTGCTATTTTGAGTGTTGACTTGAACTTTGCCGATGCCAAGAAGCGTTATTTAGATGTCATCGCTGGTCTTCCTGAAGGGGATGCTCTTGCCTCAAGTTATCGCCGTAAACTTTATAGCTTGTTGCATTAACTCAAGTTCGGCTCGTACATCGCGGTGCAATGTACGAGCCGAACTTGATAACTAACTCTCTTTTTGGCCTGCTGTCCCTTGTTTTACTAGTTTCAAGCATTGACGTTGCACAAATGGATTAGCATTACCTTGTGCTTTGGCGATACGCTGGTCGCGACTGCATTCAGCATTATCGACAGGATCTAATTTATTCCACGCCTCAAATAACTTATTTTGACTACGGGAAAGGCGCAAGTTGTATCGTTGCTTAAAGTATAAATAGACGCGGGCGATATCACCTCGTCTGCTTGCAGGAGGTTGGGCTTTACGGCCTTTAAAATCGATGACCATGTCACATTGACCGTATTGATTAGCCCTACCATTCCATTGGCTAAATCGATAATTGCTCCTATCACCATTAACTTCGCCAACGGCTGCGACTAAATTGTGTAAATCACCTTCCATCATTTTAAATTCGTTGTCATTACGGGTACAGTTTTTACGGCGTCCATCTTTCCAACATTGACGCTGATGCCCAAACTCCCACGCCGGAACGATGTGCTCCCACTCGATACGACTGGCTCGCTTTAGCTGCTTTCTATATTCATAGCCACAGTTGGTAAAATCTGGAATAAGTTTCTTACCCTTGCGTTCGATATCACAGCCACAATAGAAGCTTTTGTCACTCTGTTGGTGTAGTTTATTAGCGATTTTCTTAGCTTGACGGAAATTTTTAGGTGTAGCGTCGCTAAAAGAGGGGGTTAACAGCAGCGCAATTAAAATAAGATATTTAATCAATATAATACTCTCAGTAATTCTGTATAAATAATATCTGCGTGACAATAATGGCTTGAAATTTTACGGATATGTGCTGACTAAAGCAATAAAAATGAAGCCTTTAGGTTGTTTTTGCTACCAATGTTTCATTACAAGCTTTGCAACGGTATTGGGCTCCCCTGAGCACTTTGTTATGGCGTCTGATCGTCAAGGCTATTTCGCCACAACCACAGGTGTAATCAATGGATTTAATGCCAATATTGGTAACGTCATAGTTGTGAGTTCGGCTGGCAGGGCGCTCAAATACTTGGGTCATGATCTGCTGCCATTCTCGCCCATGCGGTGCTGTTTTCCCATATAAATGCCACACTAAGAGGTGCGCGACTTCGTGGGGGACGACGTGTTCAAGGAAGTGCTGTTGGTTTTGCTGATAAATAATAGGATGGAAGCGTAGTGTGTTAGTTTGCAGCAGCGCACATCCGGCAATTTTTCCCCGTTGGTTAAATTGTACAACAGGCTCAGCAAAGACTGTATTTAGCCGTCTGCTAGCTATCTGATAACACTCGTTTACTTGCAATTGCAAACGTTGCTTAAGTTCCTGGGATAAATACGCCATAAGATAAATAAAAAGGCCAACATCGATGTTGGCCTGATTAGATTAAGCTAATTTGTCGGTGGCAATATGATAGTCGGGATCTTCCATCACATTAAGCTCGACACAGTCACTGGCCTTTTGGAATAAGTCTTTACACTCAGGGCTCAAATGACGCAGGTGTAATTGCTTTCCTAGTTTGGCATATCGCTCAGAGATTCCATCGATTGCTTCGATACCAGAGTGATCGTAAACTCGCGATTTTTTGAAATCAATGATGACATCTTGTCCGTCGTTGTTTACATCAAATTGTTCTTTAAATGACGAGATTGCACCAAAGAATAGTGGTCCTTCAACTTCATAAACAGTCCAGTCATTTTCATCCGTTGAACGCTTTACCATAACATGTTTGGCATGTTCCCATGCAAACACTAGCGCAGACACAATAACACCAACGATAACGGCAATGGCTAAATCAGTAGCAACGGTAACACCAGATACGAGTACTAAAATAAATGCATCTGAGCGTGGAATTTTCTTAATTGCTTGGAAGCTTGACCATTCAAATGTTGCAATAACAACGATAAACATAACGCCTATTAATGCAGCTACAGGGATCTGTTCAATTAAAGATGAAGCAAATAGGATAAATGCAAGTAATGCTAACGCTGCAGTGATGCCGGAAGCGCGTCCACGACCACCTGAGTTTACATTGATCATCGATTGACCAATCATTGCACAACCGCCCATGCCACCGAAGAAGCCTGTCACAGTGTTTGCAGCGCCTTGGGCGATACATTCTTTATTACCCTTGCCGCGCGTTTGGGTTAGTTCATCAATAAGGGTTAGTGTTAACAAAGACTCAATCAAACCAATTGCCGCAAGGATTAATGAATATGGCAGGATAATCACAAACGTTTCCCAGGTGAATGGAACCATTGGGATACTAAAAGTTGGTAATTCACCGGCAATGGATGCAACATCACCAACAACCTTTGTGTCAATGTTCAAGCCAATGGCTGCCAATGAAACAATAACAATGGCCGCTAGAGCAGATGGTACGGCTGTGGTTAGCTTTGGTAGAAAGTGAATAATCGCCATGGTCGCAAAAACCAGACCTAGCATGGTGTATAGCGCATCGCCTTGTAGCCATTGCATGACACCATCGGCATCCGCTGCTTTGAACTGACCGAGTTGAGCAAGGAAAATTACGATGGCCAAGCCATTTACAAAACCTAACATTACCGGGTGTGGCACCATCCGAATAAACTTGCCGAGCTTAAACACCCCAGCAAGGATCTGTAGTATCCCCATTAACACGACGGTGGCAAATAGGTATTGAACGCCATGTTCAACCACTAATGACACCATGACCACGGCTAATGCACCTGTAGCGCCAGATATCATGCCTGGGCGACCACCGAAAATAGCAGTAATTAAGCCGACAATAAATGCCGCGTAGAGTCCAACAAGAGGTTCAACGTTAGCAACAAAAGCAAAGGCAACTGCTTCTGGTACTAATGCTAGGGCAACAGTCAGGCCTGAAAGCACATCGGCTTTCAAACTAACCACTTTATTAATGTGAAGCTTTAGCATAAGGGATTCTTTGTATTAGGGGATTAAACAGTAAAAGGCGCTAAATTGTATGGATTTTTAACAAAAAGTCAATATAAAATCGCTGATTTGCCAATTCTAGAAGCGTAAAATGGCAGGTGGTTAATTCTATTGAAGCGTTATTGTTGAGGGGATATTAGGCTGCACTAAACAGCCTAGAATGCTAACGTTACAATGCTGTTACGTTTAAAGCTTGAGGTCCTTTAGGCCCATCTTCAACTTCAAACTGAACGTCCTGTCCGTCATTTAAAGTCTTGAAACCATCACCTTGTATCGCTCTAAAATGTACGAATACATCAGAGTCGCCTGGGCGCTCAATAAATCCAAAGCCTTTTTTTTCATTGAACCACTTAACGCGACCTTTCGTAATTACCATAGTAGCTTTTCTCCATCCATTTATTATTTATAAGTGCGTAGCTTTATTGCTATCGTAAATCCAATACTTAACTGCTAGCTTTATTATAAGTTGTTGTTATTACTGGTTTTACGTGAATTGCTTATTATTTAAGCCAGCTCAGTCTAGCTCAATAAGTTAAAAAGTAACATCGGATGACTTAGAGTTTTATGATATTTATTAGTTGATTAGATGATTTGTGTTGAGAAAACACTAGATGTCGTCGCTATGATGTATTTGCACATATTTGTCGTATAACTCATCTTCAGTTTCAACACGAGCAGGGTCGACGATAATACAATCGATAGGGCACACCGCAATACAAGTGGGCTTATCATAGTGGCCAACGCACTCGGTGCAAAGGTCTGGATCGATTTCGTAAATCTTTTTGCCATAGCTAATTGCCTCATTGGGGCACTCGGGATCGCACATATCACAGTTTATGCAGTTGTCTTTGATAAGTAATGCCATGGAATTGTTTAATCCGAGTTAATGAGTCGATGAAAAATACCAGTTTGCCTAAGCAAACTGGTATATCAGGTTAGCCAGCTGATTTATGTGGGTTGCGTGAATCTTGGTTTTCTTCAAAGTTACGCATTAACAAAGCAAATGCCAAATCAATATCTTCAGGTACCGGTATGTACATGGTATGGCGAGAACCCGGTGCAACATCAACAGATTCACCTTTGCGGTTTACCATTTGTTCTAAAGTAAAGGTGATGTTGCCATTAGGCGTCATCAACTCAAGACTATCGCCAACCAAGAACTTATTCTTAACTTCAACTTCCGCCCAACCTTGGTCGTTACGACCCGTAATTTCACCTACAAATTGTTGGCTCGTTGATACTGAATGGCCATAATCATAGTTCTGGTACTTATCATGACTATGGCGACGTAGGAAGCCTTCTGTGTAACCACGGTGCGCAAGGTGCTCTAGTGTACCCATTAATGACGCGTCGAATGGTTTGCCTGCCGCTGCATCATCAATCGCCTTGCGATAAACTTGGGCAGTACGTGCACAATAGTAGAATGACTTGGTACGACCTTCTATTTTCAAAGAATGCACACCCATTTGAGTCAATGGCTCAACCATCTCAACCGCACGTAAATCTTTAGAGTTCATGATGTAGGTACCATGCTCATCTTCATATGCTGGCATGTACTCGCCCGGACGGCCTGGCTCTTGTAATAGATATAGGTTATCGGTTGTGTCACCTTCACCTAGCGTAGGGGCAGCTTTTTGTGGCTCCACAATCTCTGGCTGTGCGATTTCAGCAGGTTTGGCTGCAACAACGTCGCCTGTATCATCTTCTTTGGCTTCATGTACACCATACTTCCAACGACATGCATTAGTGCAGGTGCCTTGGTTTGGATCACGCTTATTAATGTATCCAGAAAGTAAACAACGCCCAGAGTAAGCCATACATAATGCGCCGTGAACGAAAACTTCTAGTTCCATCTCCGGTACGGCTTCGCGAATTTCTTTAATTTCATCGACAGAAAGTTCGCGAGACAAGATAACGCGCTCGACACCTTGTTGTGACCAAAATTTCACTGTAGCCCAATTTACCGCATTGGCTTGAACAGACAAATGAATTGGTAAATCAGGGTAAGCTTCACGTACCAGCATAATTAGCCCTGGATCAGACATAATTAATGCATCAGGTTTTAACTCTACCACCGGTGCTAAGTCGCGAATATAGGTCTTTAGTTTGCTGTTATGCGGTGCAATGTTACTAACAACGTAAAATTGCTTACCAAGTGCATGGGCTTCTGCTATTCCTATCGCTAAATTGTCGATATCGAATTCATTATTTCTAACCCTAAGGCTATAACGCGGTTGGCCGGCATAAACAGCATCTGCACCGTAGGCAAATGCATAACGCATATTTTTAAGGCTACCAGCAGGAGACAGTAATTCAGGGGTAAACATAATGAAAACTCTTGTTCAAAATAAGGGCGCATATTTTAGGGTGTTTCTTGCCTAATGGCAAATCGAACAATAGAGAATTGTGATAGCCGTTTACCATAAACCGTCACAGTGCATAAGTAAGCACTTTTTTAAGATATATATGCATTCGTTGCTTGAGCTTAATTCAAATTTAGTTTATCTTTGGCGTTATTAAGGCATTGCTATGCTAAATGGTGTTATATTACTAAAACAGCCCGTTGTTTTAGGCAATAATTTTTGAAAATGGGCGCAGTCCATTTTGTATTATTAGAGTGAATAGATATGAAATTATCCCAATTGCAAGGAAAAACCGTAGGCGTTTGTGTTTCTGGTGGCTTAGACAGCAAGACCGTAACTAAACGTTTAATGGAAGAAAATATTAAGGTCATTTGTTTTTCAGCTGATCTGGCCCAACCGGATGAAGAAGACATTCAAGATGTAGTCCGTAAGATGGCACCCTGTGGCGCCGAGACAGTATTGGTCGATCTGAAAAATGAAATGGCAGATGCCTGTTTTGACGCGATTAAAGCGAATGCAACTTATGACGGTGGTTATTGGAATACCACAGGTATCGCCCGTGGCGTGACCGTTCAAGGTTTAATCAAGGCGATGAAAGCGCGTGACGTAAACATATTAGCGCATGGTGCGACTGGCCGTGGTAATGATCAAATGCGTTTTGAGCGTTACACGCGTTCACTTGCTCCTGAAATGGATGTTTATGCACCTTGGCGTGATGCTAAACTGCTTGAACAATTCCCAGGCCGCAGTGAGATGGCAGATTACCTGGCTCAGTTTAATATTCCGGCAGTTATTGGTATGAAGAAAAAATATTCAACTGACGCAAACCTTGCCGGATTGTCACACGAAGCTGAAGATCTTGAAAGCCTGGAAACTTCAATGCTGATTGTAGAGCCAACAATGGGCGTATGGGCAAAAGAAGCCCCTGATCAAATAGAAGAAGTAACTATTCGTTATCAAGCTGGTGTCGCTGTTGAATTAAATGGTGAAGCATTAAATCCGTTTGACATGATGACCAAGGCGAACGACATTGGTGGTCGTAATGGCGTAGGTATGTCTAATGCGCTCGAAAACAGAATCATCGGTACTAAGAGCCGCGGTGTGTATGAAGCACCTGGTATGGAATTACTAAGTCAAGGCTTGCAAAATATCTTACAAGCCACGTTAGATCGTCGTGCTACAGCGCTTTACCAAAGCTTGGGACGTGTTGTTAGCGATCAGATTTATGATGGCCGTGTATTTGATGTTGCTACGAAAGCTGCAATGCAGGGAATCAATACCTTAACTGCTAGTGCGACTGGCACAGTCAAGTTAGGATTATATAAAGGCAATGTATTCTTTAATGAAATGACTGATATTGCGGCTTCACTTTACAATGAAGAAGATTCTTCAATGGAAGCTAGCGATGGCCTAAATCCAGAAAGTTCTCAAGGTTACGCCGATATTCTATCAGTTGAAGCGTGTGCACTCGCTAAAGCTGGCCAGTTTGAAGGCGATAGTTAAGCCTTGCCATTATCTTGCCGCTACGGGCTTTCGTAGCGGTGAGCTACTCCTCACATTTCTCTTTCCTCTCACGATTACTTAAGCAGTTGGCTTGCAATTGAGATACAATGTCCTCAATTACCCTAAGTAGCGAGTTAAGCATGAATCGTAAGAAAAAAATTAAGTCTATCCTCAAGAAGAAACAAAAGAAGAAAAACGCTAAATTGACTCATAACAATAAGCCTCGCTATATCTCAAAAGCGGACCGTGCTAAAGCAGATGAAACCAACACGCCAGAAGTCATCAGCGAAGAAGCGATTAGTTAATATATTCTTTCTTAATGAGATCAATTAAGCGGTTATTAAACTGCCGATAATCAGGGTAGGGTAATAGCATAATTCTACTTGCTATATCCTTACTATCCTTCAATAGCCACGCTTTATTAGCATCATCACAAGACACGTCCTGATCGGTTATAGGCTCTTTTTGTAATGTAAGCCAATGGCTTTTACCGCAAATATAGTGTTGACGGCTTTTTTTCTTGACTAAATAGTCTCCAAAAAAGAAACCGACTTCATCAAGCAATTGCTTGTCTCGGTATGTTCTCCAATCTTTATCGGCACACATTAACTTGGCAACAATAGTTAAAATCTTGCGCCAGTGGTTACCATTAAGCTCGATTAAGGCACTTGAACTTAGCTCCTGTTTGGGCAATACAGGCGAATTTGGCAGGTAAAATATATGCAGTGAGTCCATGTTCCCAAGTCCTTGGGCGTTGAATTCATCGCCATCCGCTGAGTCTTTCATTGCAATCACTCTCTTGTGGTTTTAGCAAATTAATCGGCAATTGAACCATAATAATCCCTTAAGCTCTATCTTCTTATTGCCTGTCTGTCTATTACGAAAATAGCAGTATTAAAATCTAAAAAAGCTGATATATTAGTTTTAAACCTTTGTTTGGGTTGATTTACCCAAGCTTTTATTTAGTTTTATGATATGGAATGGATTGCTTATGTCTACAGCGAATGCACTAAGAACAATATTAATAGACAAATTAAAAAAAGACGAGCTAGTTTTACCAACCCTGCCAAAAATCGCGATGAAAGTTCGCGATGCCGTTGCTGATCCTGATAGTAACCTTGGCGATATATCAACACTCATTGCGCAGGATGCTGCGCTATCTGCTCGCTTAATTAGAATCGCAAATACGGCGCATTATAGTCGTGCTGTCCGAGTCGAGAGTCTTCAGGCGGCTGTTACCCGAATCGGTATGCGCCAGATTAAGAATATTGTAATGGCATTGGCGATGGAGCAACTGTTTGTCTCAGAGAATGAGTTAATTGCAACCTATTTGGCTAAAACATGGGCACGTTCAACTGATGTCGCGTCGTATGCGATGGCGTTGTTCTCGGTACACAAAAAAGCGAACAAGCATACCCCATTGCAGGTCGATACGCTTTCTTTAGCCGCGCTATTACATAATATCGGCACGCTACCAATTTTAACCGAAGCTGACGGCTACCCTGATGTATTTGCTTCGCCAGAGTTCTTAGAGCGTGCTATTACAGATTTACACAGTCATATTGGCGTTGCTATCGTTAAGGCGTGGAACTTCAGTAGTGATTTAGTTGAGTCGACTCGTTATTATGCAAAACAAGACTATAATACCGATGAGATTAGTTACCTAGACTTTGTACGCTTAGCCGTACTATTACAAGCATTTAACGGCCAGATCGCTAACTGCAAAGAGCAATTAGCGCCGTTTATCGAGAAAGGGTTAGTACCGGATCTTGAGTCACTTAGCAGCGATGATTTCATCGAAGAATTGTCTGTTAGCCGTGCAACTTTTGAATAGTTAACATCTTGCTAATTAAAAAGCCACTTTCATCGAAGGTGGCTTTTTTTTGCTCGTTATTGTCTCGCTTGGCGCGTATTGGCAGGGGTCTTTTCGAAGTTACTCCGAAATGGGTTGATATCCAGTCCGCCACGACGGGTGTAGCGCGCATTCACTGATAGATTTTGACAATGACACAAGCGCTTTAAATCAGAGAATATACGTTCAACACATTGTTCATGAAACTCATTATGTTGTCTAAATGAGATGAGGTAACGTAATAATGCCTCTTGGTTTATTTTCGGGCCTTGATAGTTAATTTCCACTGTACCCCAATCTGGCTGGTTGGTAATAAGACAGTTAGATTTTAATAAGTTTGAGAAAAGACGCTCTGAAATGATGGGGCCGTTAGGATCGACACTCTCTTTTAAGTAGTCTGTAGAAAACTCAAAATCCTCTACGCTTATATCTAGCTCGTCGATACACTGGCCCGATGGTGCAGTGATTGTTTGGCTGGCGAACGCATTAGCTAAAATCAGTTCGACACTGACGTTACCGTTTGCACACAAACTTAAATCGTTCGCTAGCTGTCTTTGGACCTCTTCGCTACTGTCAAAACGATGCTGATTGAAGCTATTGAGATAGAGCTTAAATGATTTTGATTCAACTAAGTTCTCGCTGTCATACGGTATAACAAAATTAGCCATAGCAACGACAGGCTTACCTTTAGCATTGAGCCAAGACAATTCAAAGCCGGTCCAAACATCATCACCATAAAAAGGCAGCGGATTAGTTAAATTAAGCCCATCACGGTTTAACGAGCGAGGTACGGGTTGTAACAGTTTTGCGTCGAAGCTGTTATCATAGCGCGTCTTTTTCCCTAATGTGAGCGATTGCAGTTCGGGTGCATCATCATACTGGGAGGGTGTATCGGTCATAAGGCAAGCTCCGCCATAAATAAAGTAATGAGAATAAAATGTTAACTACTGCACAAGCACTTGCGCAATTTGCCGCTGATTATAGCAAAACCATCGCCGATGAAACGGGATTTCTGCCACAAGTTTCTTATGATAGTGAGTGGAGCTCACCTTGTGAAGTCGGTAAACCAACAGAGGCAGGTAACATACAATGGCGTTATGTTAGTCGAGAGCAAGAGTATCACTTTGAAAATATCGAGCACGCATTAGAAATGACATTACATCATGATGTTATAGCCTATTACGGTAGTGGTTACAGCGGGCCGATGTTTGTCACTGCCGATGGGGAGCAGATTGAATTGCTACAGGTATGGAACGAGGATGATTTAACGCGATTGTGTGAAAACTTGATCGGACATTTATTAATGCAAAGAAAACTAAAACAATCGCCGAGTGTATTTATTGGCTGTGTTGTTAATAGTGAGTCGATGCTCTCAATTGATAATAACAGTGGTGAAGTCATTATTGAGGTGGCAGGTAATAAAGAACGCCGAGTCGTTGCGAGCTCATTAACCCAATTCTTTGAGAGTGCACAGATACTAGTGAATCCTGATAATGAGTCTGACTATCAGGCGCCTAAAGAGATAAAAGCTGGCCTGATGCCACGCCTAAAAGAGGTGATGAAAAGTTTGTTAGGAAAGCACTAAAGGAGTTGTTAAGACTTGCCAAGGGTTAATCAATAATTAGGGCTTGGTATCTGTTACTAAGCCTTGCTTGATCTTCTTGTTATGTTCCCTAAATCCAGTTGAAGCATTTAACGGACAGGCAGTCAGCGCTTGTCTGCTTTAAATGACTATTTTGTTCCCCTTGTCGATAACGCGTGCCTACCGTTGACAGTTTTTCATTGTATCGCGATAAGACTTTGCTTTTGCTCATTGATCTGGCATGTTGGTAACAAGCTTTCTATATTGTTTTTTCTCTGACATTTGTTGTCGTACCTAATTAGAGGATGTTTGAAATGGACTTGGAAACCCTTAAGCAGCGAGCTAAAGCGTTTGATTACTTGTTTGATGCCGTGGTTGTTACGGATTTGAAAGGTATCATTACTGACTGGAATAAGGGCTCGGAGAACCTTTATGGTTATTCAAGAGATGAGGTTGTTGGTCAACCGGTTAATATCTTGCATGTGCCAGAGGATACCGCGGAAATCACTGCGCAGGTTCTAGCGGCCGTCGAAGAGCACGGCCAATGGACAGGCGAGATAAAAATGTTGCACAAGGATGGTTTCGTTGGCTGGATTGAGTCTATGTGCGTCCCGATATTTGATGAGAATAGTGAGATGGTTGGGGCGCTAGGCATTAATCGGGATATTACCTCTCGTAAGCAAGAGGCAGAACGGCTCGCTTACCTTGCACACTACGACCAGCTTACCGGTATCCCTAATCGACATCTGCTGTTTTCCAGACTCAATCATATAATTTCACAGTGTGAGCGTGAACAAAAAGGTTTTGCTGTTCTATATATCGATTTAGATAAGTTTAAAGATATTAATGATACTAAAGGGCATCAAATTGGAGACCGCGTGCTAGTTGAAGCCGCTTTGCGTCTGCAAAATTCGATTCGTAATTCGGATACTGTTGCGAGAGTTGGAGGGGATGAATTTGTACTGATTTTGGAAAATATTGAAAGTGAGAATAGAGCTTTAGAGATGGTTAAAACAATTGCCAAAACATTTAATAAAAATTTCGCTATTGATAATGATGAAATTAAATTGAGTTGTAGTATTGGTCTTGCCGTATACCCTAATGATGGCGTCACCACCGAAACGCTGTTTAATGTGGCCGATAAGGCGATGTATAAATCCAAAAAGCGTTCATTAACGCTAGCTAAAAATTACTAGCGTCAATACTTGAAAATTCAACAAACCCTATCTATTTTAATTTGCGAACACGGAATGTTCGGCCTTTTAATTTTCCTTCGCCAATCTTCTTCAGTGCAATGTTAGCCACTTTACTTTTGATAGCAACATAAGCCCAGTTATCGCCAAGTTGAATTTTTCCTACATCGCTACCTGCAATGCCGCCTTTTGAAGTTAGTGCACCAAGAATATCGCCAGCCCGCACTTTTTGTTTTTTGCCGCCATCAATTTGCAGGGTCGTCATAGCTGGTTTTTGTAACGGCTGATCTAGCACACTGTTATCTGGCAGTGGTGTTGGCTCGACGGTAATGTTTAGAAATTCTTCCAGGCGGCCAATCTTGTTATATTCTTTCTCTGCAAATAACGAGTAAGCTTTGCCTGTGCCTCCAGCACGCCCCGTGCGACCAATACGGTGAACATGTACTTCCGGGTCAATAGATACATGGTAGTTAATAACTGCATCTAGGCTATCTACATCAAGTCCACGAGCCGCGACATCAGTAGCAACTAGTACGTTGACACTTTTGTTGGCAAAACGTACTAAGGTTTGGTCGCGATCTCGCTGTTCTAGATCGCCATGCAGCGCCAACACACTAAAACCGTAGTCTTTTAGCTCATGCGCTAACTCCTGAACATCGCGCTTAGTGGTACAAAACACAACCGTTGATTCACTTTGAGCATGTTGTAATAGCAAGCGTACAGCGTGAGCGCGGTGGCGATTATCATCAACTTTAAAGAATGACTGGGTGATACTGCTATTATCATGAGTGGATGCCACCTCGACAGTGAGTGGGTCGTTCATTAAGCGCTTAGCTATCGGCTTAACAGCATCCGGAAAAGTAGCGCTAAAGAGTAAATTCTGGCGCTTTTGCGGACACAATGAAAAGATTAAATCTAACGCCGATTGAAAACCCATTTCTAACATTCGGTCAGCTTCATCAAGTACCAAGGTATTTAAGTTATCAAGTTTTAAGCGACCACGAGATAAATGATCTTCAATACGCCCTGGCGTACCGACAATAATGTGTGCCCCATGCTCTAAAGAACCTATTTGCGGGCCCATTGGCGTGCCGCCACATAAAGTTAACACCTTAATGTTATGGATAGAGCGTGCCACTTTACGGATTTCTTTTGCGACTTGATCTGCTAACTCACGCGTTGGGCATAATACAAGTGACTGAACGCGGAATTTTTTAACATCGAGGTTATGCAGTAACCCTAAGGCAAAAGCTGCTGTTTTTCCGGAACCGGTTTTGCCTTGTGCAATAACATCCCTACCTTCTAAAATAGCCGGCAAGCTTTGCGCTTGAATAGGCGTCATCTCGTCATAACCTAGTGTTTTTAAGTTGTCTAGGAGTGAAGAGTTTAATGGTAATGTTGAAAAATCAGTTGATTGCACAGGAGTAACCTTGGCTTAAAAATAATTGGCGCGTATTGTAGCAGAAAGGATTAACGACAGTGGTGATTAATTAACTTCCTACATCGCATTGTGTGGATTATTTGCGTAATATGAGCCTATTGTCACTTTGTTAAACGTTTTGTAGAGCTGCATTGAATACTCCAACTAAAAAAATTGCCATCTTTGTCGACGTCCAAAATATTTATTACACGACGCGTGATGCATTTGGCCGACCATTTAATTATCGTCATTTTTGGCAAATGATAAGCAAACAGGGCGACATTGTTATAGCTTATGCTTATGCAATTGACCGTGGTGATATATCTCAGCAAAAATTTCAAAGTGCTTTAAGTCATATTGGCTTCACGGTTAAGTTAAAACCATTTATTCAGCGACTGGATGGTAGTGCAAAAGGTGACTGGGATGTTGGGATCACCATCGACATGCTGCGCGCTGCCCCTCATGTAGATGAGGTTATTCTGCTTTCCGGTGACGGCGATTTTGCCCTATTGCTTGATGAACTTCGCGATACACATCACGTTAAATCTAGCGTCTATGGTGTGCTTAAACTTACCGCAAACGCCTTGGTCCAGTCGGCTGATAATTTTAACGCAATAACGCCAGATGATTTAATTTAAGGGTAAAGTAACCAATTTAGATTTTTGCATCGGCTTATAGGTTCGTGTGGTTACAGTAAGTGGTTGTTTACTATCAACAGATATACTTAACCCCATTTTATGGTCAGCTGTTGGATGAAACAGATAGTGTTGCCAATTGTTGGGGCTGTCTTCTCGCCGATTGCTAAAGGCTATGGCCACCTTGTTATCATTTATCGTAAAGCTAAACTGGTTTAATGGTATCGCTAGACCATCGCCACAGGCTTTTATATAAGCTTCTTTGAGCGTCCAGTAGTGATAAAAATCAATCGCTTGTTGCTCATAAGGTAGCGCTTGCAGATCTTCAACTTCTTTGGGGCTAAAATAACGGGGGGCCAATTTGTAGGTATCGCTCTTACGCCTGATATATTCAACATCAATACCAATAGAGTGCTTACGCGTAATTGCGCAAACAATAAGGTTGGTTGCGTGAGAGATATTAAATTCTAAATCAATGTTATCGTTGCTAATAAATGGCTTACCATTAAATCCTTTGCCAAAACGCCATTGTTGTGGCGTTAAATTCTCATAGTGACTTAAAATACTGCGAATAAAAGCGCGGGTAATGATAGCATCTCGCTGTGCTGTAGCCCCTCGTTTCTTTTGCGCATTAATAAGCTCTTGCGAGCTAAGCAAGGCGTGGTAAGCATTTAATTGCTTACTGTCGATATATTGTGGCTCTATCAACCAAATATCAATTTGATTGTCAGGTAAGGGGAGTTGCTCCAAGGTATTCACTTTCACCAAAGAAAAGAGACTGAATAATAGCAGCTTTGGTTGATTGACAACATAGTTAAACTATTTGGTATTAGAATGATTGTTTCACCTTAACAATTAACTGCATACTGTCGATATCGCTACGATCATTTAGCGGCGTCGCTAAATCAACATGTACAACGTGGTTAGCATCAATGCGACTCGGTGTTAACCGCAAACCAACACCAATATTTGAATGCCATCCGTGCTTCACTGGTGATTGTGCTAATTGAGGCCCCCAAGAACGCCCTATGTCTACATAGACCGCAGCACCCAACCTTACAAGTTGAAGAAAGTAACTATCACTGTAATAACGCTGTTCAAGGGATAGCACAATGTTTTTTGTGCCTTCACTAAAACGGATTGGGTAGCCTCGCAGGCCTGTTTCGCCACCTAAAAATAATTGCTGTTCAACCATTGGGTTAGCAAGGTAGTTTGCTTTTATACCACCATAAAAAACCCAGTCCTTGTTCATGAATTGGTAGTATTCGGTTTGGAATTTTACCAGCATCCCCTCTATCTTTTTTGTGGTGTTATTCCAATAGCCGTTGATTGTACCGCCCACAGTAACTAATTGGGGACCTTGTTTGAAGGCGTTATTAGAGCCGAAATCGACTATATAGCGACTGTCATCATCAGCAATTCCTTGATGGCTATAGCCAAGCTTAAGGTGTAGACTGCGCCCAAGGTTTATATCCTCGGTACGCTTTATTGAACGAAAATTTTGAATTTTCTCGAAGTTGTTAGCAATAGTGCTAAACTCCAGCCATGGATAAATGAGTCTACGGTTTGTTCGGTGGGTGATATTGTCAAAAGTGTGCGTAAAATCATCGATTTGGTAACTAACCCCATAGCGCCAACGGTTGGTTTTATTGGCGATGAAGCCTTTGGAGACACCGTAGGAAAAATTGTAATGTGCAATATCATGTTCAATTTCGTATAGCTTGTCCTTTTGCACATAAATTGGATCAAGTCGTTGTTCATTTTGGATATTAAAACTATAGGCTCTTTTACTGTCCAAAGAGTAAAATGGCAGTGAAAACTCCGCGAATTGGCGCTGACCGTCACTATTTTCACTAAGTTCAATTGAGGTGGTACGGCGTGAGCCCGCAATGTTTGGGTCACGATACCGTAGCGTGTACTCTGTGCGTTCATCTGTATCTGCTTTTGATAGTGAAAGTAACTTGCCACTACCAAACAAATTTGATTCTGTTATCGATATTTTAGTACTGGTCTCGCCACCACTGTGGGAGACACTAAACCCTGGCGTAATTGTCCATGTGTCGCGTGTTGCAACTTCAATATCAACATACTTATTACATACGCTTACAGGCCGAACATTGGCATCATAAATATATTTTCGGCGTCGAAGGATACGTTCGGACTCTGTCAGGCTAACGTCTTTATAGATACTGCCCGTTTTAAAAAGTAAATCTTCTCGAACGGTTGCCTCTGTGGATACGATATGAAGGCTGTTTAGCCATCGATAAATAGCATTATTTTCTTTTGGGTTATCAAGGTCAAATACATTGTAGCGTAGTACATTGATATGTCGAATAATTTTGTTTTCTAGATCGGGAAAGTTTTGGGTTTTTGTTTGCGCTAGCTCGAATGATGCAGGCACAGTCGTTTGCAACGCGTTTTGACAATAATCCGCGTAAGTGCTGGTACTGAAAAGTAGGCCCAAAAGCAAGACGCAAGTAATCTTGAGGCTTAAATAGCGAATTATAATAACTGACTCCCTGTTCAATATGATGAGTTTATATTGGTTTAATTACCGCTACCAGCAAAAATATTCATTTGTCACCTTAAGTTAGTTACTTATAGTATAATCCAACGATTAAATTCATGAGGAGAAAGATTCTTATTATGCTCAAACATATGATAATTCCAGTGACTGCCTTTGCGCAAAACTGCAGTGTTATTTGGTGCGATAAAACAAAACGTGGCGCAGTAATTGATCCCGGTGGTGATATTGAAAGAATTGAACAGTTCGTTCAACAAAATCAATTGATTATTGAGAAAATCTTATTGACGCATGCGCATATTGACCATGCTGGTGGAACCGCACAATTATCTAAAAACCTTAATGTGCCTATTGAAGGTCCTCATCAAGGTGACAAATTTTGGATTGATTCATTAGATCAACAGGCACAAATGTTTGGCTTTGAGCAATGTGAGATATTCGAGCCTAACCGTTGGTTAAACCACGATGATACTGTGACGGTCGGTAATGAGTCATTAGACGTATTGCACTGCCCAGGGCATACGCCGGGTCACGTGGTTTTTTATTCTAAAAGCGCAAATTTGGCATGGGTAGGGGATGTATTATTTGCTGGCTCTGTTGGTAGAACTGATTTCCCTCAGGGTAATCACCAAACTTTAGTCGAGTCAATTTGTAATAACCTATGGCCGCTTGGTAATGATGTTGAATTTATTTGTGGTCATGGACCAAACTCTACTTTTGGCCAAGAGAGAGCATCGAACCCGTTGGTAGGCGATCGCGTTACTGGCTTATAGTCTTATTTAAATTCCATTAATTAGTTGGAACTCGTATTAAGCGGTGAGTGCTCGCTATTGCGGGCACTAAACAGGTAACACTGGTGTTGGCTTTCCATCTTCGTCGACGGCGACAAAGCTAAATGAGCCAGTGATTGCTTTCTCACAGTTATCTTTGTACATATCTTCAACGTAGATGTTAACTTCGACTTTTAAACTCGTACGGCCAACATGGCTCACTTTTCCGACTAACTCTACCAAGCTACCGCCGGGAATAGGGTGGTTAAAATCAATTCTATCCGATGATACTGTGACTAATCGTTTGCGACAAAAACGAGTGGCAGCGATAAAAGCAGCTTCATCCATCCAAGCTAATGCTTGCCCGCCAAACAATGTATTATGATGATTCGTTGTAAATGGAAATATAGCTTTAGTAATACGACTTTGGCTTGCTTCTATACGTGCAGAAATAGCAGGTTCTTGGATCATTGTTAACTCTAGGGAGTAGGATTAAAATAGATGATTAATACAGGGAACTAAAAAGAATGGTGGACGATACTGGGCTCGAACCAGTGACCCTCGCCTTGTAAGGGCGATGCTCTCCCAACTGAGCTAA
>CAKZQF010000014.1 GCA_937139475.1 uncultured Gammaproteobacteria bacterium | reverse complement strand
ACTCTTGTGTAAATTGACGTTTCATTTTATTTGCCTCTGCTAAATGTTAGAGGCGACAACTATCCTGACACAGGGGGAATATAAGAAAAGGTAAAGCATATAGTGGGTAGTCTGCTGACACTAAAAACTTCCGAAACTGGGAGAGGGTGGTGAGCTTTTGGTTACGGAAAGAGGAGGAGTCGAGTTTGGTAAGATTTGCAAAAGAGTGAAAAGCCACCAAGCTTATATTGTCGCATTAATTGCGTTAGCTAAAGTGTATGCGAGTAAATGAAAAAGCGCTAACTTTTGTTACTTTGCAGCCTAAAAACTACTGCTAAAACAATACTAATTTAAGGTCATTATTCCTAGTTATGTCTGATAAAATCATTATTCTGAGCTACCTCACAAGGTTGGTATTGCTCACCTGCTAATGACACTTTCAGACGCTCGCATTCGATGAGTTATAGACGATTGTCGTCGGAAAATGACCCGAGAAGACATTTCATTGTTTGTTTCCAAAAGTCAGGTAACGAAAAACAGACATCGATGGCAGCAATGGGCTCTTCAGCAAACACAATATTAAAGAATAAGATTACTTTATCGCATAATCCAATCATTGCTCACTGCTTCTGCACGCACTGGCAGTGGGTTCCCAAACCCTTTTAAATGGGTTGTCATTACATACCACATGGAGAAATTTGCGTCGTTCACGTTCCTGTGTAGCTTTTTGCATTGCCAAAGTTCGAGCAAAAGCAGAATCGTTATATAATTCATTTAAAAAAGTGGCATTGGTAGGGATAAAAAAACCATCATTAACAGCTTTGGCCATTAGCAAGATGCCTTCATCTTTCATGCCCGAAAAATAGAGAGCGATGCCTTCTTCATAGTCAGTACTATAAGTTGGTCGATTGGTATTCAACCCTGCTTTACGTGCACGCTGTACATCTGCTTTTATTGCTAAGAGAAGCTCCTCTGCTCCTTTCTCATCACCTTCTCGCTTACGCATGACAAACAGAGATAACGCATCAATAAGGAGAAAGTGACGTCTAGAAACTCTGGTTACTGTTTTCTCTCTTTGCCAAATTTGTTCGAGAATTGGCTGGGCATTCTCATATTTTCCTGAAAAGGCCAAAACTGTGCCGAGTCTACTTTTTGCGAGGATTGAATCCGGTTCATCGTTAATCCTGGCTTCAGCCAACACCACCGCTTTCTTATAATCCCCTAAATAACTCAGTAATAATGGTTTTGGCGATTTGAAAAGTGCCAGCGCATCGTCGGCTAGGCCAAGAAAAACAAAATGTCTGGCTAACGACCATTTTGCATAGTTTTGCTTCGGGTCAATAAGCAATGCATTAAGGTTATCTAATGCACCCAAACTCCATTGCCCATTCAAGGTATTTAATCTTGCCCTGATACGAAAATAATTGGCAAGGGAAATATCTTGCAGTTTTTTAAGTTCAATTGCTGCCTTGGGTAAACGCCCCCTATCAATCAATAAAGTGATATATCGACTGGCAACAGGAATGGATGTAGGGTTTAGTTTATAAGCGATTTCTTGATGATAAAAAGACTGTTGATATTGTCCAGGTCCCTGCCCCAATATCCAAGATAACCAGTGATGTACGATTGCATAATTAGGGTTGATTGCTACCGCTTGTTGCAAATTTATCATGCTACTGTTGTGTTCTCCATTACGCCAAGAATAGTAGCCCATGGCGGCGTGAGATTGAGCTAAGTCAGGCCCCAAAGATATAGCTTTCATTGCGTGAGGTTTGGCCCTCTGTAAAGCCTCGCTCTTGCTCAAATCACCGTATGTGTTTAGTAGTAAATAAGACGTCGAAAGCTCAGCATGAGCTAGGGGATTGTCCGGAGCAATCGTTAACGCCTTATTAAACTCTTGAATCGCATCCTCCAGGGCTCGCTTAGTTCGTTGTTCCATTAAAAACCTACCCTTGAAATAGGCATCGTAGGCAGTTAATTGTAAATTCGTTATTTGTGATGGGTTGTGTTTAAGTAACGGAGACTCAATGTCTAAGGTGATTTTCAGCGCCGCAGCGATGTCTTTGGCTATATCTTCCTGAATCGCCAGGAGGTCGGTCAATTCTCTATCATAAGTTGCAGACCATAAATGACTATCGCTTTTTGCTTGTATTAACTGTACTGATATTCGAATGCGGTTATCAAATTTCCTCACACTGCCTTCCAGTATATTCTCCACTCCAAGCTTGTTCGCTATGTCAGCAATAATGATATCTTTGCCTTTAAAGGAAAACGATGAAGAACGAGAGGTAACTTTAAGCGAAGGAATTTGAGCCAAAACATTTAGGATCTCTTCAGAAATACCGTCAGAGAAATATTCGTTTTCAGGGTCGTTTGACATATTTACAAATGGCATAACCGCAATAGATGGACCATTTAGCGCTGCTTTTTGCTGATTAATGTTTGTGGTGCTTAAAGATTTGCTGTTAGTCATCTTTATGCCTGAAGAAAGATAAAAATAAATACCGATAGCAACCACAGCCGTTATGGCAAAAAGCATTAGTCGCATTGTTGATTTTTTGTTTTTACCTGACAAGTTAGTAGTTTTATCGACTACTGGGATTCCTACTGGCGCAATCAGTCTATAACCGCTTTTGGATACGGTTTCAATAAAGCGTCGACACTGTTTATTTTCGCCTAAACTAGATCGCAATAAACATATGCAGCGAGTTAATGCATCATCACCTGAATACGTTTCAGACCATACCTGTTCCAAAATATGTTCACGTGAAATGACTACCTCAGGCTGTGCTGCCAATATAAGCAGAACTTGCATAGCCTTAGGTTCTATATGTTGTTCGCCTTTGGAGCTTACAATTAGATTTCGACTAGGAAATACGGTGCAATCATAAAGTTGAAAACCGTTTTTCAGGTGCTCACCTTGTTGGTTCATTTAAATCCCCCTTAACTGAGAATAGCAGACAGATTTCACTTCACCAGTTGATTTTAGTGGGCTGTAGACAAGCCATAATAAAAATTCAAGAAAAAAACAGACAAAAATCAGAATAAAATCGCAATTAGCCAAGGAATAATAATGATGTTTTGTTCATCATTAAATCGTTAGCTCATCTTATATAGGAGTGGTTATCATGAAAACATTTAGCACATTATCACTAATGGTTTTACTTGGTTATGCAATGAATGTGAACGCAACTGAATACCAATTTGAAGCGGCAGACAGTTCGAATAAAACTAAATTATGTCTGGCTGCAGTGAGCAATAATAAAGCAGCACTTAGGTATCAATTGAGACATATGCGTTTACCACATCAAAGCACCAGAACAATAGTAAACTCTGTCGCTTGTAACGATCAGATTATTGCCAACTTTGCGATTACCTATCATGCCGAGGACACAGGTGCATATCTGAATAAATTTACTGCCAAGAAATACAAAAAACAACAACCTAAAGTAATCATTGAAGATATTGCAACAGCCAAACCTTTGGTTGACAATGAGAAGGTGGTTGTTGTGCTCATCACTGGTAATTAATTAAACCTAAAGGGGGGAATTCAAGAACCTTTATTGCTGCATTGTTGGGATTATTTACAGTACAGTAAAACTTAGTAAGACGGAGCCATTAATTAATGGTTCCGGTACTGCTATTAGGAGCCCTTTGTGATTAAGTCTTCAATTCATGGTTATGGCTGTTGCGTGAGGTCTAGATTTTCAGGCTTCAGCATTTCACTAAAAACAAAAATGAAAAAAAGTACCCACCACCCCAGCGTGAGCCGAGGTAGGAGTACCGTTTTAAACGTTTTGTCAGAGGTGCTCAGAGTGGCCCAAGACGGAGCCGTTTCGGGCGCTCTGATGGATTTTGAGCCGAGCCGAAGTCGCATCAACCGCTTCATGCAAAGTTTCTATACTCAAATATGCATACCATTGCGTCATTTTCCCATGTTGGGCCTCGAAACGATGTGTCGCATTTCGCTAAAGGGACCTTTTGTGTAATGTGAAGTGCCCGAATGGGCTATTTGGCGGTAGGTGTTTCGTTGGACTTTTTGACCGATTTGAGTTTCTTCTCAAGTTCAATACGTTTCGCTTCTTTCGCGGCTTCCCGTTCCGCAACCTCATCGGGCAAGCTAACGTTGAGCAGCTTTTGCATGGATTTCTTGAATACCTCAACGTTGCCGAATTTGTGCAGACGTTTGGTGTCCTTGTAGGGTAGCAATAACTTTTCAGTCTTAAGAGCTGCCGCCAGGAAGCCCGAGTTGTTGGCACTTTTGGACTCGAACAGTTCGGTGAATATGTTGGCGTTGAAAGTGTCACTGTTTTCCACCGTCAGGGCGATGGATGACAGTGCTATCCATTCGTGCGAAAAGAAGCCGCCACCGCTGTTATCGGTGATGCGAAAGTGAAAGCTTTGGTTGTCGGCGTTGTGGCCGATGTTGTAGGTTAGGGTTTTTATTGCGGGATTTGATACTTTGCCGCACTGGGCTTTTTTGATGATGTTGAAGGTCATAGGTTCCTCTCTCGGTTGGTTTTTGGGTCTTCATATAAGATACCCAGAGAGGCGCGTCAAATTTTGCTAAAATATGCCTATTATCAATATCCTAAAATGGTTGGTGCCTGTATGTCTACGCTGTGGTTTGTGGTAGCGCCAGTGCCGGCAATCCGCCGACGCTGGGCTATTCGTTTGTTTAAGTTCGATTTCACACAAAGAAAATGTGCATAGCCCAACCAAAACTTGGTGCCTTGCGTAGCATTTTTGTCATTAATTAATCCATAGGACCAAAGCCTAGCGCTTGTTGATCTTCACAAGCATTAACATTACAAGCCCCCATGTGAGTGCCTATTTGTTCAGCTACCATTCCTGGGATAATCACACCATGCGACCGGACGACCATATGAATTTCTGCACCAAAGCCATTACCTTCTTTTAGCCCCCCTGGAATGAGTACATCGATTCCCATCGGTAAACTTCCTGAGTTCAAGTGTGCCGTAACATTAGCCGCACCATCATCCCCAGAGACAAATCCAGTGGCATAAAAGACCGATGCTCCAGTACTTGCATCTCCAAGGTCAGCTAGTCCGCAATGACCAACACCAGCGGCACAGCTTTCGGGGTAATTAAACACAACCCACCAAATAGTGTAGGCTGAAGCAGAATCAAGGCCACTCAAGGCCAAGCGTGCATGGGCGGATTGCTTGGTTCTGATGAGAGTACCTGCTCCACCAAGGTCATTTGCCATTGCTGGAAAATCATGGACGTTGGCTGTCTGATAAGTGGTTTTTGCTGCGTTTACCATTAAAGGGATACTCAAAAGTAGGGCAAATATACAGCCCGTGAAATTATTAGTTTGATTCTTGGAAAACATTTTTATTTCTCCTAATTGACATAAATTACAGACGTGAAAAAAGGAGGCATATATCACGCCAGATGTTAATCTGTTGTATTAATTGACTTTATTTGTTTGTAAGTGAAGATTTCGGAGCTAGTGAACACTTTAACTGTTCAATGTGAACACTTTAACTTTCACTTAATGCACTGCCGTTGACTATCCCATCGTGCGCCTAGGAACGGAACGATTTGAGATGATTTCCTGGCTCACTGAATCTTGATTGATATAAAGAAAAAGGCGGACAAACTAAAAATCTGGGCGAAACCCAAAATCCATAAGTCGGACGGTCTGAGGTAAATCAAAGAATTGCAAGGGAAAAATGGTGGCCCCTCCGTGACTCGAACACGGGACCTGACGATTATGAGGCCAACGGAATGGCTTTTTGATGTGTCTTAACTGAAAGAAACGTAACGAGTTTTAGCTTCAAGAAATGCTAGCGCCTTCGACACCGAAACCCTACCGAACCTCGACCGTGAGGCCTACCGAAACCGATACAGCAACTCGAAGATTTTTATGCGTTTTTCTCGACCGAACTCCGAACTTTTCCCGAACGCCAGTGCTTTTCTAGGGAACTCAGGCGTGAAGCCTTGAGGTGGTGAAGAGTGCTCGACTCTCGCTCGCTTTTAGGCAAGCGGTCTGTCGGAGTAGGGTAGCCATGCAAAAGCTGAAGCCTTGCGAAACTAGGCGAGGATGGTGTTCTCTTGGTCACTGGAGAGTGGGGGGAAATCGAGCTCGATGACAATCTGAAAAAGTATAGTCTCCTTTATCCCGTACTTCACCTTTGCACTATCTCATTAAGCCTCCAGTTCCTGCATGGCATTTGTACACAAATTGGTCTTTACTTAATTAAATGCTAGTTTGATAAATGAATAGAAACAGGAATTGTAATGAAAAAAATAATAATTGTAATTATATCCGTTGTTCTTACGGCTTGTGCTTATACTCCTTCAACAATCTTAATAAATGAAAAAGGGGAAACCTATCGTTGTGCTGCATGGGGCCAAGGAATTGGGGGATTGATTACCGCAAAAGGCATTCATGATACCTGTGTCAGTGATGCTGAACTTATTGGGTATGTTGCAGTCCCTAGAGTTATCATGGGCTTTGAACCAGTAAAAAGTAACGAGCATGATAAGTCTGTACGGATTGATACAGTAACAAAAGGCTTACCTGCTGAACAAGCGGGAATGCTTAAAGGAGATATCATTAAAAAAATAGGAAATCAAGATATCACGTCTAATGTACTAATTTTTAAAGCACTTCAAGGGAAAAAAGAAGGAGACATTGTAAGTGTTGAAGTTGAGAGGGACGAAAAGCTAACGACTCTTCAAGTCACTTTAGTAGAAAGAAAAATTTAACGATAAAAAAAGCACCACCACCCCAGCGTGAGTTTAGGCGGGGCCAACTTTTCAAAGTTTCTCTAGATTGAACTAAAACGGAGCCGTTACAGCTCCTAGGTTGGGGAGTCAGGTTCATACTGAACCCCGTTTGTTGCTTCATATAGCATTATCGAAATTTGGTGCTAACCTTTGTTTATTATTTAAAAACAGGTGCCTATCATTGCTGTTAAGTGGGCTCGGGAGAGTTGAACATGATTAAATATCATGTATTAATCGCTTACAACTCTCATTACTCTTTTTAATTTCAGTTTAGGAAGGAACTATGCGTAAAACACAATTAGCTATAAATACAGTAATAATTTTGACTCTTTGCTCTTGTAGCGTTTTTAGCTCTTATAGAGAGCGGGCTAATGAACTAAATATTGGTGACAATCAAGAGAAAGTTGTTTCGGTAATGAGCTCTCCAATTAATTCAACTTCATTTAAGGGGGTTGAGTTATGGCAATATGAGTCCATTTCGTCTTTGGGAGTTTGTGAATATCATGAGTTTTGGTTTTGGAAAGGAAAACTATTTGATCACACTGTTTACAATAACGGTTCGATAAGTGGCTGTGAGATAGGAAGGCGAGAAGTTAATTGGTCAAATGCTTTAGAAAAATTAGAACTAAACAATACAGTTGAAGAAAGTGATATAGCTTCTACCAGCAAAGGCGAATCTTTGATTGATGAATTAGAAAGGTTGTCAGCTCTTCATAAAGCAAAAGAAATTTCAGATGAAGAATATAAGCTTGCTAAGCAAAAGCTATTATCAAATTAGCATCTGATTATTAAATCTATTTTTATATATATATAAAAAAAAGCACCCACCACCCCAGCGTGAGCCGAGATAGGAGTGCCGTTTTAAACGTTTGTCAGAGGTGACCTGAGTGGCCCAGAACGGAGCCGTTTCGGCGCCGAAGTGGGGGGGCAGCCGTGGCCTCAGTTTTTGCCCGAGGTGACCAGAGTGAGCACCGGTTTCGGTGGTTCGGGCGGGTTTTGAGCGGCGGTGAGCCTCGCCGAGGCCGCATAGACCGCATCATGCAACGTTTCCGTGCTCAGGTGTGCATAGCGTTGCGTCACTTTAGGGTCTGAATGCCCTAAGATGTGTTGCACTTCGTATAGTGAACGTCCGCTGTTGACCAAAAGGCTGGCGTATTGATGACGTAGGTCATGTAAACGCAGCTTCGGCAGTCCTGCTTCTTTTCGCATTCGAGTCCATGCTTTTTTGATGCAAGCATAAGGTTGTCCTGTATTCGAGTTGATAAAGACATACTCAAAACCATCCTTGGTATCGAGGCTTGAGAGCACATTTATAGCACTGTCATTGAGCGGTATTGCACGCATCTTTTTCGACTTCGATATGCCGGCCTCCACACGCCAAACACGATGGTCGACATCAATATGTTCCCACTTCGCCGTCAATGCTTCGTTTAATCGTGCCCCCGTTGAAAGCAAAAATAGTGCAATGTTGGCCACAACACGGTTTTCATCATGCTGAAGCACAAACAACAAACGTTTTAGTTCGTCGTCATTCATATAGCGCTCTATTTGGTTGCTTTCATTAAACAGCTTGATACGAGCCAACGGGTTGCTGTCTATCACCTCCCAATCGACAGCTAAGTTGAGTATGCGACGCATCAATTTTGCGTAATGGTCGCAGGTCGCGGCCGATAAGCCATCTTTTCGAAGTTGCGTATGCATTGCTTGAACTTCGGCGCGTTTGATTTCGTGCAGCCGACAAGTGCCGTATAAATGCTTCAACTTGCTGATATACATTTGCTCATCGTTGCGCCATGTGCGTTTGTGCTCTTTGGCATAGGGGAAATAGCGCTCTTCCATGAACTGCGAAAATGTTGGCACTTTCTTGCGTTTGTCCGATGTTGCTTTGGGGTCCTTACCCAGGCTGATTTCAGAGCGTAGCTCCTTTGCACGTTTTCTTGCATCAACAAGCTTAACATCACCGGTCCGGCCAATTTTAACGTGACGCATTTTTCCGTAGCCATCTTTGTAGCGCAAATAAAACGTACCTTGCCCTTGGCTGGTTCTTCTCACTTCAACATAGAAGCCAGCTATTTCATCACAGCAAAGCTCTATGCGAGGTTTGCCATCAGGACAACGTAGGTCTTTGATGCGCCTATTATCGAGTTTAACTTTAGGCATAGTGCCTCCCTATTGAATCTTGATGTAGAGATGCGTGTTTCCATGTTTTCCTGAATGCTTGATGGGAAGGACGTTCAGTTTCACTAAAGCTGAGACATGTCTGCCAAAACGGTAGTGGTCGCCACTCGGAATGGAATTTCTGCGCTTTTCAGGGAACAAGTTCTTTAGTGTGGTTGGTCGCTCGCCATCCCATTGGTCAATCAATTCAAGTAATTCAAAGCTAAGACCAATCCAATAGGCTTTCTCCTCATCGGTAAGTGAAGTTGCTTCAAAGTATTCAATTATTTCATTTTTGGTGTTCATAATAATTCCTATATTTATATTTATATTTAATTAGTTTAAAAGTCAGGGTGGGAGGGGGTGGCAAATCTCAAAACTTCGGTTCTTGACCATGTCATCAAGGCCTCTGAAAACAGGACCCAAAGAAAGGTTCCAAACTTGCTCCCCTCCACCCCTCCTGAGTCCGGATGGTGGTGGGAGGTGGGTGCAAATCTGAAAACTTCAAATCTTGGTTCTGTCATCTGAGGGGGCCTGAAGACGGTCCCAGAAGAAAAGGTTTGAAAACTGCCCCCACCCCCACCTCGCCTCCAGTTTTCCGGTTTGCCGTGAGCTAAAAAGGTGAAAATTAGGCCTCCTTAATACTCATCATCGTCATCATCAGGTGTGTTGCCATTCGATGCTGAATAGAACTTGTGATGAGTTAGGTTAGTGTCTTCTGCAATAGGTATCATCCAAACCATGTAGCCACGGTTCTTCTTTGGTTCGCCAAGCTTTTCTCGTAATACGGCCCCGCACTCTCTGGCCTGAGCATTGGTTGGTTTGTCTATTCCTATATACTTTAAAACTTCACTAGCCGATTTAGCCTCCGTTGTGTATTCAGGCTTGGTGAAGTCGATATTGGTTTCGATTAAATCCCGTATAGCACTTACCGTGCGATGGGATTGGTTGTTCAGCTCCAACTCAGCTTCTTCTTCAGGTGTTAACCAGTATTGTTTCGAATCACTGTTGTGTTGAAACTGATGGTACACCTGTGCCCAAAGCTGCTGGGTGTCAATTGTGTGATTGTGCTCAATCTCAATGCATGGGATCGTCCACCATCTAGTATTGCCTGTGTCATCCACAAGGAAATGGCTTTCGTTCACCGTTGCCAAGAAAACTGTCCGTCTTGCGTATTCCGATTCCAATCTATCGTAAGGCCTCCTGACCTTGTCTTTGGAGTTGGTGATAAACCCTTTAAGTCGTGCAATGTCTTTCTTAAATGATGAATCAAGTTCACCTATCTCGACCAACCAATGTCTTGTGGCTGAGATTATGGTGTCTTTATTGTTGGCATCTAAGAAATGGTCTAACTTGATAACTTCCCCCTGCAATAAGGGCTCTGAAATTAGCCTGGCGACCCACCTTGTTTTACCGAGAGATTGTGCCCCTTGAAAGGTTAGGACCCCTCGCACGGATACCCCAGTATTGGATGACGCTGCGGCGACAGCGCTGATTAGCCATTTATGTATCAGGGTCTCTTTTAGTTTGCTTGAGAATCCCTCTAGGCTGACAATCGTATTAAAGAGCGCTTGAAGTCTATCTTCGCCATCCCAGGGCTTTGATTCTATCCATTGCATAACTGGGTTGAATTGATTATTGGCCGCGATGGCGTGTACGAAACGCTCGAAATTGCCTGAATATAGACCGTTCAAACTGGCAAGACTTACCAAAATAGTCATTGATGTATTTTTAACGGTATCAGGGCAGGATTGGTGTTCCGGAATCAGAATATCCATGTCCTTCTTAATAACGTTATATCGAACGACGATTTGATAAGCATTTAGCATGATTTCTACATTGGGCAGGGTTTTGAGCGGGTTCCCGAAGCCGTCGATGTCCTTAAATTTGTCTCGATCTATCTTCCTTGATAAATCAAATTTGCGGCTGACCTGAAGTTTTGTTGATGCATCTTCAGATTGGGCTGTATCGCCAGTCTTGGGAGCAAGATCAGTAGCGTTGTTTGGTTTATCGGGAGGTTTAAGGCTTTGCGGCATTTTGAAGTTTGTTAATTTTGACCGGTTACCGTCGTTTTTCTTCACCGGACAGGAAGAAGTCGACGGATCTATATCTGTCATATGGGGTTTGTCTCCGAATTGTTAAAGAACGAGAGTGCAGCTAGTACACTGCGTTCATTTAACATCGGACAGCTTATTGAAAGAGGAAAATTATTTAATTAAAAATTTTCCAATATTAGAAACTACTTTGTGCTTCTTAATTTAGTTGCTTCCGCAGCATCTTCGAATAATTTTTTGATTGTTTTTGCTTTGTCTTTGCCTTTTGGGTCGGGGATTAACGTTTGTATGTCCTCAATAATAGCATTACGTTTTTTTGCTCTATTTTTGTGAGTGGAATATTGTTTACTTTTAGATAAAAGCTCTATAAGACAATCAACATACACAAGGTTGTTTTCAGTTTTAGGTGGTCCCCAATTAAATCTGGATTTATCATCTTCAATCACTGCGTGAGGGAAATACTCTGATATGTCAATTTCTAGAATATCTTGTGCCCATTTTATGGCACTTTCTATAGTTACCCGTATTTGATTGCATTCTTGTGTATCGACTTGTTCAATAATTAGTTTTTGGTACTTTATGAGTGAGCTATTAAGGTCGGACCTAATTTTTACAAAAATTAATTCTATTTCTTCCTTAACCTTTTCTATTCTTTTTTTCTCAATGCCAAACTCAGTTGATCCGTCTTCAGACTTTCCTTGAAGGTTAAACTTTTTGATTATAATGGCGCATGCTGCTTTCTGGAGCAGCTCTGAGTAGTCAATATTGCTCTCATGTATCAACCAAGTTATGTCCGCGTCTTCGATATGCATTGCCGAGAGAAGAGCTAATGAATCAACACCGATTGAGTATTTCAGTTTTTTATTGTGATTTATCACGGATGTCTTACCTTTTGATTATTTACAATATGGGTCTTAATTAATAGCCTGGACATCCTAGCTCAGGCTATTGATAATATTACTCTTCGCTTTTAATTCTACAAGTCCAGCCCGAGCTCCAGTTCCTTCAGATACAGGTAGGCTTTAAGGTAGCTTTCAAGGTCGTCTTCAGGGTAGTCCATGAAGTAGCTGTCCAATATTTGAATTGCGATCATTTCATACAACTCGTACAGTTCAGTCGGCGATAGGTCTTCGCTGGACAGGGCCATTACGGATTTCTCCAGACGTGCGCCCACCTCCGCCAATTTTCGGATGGTCATAGTGTTCTCCTCAGAGTTAGTTATTTACGGATGTATTTGAAGATGATTAGGTAGGATGTGGCGGCTATGGCAAGTCCGATTGAACCCAGCAAAGGGAAGCAATAAAAGAGCAGTGCGGCGACCACAACTTGCTGCATTTTCTTCGGTCCGACCAAGAGCAACAAGGCCGACACGATGACGATACTGCTTATGCTGAACATGATGCTTTCTCCTTACGGCTATTGCGTATGCGGCTGACGATGGGCACAGTGAACTTGGCACCCCTCGGCGTTCTCAGCCCTCGTTCATTCAATGCCTTTGCCATTGCTTTGCAGGTCGTTATGCCCTCGGATTGTTCCAAGTGCTGTATGACTTTGATGATTTTCGATTGCCATAGACGCTGCTCACCGACACGTTTGTCGTTGGCGGCTGTCACGTCGGTGTTGCGTTGTGCCGCCAACAATGGATTGCCCATGATGACACCACGCCGTTTTGCTTCTTGCATAGCCTGTTTAGTTCGCACCGATATCATCCGCGCTTCGTGTTCGGCCATTGCGGCCAAGATGTGGATGGTGAGTTGGTCTATTTCCGGTAGGTCGCATAGCTTGAAGCGTATGCCTCGCTTTTGCAGACTGGTGACAAAGTGCAAGTCACGAGACAGCCTATCGAGTTTCGCCACCAACAAGATGGCGTTGGACAACTCCGAATAGTCAGCCGCCTTGGTGAACTCCGGTCGGTCCGTGCGTTTGCCGCTTTCAACCTCCATGAATTCAGTGACCAATTCGCCGCCGAACTGTTGTAAGAATGATTCAACTGCATGCTTTTGTGCATCCAATCCGAGACCCGAACGGCCTTGTTTCTGTGTGCTCACCCGAAAGTAAGCCACATAACGTTGCTTTAATTTATTCATGTTAAATTAGCCCCATGTTGGGCCCCGAAACGATGTGTCGCATTTCGCTAAAGGGACCTTTTGTGTAATGTGAAGTGCCCGAACGGGCTATTTTGCGGAAGGTGTTGCGTTGGTTTTTTTGACCAATTTGAGCTTCTTCTCAAGCTCTAAACGTTTCGATTCTTTCACGGCTTCCCGTTCCGCGACCTCATCGGGCAAGCTAACGTTGAGCAACTTTTGCATCGACTTGTTGAATGCATCTACGTTGCCAAATTTGTGCAGGCGCTTGGTGTCCTTGTACGGTAGCAATAACTTTTCAGCTTTGAGGGCCGCCGCCAAGAAGCCGGAGTTGTTGGCACTCTTGGACTCGAACAGGTTAGTGAATATGTTGGCGTTGAAAGTGGCACTGTTTTCGACTGTCAGGACGATGGATGACAGTGCTATCCATTCGTGTGAAAAGAAGCCGCCGCTGCTGTTGTCGGTGATGCGAAAGTGAAAGCTTTGGTTGTCGGCGTCGTGGCCGATGTTGTAGGTCAGTGTTGGTTTGTCAGGATTTGATACTTTGCCGCATTGGGCTTTTTTGATGATATTGAAGGTCATAGGTTCCTCTCTAGGTTGGTTTGTGAATCTTCATATAAGATACTCAGAGAGGCGCAAAGAGAGGAGTGGTTCACTTCGAGTCATCCCTATGCACACCAATCCGCTTTAGATTACGTTAGCAATAAATGAGTTAGATAGGTAATACACATTATTAAACAATAAATAGAATAACGGGGGGGCTGGTAATGCGGTTGAAAGGATGTCTGTTGGGCTGGAGAAAGGCTGAAAAATAAATTAACCGGATCCAATTCATTCCCAATTATTCAAAAACGAAATATATGTTGACAAAATGAATTTCGCGGTATAATCTTACCTCAAACGTTTGAGGTTTTGGTTTTGGAAGCTAAATGAATTTATTTCAGTAAGGGATATCAGACATTACCTAGAGGATTTGCCATGAATGTTCTCAAGTTAAATAAAAAATTAGATAAATCTAGAATGCTACTCGATATTGACCAGCAAGTAATTTTTGAACGTATTAGAACTCTAATGAAAATAACTATAACGTTGTTGATCGTTTTTGGTTTTTTGAATACAACAATGAGTTCCTCTGATATTTATTTCACATTGGCGTCTATGATATGGCTATGGCAACGACCTCTTGAAAAAATAGAACTGTCGATTTTTCACCGAACCCTTTACCTAATTAATCAGGGCAAAAAAGATAAGTGATCTGTTCTCGTAGAACAACAAAAACTTTAGCGCAAACAAAGTACCTTTTTACTTACTCTTTACCGGCAGCAGGGCGTTGTTAGTTTAATCATACTCGGTAATTTTTGTAATATATTCTTTTCCATTTATAAAACCTTCCTCAACAGATCCCCAATTTAGGCTCAGCAAATCCCCCACAGCTACTACCTCCAGGGCGCACTTAAACAATGCTTTGGGTCGCTATTGGATAAGTTGCTTACCTCTATTGAGATACCCAATTAAAAACTCCTGCTCTTCCTGCTTTTTCACTGTGTGCAGTTAAAGCCAGCAAAGGTCGTTGGTCGGGGGGTAAAATAAAAAAGGCTTTACCTTCCCAAGAACCATTAAACTCTCCGCAATTAGAAACCTTTAGTGCTAATTTATACAAGTTCTTATCTCCTATAGGTTGCACTAAATTACCATTATAATCACAGCTCGTTGTGTCATAGCCAGAGACAGCGCCACTTTCGGTTATTTGTAGGTAAACTTCAGAATCATATAGATACGCATTATAAGTTCCAGCAACTTCATCAAAAGAAGATGGTGGATTGTTATAATAGTTTGGATAAGATAACAGTGAAAAATTACTCTGCGTGATCCCCTTATATGAGGTTTTGCCAATTACAGATTGATCTGATTCAGAGACAGTAAAGGAAATACTCGTATCAATTACTCCTTCCCCATTGGCCTCCCAATAGTAACCCGGAGCCGTGAAACTTCTTAATGAACCTGTGACTTCATTGCCTGATGAAGATAAGACCCCATAATGAACATTTCCATAGTATGTGTCGGCAGCTTCTACTGTACCGTCAGCTCCAACTATGGCTATCATCTCTAGTGTCTCACCGGAAATATCAGTTACTTGTCCAGCATAAATTCCCTGAGCAAAGAAATCCTTCTCTGTTGGAGCTGCATTGGCTGCAGGTTTATCGTCACCGCCTCCACACGCAGCCAACACGAGAACTGATACCGCAATTAGTTTTTTCATTTTAATGTCCTTTAAATTATTAATTATCCATAACTGCCTAAACGACTATTGATTTTCAGGCTTATATTAAGCCGGATGTAATAAAACCACAGGAAACGCTATACGCTTGATATTAGCTAACAATTTTTGCATGTGAAAATTAGTTGTTATGCATATGACTGACATTTTATGAAATAGTATTTAATGTCAGGTTGGTGAGCTTTATTGACCTATATATTATAGATTAGTTTTAATGATAAGGTGGCAAACAAATCATCTGTTCGCTTCCATCATAAAATGTATCTTCATAGGATTTAAATATAAACATATAGAGAGTCAAGACTTGATCATCAATCCTGAAGCCTGAATGAAAATATTCTAGTAGATAATGTAGATTCGATTTATTTGGAAGGTTTAAGCTACAAATTTTCTACAAAAATTAATTTTAGGGTGTGATGTTAGTGATTACTTACGCTGGAACGCTTCGTGTAGGTGGTGGCCCCTCCATGGCTCGAACAGGGGGCCTGACGGTCATTAATAGCACCTTATACAGTCTCTATTGTGCTAGTTGCGTTTTACTAGAAAGATAGCCGCAGGGAAGCGGTAAAAGTATCTACGTCATCGGCTGTTGCGTACCCTGCACCAATGGCAAAGTTATCACTAAAGTGATAATAAGCGGATGCACCTAAGCCTGTTTCCGACTCACCATCGATGTCAATATAGTTAACCTGAGCCACAACCTCGAAAGAGTCTGTTAGCATTGAACGAACTCCAGCATGTAGGCCGTATCCATTCTCATCAAATGATTCTGACTCAGCTTCCAGTTCAATATATTGATATGAAACCGTACCAAATATATCAGTGCTTTCAGTTGCTCCGTAACGATAACCTAGGTGCGCTGAACCTTGGTTTAAATCAACGTCGGTGTTGAAGATTTCTTCAGATATGGAACCGTAACTCGCTCCTAAAATAATATTCTCACCGACTAGGAATGAGCCACTGATACCGAAGCCATCTGGTTCAATTTCAGTATCTTCTATCTCTGCAGACATATATGAACCTTCGATAAAGTTCCAGTTAGGAGACTTAGCAAGGGTTATAAAAGAAGTTGAAGATAATGCGACTAGAGGTAAAATTGTTAATATTTTTTTCATTTTTCTAATCCTTAAATAATGATAAACCTGACATAATCATTGATTGCTTTTTACGCAAGTACCAAGTTAACACCTTTTCACAGTATGAAAAAGAGTTAATTTTAACTAAAAATAGAACTCATTAGTTCTTTCTTATCATACCTAAATTGGTTACCACAATATATGAGCAAGTATTTAGTTCAACGCATTTAAGCAAAAGCGGACAACCAGAAAATCTGAGCGAAACCCAAAATCCATAAGTCGGACGGTCTGATATAAGCCAAAGAATTGCAAGGGAAAAATGGTGGCCCCTCCGTGACTCGAACACGGGACCTGACGATTATGAGTCGTATGCTCTAACCAACTGAGCTAAGGGGCCAACAAGATGCTAAACAGAGTTGTTTAAGCGGCGATAAGTATAAGCATTTT
>CAKZQF010000013.1 GCA_937139475.1 uncultured Gammaproteobacteria bacterium | reverse complement strand
CCCACACAGTTTATTTGAATACTAATTGTTAAAGAACGTTTTAGCTCGAACATCAAGTGATGTGAGCAGCGCTTCAAACCCTGTGGCTCGTTGCGTTGGGATGCGTATAATACGTCATCCTTATTTGAAGTCAACAGCTAATTTAAGTTTATTTTAAATAATCTATTTCGTTCGCTGAATCAGTTCATTTCCTCATTTACGTTATCCGCTAAGTGATGTCCTGCTCCGTTTCAGTGAGGCGCATTATAGAGAACATCGGAAACTTGGCAAGTCCTTTTTTAAGATAAAGTTTCAAGCGTTCACTTTTCAATCCAAATGGGCAATTTAGCAACAAAAACCGGTTAACACGGCCCGAATGATTAAGCCTAAACAAAAAAGCCAGTGAAAGATCACTGGCTTTTTTCGTTCTAAGTAAAATTAGAGTTCATTATAAAAACGGGTATCTTCTGAAATCGAAATCTCTGTACCATCAGACAGTTCAGCTTTTGCAGTAAAGCTTACGTTGGCGACTTTCTTTGTAAGACCGTAAGGATCTGTAGAAATACTCATAGGCAATGTATAGACCTCGCCAGCATTTACTTTAACTTCTTTTGGACCCAACCATTCAAATTCGGTCAAGCCATTAAAGCTAAGGCTATAAGTTAAAGGTTCCTCAGTCTTATTTAGTAGCTTAAGCGTATAAACATTTTCGACCATTCCTTCACTACTAATACGGTAGAGCTGATTACGGTCTCTAATGATATCTAGCTTGAGTGGTTGGATACTCATCAAGAAATATACGAACACGACTAACATGACAACTAATACACTACCATACCCCAAAAGCTTCGAGCGCATAATATGCGTTGTTTTACCTTCTAACTGACGCTCCGTAGTATAGCTAATAAGCTTTTTCTCATAGCCCATTTTCACCATGACATCGTCACAAGCATCAACGCAATTACCACAGTTTATGCATTCGTATTGTAACCCATCACGAATATCAATCCCGGTGGGACAAACCTGAACACAGAGGTTGCAGTCAATACAGTCACCTAAGCCAAGTTCTTTTGGATCTTTTTTACGCGGGCGCGGCCCCCTGCTCTCACCCCGAGTCGGATCATATGCAACAGTGTAGGTATCTTTATCAAACATAGCGGATTGAAAGCGAGCGTATGGACACATATGCAAACACATGATCTCTCGCATCCAACCAGCGTTTCCATAGGTACAGAAGGTAAAGAACAATGTCCAAAACACCACTAACCCACCAGCATTAAAGGTAAAGAAATCGATGTACAGCTCTTTCACCGGAACAAAGAACGCCATAAATGTTAGTGCGGTTATTAAAGAGATAACCAACCAAATACTATGTTTAAGTGATTTCTTCCAAAATTTTTCGAAGTTTAGCGGTTGCTGGTCCAACTTTTTACGCTTATTAAACTTCCCTTCAACTTTTTCTTCGACCCAAATAAAAATAAATGTCCATATAGTTTGTGGGCAGGTATAGCCACACCACACGCGACCAATAAAGGTAGTAACTAAAAACAAGGCGTAGGCCGCTATCATCAATAGCGCAGCAAGGAGGACGAGATCCTGTGGCCAAATGATTAAACCAAAGATGTGAAATTTTTGTTCTGCGAGATCAAACAAAATGGCTTGTCTATCACCGTAGGGGATCCAAGGAAGAAGAAAGAACCCAACCATCAGTACCCAGTTTAAGCGTTCTCTAATTGAGCTAAAAAAACCGCTAATTGAGCGCATGTAAATTTTACTGCCAACACGTTCACTTTTAGCCTTAGTTTTTTTCTTGCTTTTATCAGCCTCAATTATTTTTACATCCAGCTTATTGTTCATTGATTGTCCTAGTATTGAAAGCGTTGGTTTATTAAACTAGTAAAAAATTATATTATGCACAGTAGCATGCATTCTTTGATATGCATTATATACTTAATAACTATTCAAATTTAGGATTAATTGGCACCACTCAATGAAGAAACTGGTTTTAATACTCGCTCTGATTATTATATTTTTGGAAATCAAGGATCACCCTGCGGTGGCGCCAACAGTTTCCAAGATAAAGAATGCTGTGCTTGATGACGCAAAATCACGATTTAAAGTGGTTGACCCTAAGGAGTTACCTAGAAAGTTAAATGCCCTGCAAACGAAATTAGTAACCCATGAGATGAATTATGTTAAGAAGCACATAACTGATGTTAAAAGTGCACAAATCTTTTGGCGGGCTAACTGTAATAACACAGCACTGATTCATTCTGTGTTGACACAGTACGCTAAGAAAGAAGTCTGTAAGATTATAGAACCCTATATTGAGAAAACTTAGGGCAACTATCATCACCCTAAGATCACATAAATAATATTACCTATCCCCCCGCGCCAAGCTTAGATCCCAGCTTATATACAGTAGCAATAGCGCAAGTAACAGCCAGTTAAACATCCCCCCTTGCGACTTGGTAATTGCAATTACCTTGTGAGATTCGACTATTACATTAAATTGAGCCTGCGTTGTATTACCAAAACTATCCATCACTTCAATACTAACGGTATCAGTGCCAACAAAACCTGCGTTAGGTGTATATATTAGGTTACCAGCATTATCAAATGTCACGTTACCATTGATGGCCGACGCCGTATGCAGATCGATCGCATCGTTCTCCGGATCGGAACTATAGTCTAATACATTAATAGAAGGGGCAACGGTGCCCTGCTCTATCGTTATTGGCGGAACATCAACAACCGGTTTTAGATTCGCCAAGATGACGACGGTTATTGTTGCTGTTGCAATTCCACCTTTACCATCAGAAACAACATAAATTATGCTATCACTTCCGCCATATCCATTCAGTGTTTGATAACTTAAATCTGAATTTGTCAATTCGAGAGCACCATACTGCCCTGTTGCATCAAGTATAGTTAGAACATCATCGTCAGCATCACTTACTAGAGATTGCAAATCGATAACGGTACTCCCATTCAGTGGCAAGGTAATGTCCAGGTTCTTCGCAATAGGAGCTATATTATTTGAAACCAAGACACCAACATAACCGGGATCAACAACCATCTGGTTAACCAGTTTGTCGTCATCATTTGGTCCACCATCTTCGATAATCAGTTGCACACACCAAGAGCCTTCTACCAAACCAGGCTGCCAAGTATTACTCAGTGGAGGTGGACAATAGCCACTTTCTCCTTTTGCTGACCACAATTGATTACTATCATCCTCTACGAAGAATCCCCACCCATCACTTAGCGAATACTTTCGATAAACAGCATTTGCTGGGACGGGTTTCCTTTGTGGTAATGTTACAGCAATTTGTTGACTCACCTCAGGCAGATCGTAAGCGATAAAATCAAAGATTCCTCCAACATTATCCGCTTCGTTATCTTGAACAATTTGACTACGCGGTAATTCAATATCTGGTTCTGTAATAAAGGCTCCTCCGGTGGTCGCGACTAATGAAAAATCACCACGCCTCAAACAAACACCTGGATTTCCTTCGATTAAATAACCATCTTGCACTTCAGACTCTTCGATTAGTACGTTACATTCATCGATGCGGTCAAGATAATCAGATATACCATCGCCATCTAGATCTCTACGGCCTTCGATATTATCCGGAATATTGTCTCCGTCGCTATCGAGGCTAGTGAGTTCCCCTAATGAATCAACAATTTGAACATACACAGAAGCAGTCGAAGACTTCGAGTCAGCGCCATCATCTGTCACAGTTAATTCAATAAAGTAGATACCTACAGCTACTGTACTCGGGTCAAACTCAAATACAGTGTTTTGAGACGACTGATTTATTAGTTGTTGGTCTTGTGCCAACCAATCATAGCTTAGTAAATCGTTGGCATTGCCGTCATAAACAGTTGAATTTATGATGACCGGACCACCAGCTTTACTAATGAGCATTCGAGATTCGTTATCTTGGCCAACGAGCAATTGAATTTCTGGCGCAATGTTACCGCTAGTAATTGTTGCCGTATGTTTGTGTTTTACGCCTAAGTTTAGTGAACTATCGAGGGAAATGACTATCGTTTCGTCTATCTCATTTAGATCGTCAATTATGCTTTCAAAGCTAATACGCCCTTCGGAACCATCTTCAATAACAATTTCACCGGCAACTAGATTATGATCAAAGCTGCTCGCACTTCCGCTAACAGTATATGGAATAACTAATGGGTACTGTTCGGCATTACCGTTTAAGTGCACAGTTACATCAATATGTTCACCTTCAACAATTCGCTGATCTTTTTGAATTGAAACCAGTGGTTTTACACATACCTTTTGCGATGCTATAGCAGTATTGCCTTCAGCATCAGTTGCTTGCCAGTAAGCTGTATTCACCCCAGGAGGATAGAATGGTGATCCATCAACCAGTGAAACCGGTAACGGATTACCAAACCGGTCAATAGCACTAGCAACACCTAAATCAACCTTGGTGTATAGCGCATTTGCATTTATAACAAGCTCACCACAAAGGTCTGCGGGAGGTGTAATATCTGGTAATAATTCACTTTCATCAATATCAAAGGATATTCTTACTTTTGCGTGAGCAATGCTATTAGACTCATCAACAACACTATAGTTAATGATTACTTGGTCTAGCTGTCCTTGAACGGGAGTATATACCAATTGGTTAGATTTAATTGATGCATCTCCGATTTCAGCGCTAACCGATAGCAGGGTTAACACTTCATTATCACTATCACTATCATTAGCTAATACATCGTAATGTTTAGCGAGCCAATCATAGGCAGTATAACTATCATCAACAGCAACCGGGGTGTCATTAATTCCCGCTACATCTACTATCACCGTCGCAGTTGTTGAGAGCCCTCCCTCATCAGTAATAGTATAAGTAATGGTATCAACGCCATTAAAATTAGTTTCAGGGGTGTAGCTCAATGTACCATCATCATTAATACTGACGTTGCCAGTTAACGCAGATACTCCCGTCACTGTTAATGGGTCACTATCTGGATCGCTGTCATTGTTTAAGACATTAACAATATTATCTATGCTATCTTCTAATAACTCAGCACGGTCATCGAGTGCAACCGGAGGATCATTGACCGCTATTATCGTCACAGTGACTATTGCTGTACTTGCACCACCGTTACCGTCATCAATAAGATAAGTAATGGTATCTACACCATAAAAATCAGGGTCAGGTGTATAACTTATCGTCCCATCACTATTTATTACTACACTACCACTAGCCGACACTGCAGAAGTAATAGTCAGTATGTCGCCATCAATATCTGTATCATTATTGAGTACTGAAATGATGTTATCTTTATTATCCTCCTTAATAGTCAAGCTATCATCAACGGCAATTGGTGCGTCATTTACTGAAACTACTGTAATGGTCACCGTTGCTATGTTGGACTCTAAAGTTCCGTCATTAATTAAGTAGGTAAAACTGTCGATAAGTACTTCGCTGCCATTATGTTGGTAACTAAACGAGCCGTCAGGGTTTAAAACTAGTAAACCATGGTGTGGCATCGTTACTAAAGCACTAAAGAATGAGCTATCTATATCAGAGTCATTGCTATTAACCCCCGTTATCAAACCTACACTAAGATTTCCACCTTCATTAACACTATAACGGTCATCTGCAGCAACTGGAGCGTCATTAACTGGCGTTACTGTAATAGTAAAGGTTTCACTATCTGGCAGTGCTCCATCTTCTCCACCGTCAGCCACGGTCAGAGTAACAAGACCTGAGGTTATTACACCGTTTACCGGAAGCCAGCTCACTACGCCAGTCGAAGACACAGTCATGCCTTGAGGGGCATTGACTAGCGCCCAGTGCAACTCAATACCATCATTACTATCATCAGGGTCTATGACCCCAGCAATATAGTTGTAAGGTATGTCTTCAATAGCCGAAGTGTTCACTGTAGTAGAGATTAATGGGGCGTCATTAAAGGCATTAATAATCACAAGGACATTTGCACTATCGACTCCGCCATAACCATCTGCAATGCTGTAGGCAATAGTCGCGGATCCAAAGTAATTTGGCGACGGAATATAAGTAAGGGTGCCATTATTGTTGATAATTACACTACCATTATCTACGGTTGCACTGGTAATACTCAACGTGTCATTATCAAAATCATTATCATTAATTAATACATCAATGACTTCCCCAGTGCTATCTTCCATTAGCGTTAAGCTATCATCGACTGCAATAGGCGGTTTATTAGGCTGACGGTCAGCAAAATTTGCTACTTGCGTATCACTGCTTACAGTTAGCATCACTGTATTACTACTGGTGCTGGAGTAGTTTTCAAGATCAGTTTGCGTCACAGTTACGCTGCCATTAGCAACAAATGGAAAGATATAACCGCCATTTATGTCGGTTAATCTATCTCCTTTACCACTTAAATTAACGGTAACTCCAGCTATGCCGATTTCGTCTAAATCGAATTGAACATTGCGATTAATATCATTAAAGACTTGCCCGCGAACAACTCCCTCATAGTTAAGTGGAAAGTTTAACTGAGCCATACTTCCTGAAGTTAATGTAGTACTTTGACTTAATAGACTTGCTAAGTAGCCTTCAGGCAATATGTAAGTGACGGTATAATCTGCTGCTGCCAAGTTTTCAAATTGATAATAGCCATTATCATCTGTATAGCTATATATGTCAGGGCCAGTAGAGGATAGCTTAATTTGAATGCCAGATACTCCCAACTCTGACACACTCGATATTCCGTCTATATTTTCATCAACAAATAGTCGTCCTGAAACTGAGTTTGGACGAATTAAAGCAAAGTTAGCGTTGGCTACCGAACCTGGGTTTAGAGTTAATGCCTGATTTGAAGCGTCAAGGTAACCGCCTACTGACGGAATACTAACAATATAGTCAGCACTCGCTAGTCCAGTAAATTTATATAAACCGCGTTCATCTGTGGTGACATTAGTGCCGTTATCTAAGCTGACATTGATATTGCTAAGCCCTACTTCAGATTTATCTTGTAGGCCGTTGCTATTGGTATCATCAAACACAATTCCAGAGATAGTAGCGACTTGTTGGTCAGCAAAGTTCACCACCGCTGAACCTGAGTTTGAAATAGACAACTGCACAGTATTGCGGCTCAAACTTATATAGTTATTTGGGTCCCGCTCAATAAGGGTATAATTGCCAGCACTTAGTCCCGTAAAGCTGTATTGCCCCAAACTATTGGTCACCGTATCAGCAAGTAATACTTCATTCTCATCATATAGTGACAATATAACGCCACTAAGCCCAAACTCCTGTGGGCTTATAATAAGGTCACCATTAGTATCATCATAAACTTCACCTGAAATCTTACTTTGCTCGATGAAAGTAAAATCGACGTGTGCTTCCTTATAGGAAACAACATATGTAGGCTGCAGGCTCGCACTTACCGAAAAGTGGGCTGTCGGAGTCGTTACTTCGGTCCAATATAAACCTGGAAGCAATTTAGTAAAGGAATAAAAGCCCGCGTTGTCAGAAAGTGTTGTTGCTACTGTATTTCCGTCTTTATCAGATAAGGTTACCAATACGTTTTCTATTAGCTCTTCGCCTTCTTGCTGCGAGCCATCGGCATTAAAGTCATAGAAGGTGTTCCCGCGAATAACACCATTCCCTTTGTTGTATGCAAAGTTCATGGTTTGGGATTGACCACCCGTTAAGGTATTGCTATTAATTACCTCAGCACTTGTTGCAAACCACGCAGATGAAAGTCGGCTACTTTCTACTTTATGCACTCCATCATTTAAATAACTAAATACATAACTACCATCAATACCGGTTAACACACTCGTTGAGTCATCTAATGAAACCAATACCCCACGTAAACCCGGTTCATTATTATCTTGAATACCATCGCCATCATAATCTTCAAATACGATACCCGAAATTTTATTGTTTGAACCAGTAAACTCTAATGGAGTTGGATCCGGTATTTTAAAACCTAAAGGGTAATCAGATAACACTTCATTGGCTTCATTACCGCCAAGGCCGACCGGCACATTAGTCATACGAGCTTGGTTTTGATAAATACCAGCACTTAACGTGGGAACGCTAACATCAATAGTAATACTCACTTGGCCATTGGCGGGTACTTGCAAATTACTCAATGACAAAGTATCAGTTCCTGCATAAGCGTTTTCGTTTGGCACAACAACAGCACCGTTAACAGCCAAGGTACCGCTAACAAAAGTTCGTCCATCACTAAGTACATCATTTAAACCTGTAACAAAGGGATCTCCGGTGCTGTCGCCAGATGCTAAACCATTATCAATAGTATAGGTATGTGTAACAGTCCCAGAGGCACTTATACTATTTGGAGTAATCGTATGGGATAGAGCAGGCGCACCGACACAAGATGCAGCATCAAATGGCGAGCCATTATAAACACCACGCCCTACGTAAGTAGCAACGGGGGCTGTATCTGGATTAGCGATTCGATAAACATCCTCTGATGTGTTTGCACTAATATAAAGGTTACCTTGACTATCAAACCAGTGCGAACCAAAGCCTCCGGCATTGGCAGGCATCCCTGATATTCGCAATACTTTACTGGTTTTTGCAGTCAGATCTGAAATGCGAACTCTCCTTTCATCAGCGGAGTAAACTTTTCCATCACGTGAATTAAAAGCAATATCTACCCCCATCTGGACATGAAGTCCAATTGTTTCCTTTACAGAAACAGTTGCAACATCAATCACATACACTCGATGGTTTTCAGAAACCAGATAATCACCATTGATGTCAAATGTACCGTGCGCAAATTTCTTTTTTGGTAAACCAGAGACTTTTCCTAAGTTAGTAAACTTCCCATTCACATCAATTTTAATTAAGTGCCCTTGAGTGTTTCTTGTTGAGCCCATTGCATACAAATAACCATCAACATAATTGAAACCTAAAGCATTGCTGCTAATCCCTTTTGAGGTCTCTCCTATTTGGTTATAAGCAAACGGTAGCGTATTAGTATTTACACTGAATATTTTAGGGCCACGAGAATGATAAACCGTGCCATCACACTGGAATGTAGGTTCTAGTACGGTGACATCGACCGTTGCCGGCGCTGAGTTTTCTGACCCATCATTGATAATGTAAGTAAAGCTATCAGAGGTCTGGTCATTACCAGTATGTGTATAAGTAACCGTTCCATCACCGTTATCAACAACGGTGCCATAATTAGGTGTTGATAGATTAGTAATTGTTAAGTCCGTGATTGCCGTTTCTACATCAGAATCATTAGATCGTAAATCAATAACAACTGAGTTTGACTGCACTACTAGCGCACTATCGTCTAATGCAACAGGTAATACGTTATCGGCAACTACCACTTCTATATTGAGCGTTGTGCTTTGACCGTTCGCTGTTGCCTGTATTTGAACAAGATAATTATTATCAGCATTATGATCGCTGGGTGCAGAGAAACTAGGTCCTGACTTAAAAGTTAACTCTCCAGTTACACTATCTATGTCAAATAACACTTGGTCGTCTCCACCAGATATGCTCCAAGAAATAGTATCGCCATTAGCATCAAATGCCTCATAGGATTTAACTGATGTTTGCCATTCTATTGCACCAACAGAAAATAAATCTTGGGTTGCCCAAATAAATCCACCAGTAACGGTTCCAACATTATTGCTTTTTGAGCTATCTGCAGCAGAAGTACCACTAACTTCATTAAAGCGCCAGTATCCTTGTAGGTTTTGAGCGGAAACATAATTATTATTGTTGTTCACCAAGGTCGAAACATAGTTTCCAGTATTATAAATTGAAGATATTTCGTCACCGGTTAATGCATTATCCCATAAAGCTAGTTCATCAAGCTGACCATTAAGCCCCTGCCCGGCAGCGTTTGGATGAGCACCAATGACAGCCCCTTGAGTAGTCGCTCTTAGGCTAGTTAATGTAGCGGCTCTAGGTGAAGAGCAAGCTTGAAGTTCGCCATTAATATAAATTAACGGTGTGCCGGATCCATTATAAGTGCCAATAACATGTTGCCAAGCATTCGTAATCACAGGCGCAAAACAAATGGCGTAATTAAAGCCATCACCTACTACCATTTGTAATTGGTCATTAAATATACGCAAAAGATAACTTAAATCACGAGATGTTCTATCGTCTGTTTTTATCAGTATCACGCTATTACTGGTATCAGTTATGTTGATCCATGCTCCTATGGATATTTCATTTCCATGAGATAAGCTTAAATCAGAGTCTTCAATAATGTTAACACTGCTGCCATTTTGCCCATCTAGCGTTAACACGCCATCCTGACTACCAGTTAAGATTACAGGTCCCGAATCTTCGATGACCTCAACTCTTACCGTAACGGTGTCAGTACCACTATTATTGTCGCTTACTTGAACTGTAACGTAATAAATGTTGTCGACATTAGAATCTAATGGAGCAGAGAAGTCGGCAGGGTTCTTGAAACTCAGCAGGCCTGAGCTACTGTCAATCGAAAACAAGGCCGCATCACCCCCACCTAGAACCCCCCAGCTTAAAACATCATTGTCAGCATCCGTAGCAACCAAGGTTCCAACCTCATTGCGACCAGAAGCCACTTCAAAACCAATTTGGCCACCTAATACATTGACATAGGAAGTCGTCCCCAAGGTAAAAGCAGTATAAAAGCGGCCGCCTGCTCCAAGGTGTTGAAAAGTATTTATGTCAATCGGGCTGTTAGCGGCTTGAAGATGAGTGTAAGGACCTCCCCCCATAGTGAGCCATTGATTACCGTTCCATTTCTTAGAGTATCCAAGGTTTGAGGCCCCTCTGTAACTAACAATAGGAAAATCATCATTATCAACTATCACTTTCATTCGTTGCTCTACGGAGTCAACATCAGCAAGGTGTTGCCATGAACTTCCAGTAAAATAGGCAACCTGTGCAGAACTTGACCCGGTGTAATATGCAACATACGGACGATTATAGCTGTCCAGATCAATTGAAGGGATCTGAATTGCACCTGGAGAAAAGCCAGCGTTTCCTATTAGGTTCCAATTGGCTCCATCAAAGCCCATTGCGCTAACTTTACTCGCACTTGAGCTATCTCTAAAGGCGACAACAGGATTGTTATTTGAGTCGATTGCCACAGTCAAATCACTAGCAGCACCATTAGAGAATCCAGCACCACCAACGGTTTCCCAAGAACTACCATTATACCGCTTAACAGTCGCTTTTTGCCCCGCAGTTGTATCTCTAAAAGCAATGTAAGGTCTATCTAAGGCATCGACAGAGAGCCCAATCTGCTTGTTACTTGTTGCCGCATACGTGTTGGTTCCCACGTGGTTTGTTCCACCATCGGTGAGCATTGACCAATTAAGCCCGCCATCGGTAGAGCGATAAACATAAATCTTAGCTGCCGCAGCTAGACCCTCCTGATAAGCGACAAAGAGAGTATCGCTGCTACTCACTGCCATTTGGGGTAATCGATGATCACTAAAGAAGGGTTGGCTAACCAATAAGCTCCATGTTGTACCATCAAAAGCGTATACAGACTCTAACTGAGGTGTGCCGCCATTTGTGCCCACGATGACAACACGACCATTTGACAATGTTGCCATTGTTACTATGTCGGCGGGAGCACCAGCAACACTATTACCAACTAATGACCACCCATTGGTTTCATTAACAACGGTATCAGTAGCAGTAATTACAGGGGAGGCAGCATAATTTAGCGAAGAAAAGAATAAGAAAAAACCAGCAACACAAAGAAACCGTTTCATTAAGCGAAACCTCAAATCTAAAAAACATTTAACAGCAAATAGTTATAAACATTTTAAATTATGGCTTAAAAGCATATGAGTACTAATTAATATGACTGTATATTGATGCTGTTTATTGAAAATAATGAACCACAAATATTATTTGTAGAATAAAAACACTATAGTACAAGAAAAAAACTAGGCTTATTTTATTTTCAAAAATCTTTAGTAGTAGAAATATGGTGTTAGATCAAAGCTTAAACACTCTTATTTTTTGCAAAAAAAAAAGCAGCTTCGATTGAAGCTGCCTTTCTAGATTCTTTATCTAGTCTATTCAACCGTCACTGACTTAGCCAAGTTTCTTGGTTGGTCAACATCAGTCCCTTTAATAATCGCCACATAGTATGACAATAACTGTAAAGGAATAGTGTAAAGAATCGGCGC
>CAKZQF010000012.1 GCA_937139475.1 uncultured Gammaproteobacteria bacterium | reverse complement strand
ATATCCGCAAGCAACAAGAAGCTGCCAACACCTTTGCACAACAAGCAGTGTTCCTGTCCTGGCAGTCAGCCGCGGACTGACACATCAAAATCAAGCACTGGAAGCATCGAGTCGAGATTCATCTTTTTTTGAAGAGCTGAGGATTCCAACAAACCAAACTCTTCACCATTATGATACTGAAATTGGTATTTTTTAGGCTCACTAGCAATGTCAACTAAGCGCCGTAACTCACCTGAGTTACCAGCGTAATAAAGATATCCAGCCTGACTAAAAGGGTCGAACTTCTTAATGTCGCAAAATGCAATGTAAGTCTTTAAGGCGCTTAATTTAACTACTAGAGACCATGCATTGGTTTCATTTTTCTTCTCTTGATCAACCCATCTTTTTAGCTTTTGCATTCTTTCCAGTCGAGAGGGTTTAGCTAATGGTTTTTTGGGATCACACTGTTCATGACACCAATAAATAAAATTGTGTCTTGTGCTGTTTAGCACCCCTTCTGGCCGTATATCAACGATCAAATCTAATGAAGTAACATTTTTCTTAGTAATCGGCGGAGCGGGTGATTTATTTTGATTTCTCGATGCTGCTAATCGACTTTTTGCCATATCATCACCTCAGCGATTGTTGTGCGAATTGATTTTTACGCTGAGCGAATTCCAACCATGTTTTATTGTCATTCATGTAGTTAACGTATTTTTGAGTGGTAGAGGTGCTTTCATGCCCCATCAAATCAGCCAGCTCCTGTAACAAAGCCTCGAAGGGCTTACCTGTTTCCATATGTTTGCTGTACAGCCAGTCGGTTGCGAAAGTGGCTCGTAAGTCATGAGGGGCAAAATAAATATCAAGCCCACAGTGTGTCAAATCATTGCGGATAGTTTCCACATACTTTTGAATGGTGTTTGGAGCGTAGATATTGCCATTCGATTTAACGAATAAGTGGTTATGGCGAAGTAATCCTTTTTCAATAGCCTTCTTCCTCGCCTTACTTAACTTGTACTCGTACAACAGATCCATGACACTGGCTGGGATTTCAATTGTTCTGTTTTTTTTGAACTTGGTTAAGCAACCGTTAATATTCTCACCAATTTGCACCTTAACTACTTTAGCTTTTGGCTTGTCCACGACAGAGGCAGGAAATGTTATTAATTCCTCCAATCTCAATCCCGTTTCAGTTTTTAAGTACACCATTAGGGCTTTAGTGTCAGATGAATTTTCAATATCAAGGTGTTTATAAAGCTCTTGTTTTTCATCTTCACGAAGTGGGTTAAGCTCTCGAATATCAGCATCTTGAGGTTTTTTTATGTTCTTAAATGGTCTAGTGAGACCTGTGGTGTATACAATAATTTCCTTACTGTGACTGCGATTGAGATGTGAGAGCATTTCATGTTGTGCTCTGTTTCCTTTGTTGCTTATGCGAACAGTCTTTGCCTTAAACTCAAATGGTCGAAAGGTTTTGCTGATTGAAATGATCCGCTGGCGATGAAGGAAGATGAAGTAATTGACAACTTTCAAAACATAGTTAGAGGCTGTACTTGGAGAACCACCGACTTTTCCAGTTTCATCCTTGGTATAAAGGTTTTCCAATAAATAGTCTCGATATCTCACGATTGGACTTTCCTCTACCTTCTCGGTGCAGTCATATATTGTTAACGGAGGTTTTTCATCAACCAGAAGGCCAGTCCTTGGGTGTGTATGTTCGGGGATTTCCGTGCTCAACCACCGATAGAAGCTCAATAACGCAACTGCATGGGATTGAATCGTCTTATCGGAGGATATATCTGGATCTGCCAACAAAGAGTGAAGATATAGATTCACTGGCACCACATTGATACCATCGGGGTCTATTAAAATTGGAAGTTTATGAGCAAATGGTTTTGAGTTGTCCCTAACGTCATGGATGATCTCGCCACTGTCAGGGTGTGGCCTACTTATAAATGAGGGATATTTCTCCGTACTAATCCACATAAGACAATAGTCAAAGCCGAAGTCATCTGGAAACGACCTATTTTGTTCAATCACATTAACACCTAAATCATCCGTTATTCACACTGCTAAGCCTTCCCCCAGGGGGTTACGCGTTCATACATCTACTTTTTCAAGATATTTCTTAACCAATAGTAAAAATTGTAACCACCCCTCATCTCGACGTCTAATTTATACAACCTGAAACATTACAACATGTGATGTCTAAAGTATTTCCCAACTGTAAGCGCATAGTTAGAGGAGAATGCCAAAATGCCATGGCGCTGCATTTCGGCTTTGATCTGAAAGACGGGTACGCCCATTTTAATACCGAGTAACTTAGCTTCACGCGAGCGCGCAACCACGCAGCCGTCATTGTTGGACAGCACCACAACCGGCGTATCTTTTAAATCAGGACGAAACAGCTTCTCACAACTGGCGTAAAAGTTGTTGCAGTCCACCAAGGCAAATACAGGCATGGGACAGTCACGACTTACGGCGCATGTTTCGCACCACATTGGTGACCACACCAAATATCTCTAACTCTGCCCCTTCAGGAATATGAATGGGCTCATACGCCTGGTTTCTTGGGATCAGCTTGACGCACGGCCTTAGTTGAAGCTCCTTTACCGTGAGTTCTCCATGGATGCCAGCGATGACAATGTCACCGTGTTCTGCTTGAACAGAACGATCAACCACCAAAATATCATCTGGGTGAATCCCAGCATCAATCATTGAATCACCTTCAACACGCACAAAGAACGTTGCAGCCGGTCGCTTGATGCACAGCTCGTTGAGGTCGAGCGTTTGCTCAACATAATCCTGCGCTGG
>CAKZQF010000011.1 GCA_937139475.1 uncultured Gammaproteobacteria bacterium | reverse complement strand
ATAAAGAATGAAATAAAAATCAGTTTTAAAAAATCTTTTGAAAGCATGGCCATAATCTCAATTACCGATGAACCTAGTACCTTTCGGATACCGATTTCCTTGAACCGCTGTTCAGCAGTAAAAGTTACTAATCCGAATAGTCCTAAACAGGCGACCAAAATGGTCAATAGGGCAAAAAGGTTTAATACAGTTCCCATTTTTTGTTCGGCAACATAGGTCTGACGATACGATTCATCTAATAAAGTATATCCAAAAGTTTCACCACTTTCGAAACCATCCCATAGCGAATTGGCATCCGCAATCAAGCCAGACATATCAGCCGACTTTGCCTTCACGATGAGACCGCCAAAAGGCCTATAAAACATGAACAACGGGTCAATGGGCTGGTGCAGCGATTTGAAGTGAAAGTCCTTGATTACACCCACTACAGTATGGTCTCCACCTCCATCCGTTACTATTTTACCTATGGCATCAGTGCCAAAATCCAAAACCTTTGCCGCTGCTAAAAGGGCATCCAGATCGTTTTTAGACAGATTCATTCCATGTATTTTTCGGTTGAAAACCATCTTTTCGTCTGATTTTCCACTGTTTTCGTCTATCAGATACTCTACACTTTCACCAAAGTAAGCTGCAAGTTTTTTAATCAAATTGAGTGATGGGTTTTTGGTTGTCCCTCTTTCCAGCTCCCATATATGCGGCTTAGATACTTCTACGGCATCAGCCACTGTTTGCAATGAGTCTCCTTTTTCGAGTCGTAACTCCTTTAATTTCACACCTAAAGCCATGTCTTCCCCTCTGGTTTGTAGTTGATTTCGTTAAATATATCTAACTATCTTATGAAAATATATATTGACATTAGCTGAATGGGTGATTAGCATAAAAATCGTAAGATATATCTAACTTTTTCGTTTTAAAATGGGCTATATTATGTCAAAGAAAAATCAACATGTAGTGCCTCACCAAAATGGTTGGGCCGTAAAAGGGGCTGGTAATTCAAGAGCAACATCTGTTCATCCCACTCAAAAGGATGCAATTGATGCTGGTCGTGAGGTTGCCAAAAACCAAAAATCAGAACTTGTTATCCATCGGCCTAATGGGCAGATTCGCGACAAGGACAGTCACGGAAATGATCCATTTCCACCACGTGGTTAACAACAGGAAAATATAATATGAGTAACGCATTGAAAGGCAAGTTTGAGATATTTAAGGCTACTGATGGCCAGTTCTATTTTCGCCTGAAAGCACCAAATGGTGAAATTATCGGTTGGTCTGAAGGGTACACACAGAAACATAATGCAAAAAGTGGTATTGAATCTGTGCGTGTTCATTCGCAAACCAGCAGCAACTTTACGGTATGGCAAAGTAGCAATGATGGGCAGTATTATTTCAATCTTAAGTCACCTCATAACGGAGAAGTTATACTCCGTTCTGAAGGTTATACAACAAGAGATAACGCACTAAAAGGTGCTGGTGCTGTGGCACTCTATGCGCCTACTGCAACATTGGTAGACCTGACAATATAATTGTTGTCATTGGTAACGAGCTCAATCTGAGTTAATCCGATTGAGCTGTTGCACTTGTCATGTATCCAACTCCGGCAACCCCTTAACAATCTCAACCGCCCGCAAGCTCAATGTCACCACCCGCTGAAACAATTCCAACGGATACTTCGCCTTACCCATGGTCTCAATCTCCCAGTCATTCGCATCGTTCACAATGCTGTAGGTGTGCGAAAAAATTTTGACGTTATTCCTGCCTTAACCCTAACCGCTTTAACATCGATCGCTGTGATTTAGGCATGGTTAGTCAGTTCTGTATTTTGTACGGTATATGAATATATACGGATATTTTTATGGATATGACCTATCATGCTCCCCCTCCTCGCTGGCCATCACGCCTGAAATCCTCAACTTAATCGCAGAAATAGATGAGTTCAAAGGTGGTTGAGAAGCTAACCGGAACCTAGCCCCAGAGCGCGTTACGTCACGTGTCGCTGTCTGCTTACGAGCAATAAACCATTTCCAAATTAGAAACCGCTTTAATCTTCCGATCATTCGTCAAAAACACATCACAAGCTGAATCGATTGCACTGGCTATATGCACAGCATCCGGATATTTCATGCCATAAGTAGCCCGGATACGAGCAGCCTCTATATGGATATGCTGGGTCGTGGAACCTAGCGTAACAAAATCAGGGTTATTGAGCGCTTGGATATAAGTGTCAGCAATCTCTTTTTGCTGGTTTTTGAACGGGGAAACCAATAGCTCCCCCAACGTAATTTCATTGGTGAATATAGCGATGTCATCTGACTCCGCTAGTGCGATCAAGGGCATCACAATGTCTTGATACTCAGGTGAGCCTTCAAAAATATAAATGAAAATATTGGTATCAAAATAAACGCGCTTTCCTACAACCTGATCGATTACTGCCATGAATTACGCTCATTACGGATAAAAGCGTCTGCCTGTTTTGCGGAAGCATAAGCACCTTTAGCACTACCAAAATAATGCATGAGATTTTTCTTTTTGGTCACTGGTTTCTGTAGCGTCCCGACACGTATTAAGCGGACAAGCTCAGCCTTAGGAACATCTTCTAAGCGTTCCCACATATCATCAGGGATGTGAATACTGAGTTGCATTGGTGTGTTCTCCGTTATTTATCAGGTTTTTATGATTCTATCATAGTGTCTGGAAGTCAGGATTTTTGCTTATGAGTTCCCATTTTTGATAATAAGTTGGTATCATAATGGGGTTTATGTGGTTTATTTTTGGTACCAATTAGGTGTCATTTTGAATCCACTTCTTTTGCCATCGTCAGCATGGCATGACGGATGAAATTGAGCTTGCTGCGCCCTGCTTTGCGGCTTGCTTCTTCCAGGATCTGATACTCGTACTCATTCAATCCAAGCTTCAGCGCTTTAAAATTTCTTGGTGCTGCTGGGTCTACTGATTGTATCACTGGTGTCTCTGACTCAGCACCAGCAGCAAAAGCTTCAACCTGTTCAGGTGTTGGTGTTTTGTTTACAGCTGGTTTCCGAACTTTCGGCATTACAGAATCTCTCTCAGTAGGTTTTCTATTTCGGTCTTGGCTTTTGGGTTGTTCATTTCGGTAACGCCCTTACCGACGCTCATGGAGTCACGGTATACCTTGCGATCATAGATCATGGTTTTGAGTGGTTGAATGATAGGGAACTCCTGAAAGTATTCCCGTGCTTCAGCTTCTTCATGCACGCTAGGGTTGGTTGGGTTCATTGTGAGCAAACCGTAGACCTGCAAATTTGGGTTTAAGTCTTGTGCCTGAGTGATGATTTCCTGCATGCGCGGGAGAGTGTCTAGATCTGGTTGTGAAGGGCGGAATGGAACAATCAGCATGTGTGCAGCGGTTATGCCTGTGCGTAGCTCACGACTGTCACGGCCAGCAGCATCAACTACAACAAATTCATAGCGTTTATCTAGGTCGATGAGTGTAGAGCGAATGTTGTCGTATTTCTGAACGCAGTGAACAGGGTGAGGGGTGCCATCTTGATCACGATCAGCGGCCCAGTTAGCGGCAGTGGTTTGACGGTCAGCATCGACTAGAACAACGTCTTTGCCTTGGCTCGCGAGTGCGGCACAGACACTGACGGTAGTAGTCGATTTACCACAGCCGCCTTTTTGGCTTCCTATCACTATTATCATGGTGTTAACTCGGTGTTTATTTGGTACCAATATAGCATGTTAATAACATATCTTTGGTATTAAAGTTACCCCATTTAAGCACCATTAGTTTGCAGCTTTTAGGCGTAGCTCAACCTGTTTATAACTTTCACCAGGACGTGCATGTTGTTCGATAAGCTTCTTAGTAATTTTAGCAGGTAGTTTTTTATCGTAACCTTTAGGTTGAAATCTAAAGATGATGTGAGAAACCCTGCGGCCAGACTTGCGTTGGTCATAGCTAGCAGTGAGATCGGAGTATTGGTTGATATCTTTAAGGGCAGGATCGATGACACGGAGTTTGAAGTCTTTGATTGCTTTGTATCGGCCTTCGAGACCTAACATAGCTTTAAGCTCGTCTATCTCTAAAACACGTTCCCCGAATCGTCCCCATTGCATTAATAGCTCATAGAATCGGATGCCGTAGATACTATTCATGTCCGAAACGGCAGCTAAGCTATACCGTGTGAACTCAGCCTCAAGCATTGAAATATAGGGAATGATATCCGGAGCAAACCGGAGTACTACCTTGCCATCTCTTGGAACGTATTTGATGGATGTTATCCAGCGGGTTCGTATGTATGTCGAGTTTGGTACCTGTGGATCAGGGTCATCAATTGTCACAGACCTTTCATATAATTTATCAGCAATCATTTGTAGATCACCGTATGAACGTTCGATAGGAACATCAAACATATCCGAAAATTCACTTGCAGAAATAGTGAATCGATCATCAGTTGAAAGTGACTGACCTTTTTTTATTTGAGCGATACAGGCGAGTACTAAACGTTGTTCATTCAAGGTCAGTCTGTAACCTGCTTCAACAACCTTATTAGACTTTACGACAGTCACATTTTTCATAATAAAAACTCAAACGAGGAGGTTAGTTTATATGTCAGGGTCATCACATTGTAAAGACCTTTTAAGGTCACAATATAACTTGTCCTTCAATGCAACGAATCCGTCCCTTTGTAACAACGAATCCGTCCCTTTGTAACAACGAATCCGTCCCTTTGTAACAACGAATCCGTCCCTTTATTGACCAAAAAAGCCTTTTAAATCAGCAAACTAAAACCTCTAAATAGTTAAATAGTTAAATAGTTAAAAAGAAAAGCATTGAAAATCATCTATGGATACACACATAAAGCTAAGCAACGAATTTGTCCCTTTATAAAAATCCAAAACCCCCATCGTTCCTATTACCCAAATAATTCATATGATCAAACGATAAGGAATCGCTACGCGATCCATATCGCCGCTAAGCAGCTATCAAGTATTTTCCTTTAGTTAACTTGCCGCATACGCGGAAAAACGCTTGTAGGGCCTCTGAGTCAGTTTAAAAGCGGTTATCAGATGCGAGAAACTAAGTAATAACCAATGGATCACTCTCGCACTCCAACACGGTGCCAACGGATACCTCAAAGGGCACTGTCTTCTCTAATCCTGTTTTCGGTGAATTAACTCATGTCAGGCTATAAAGACATGGTTAATCAAGTGCTGAGATTACCCTTTGGGTAACCCCAGCTTATTTACTTCGATTGATGGGCAACCGTTAGGGACTATCACCTTTCGCTTTTGCTAGCAGGCCATAGCTCGGCTCTGAATAACCTGCCACAAGGTGGGTTGCAGCAACACAGTTATGGCCACAATCACAGCGAGCGATCCAGTTTTGTTGATCGACCAATGTGATGATGGGTGTTACGGTATGATCTCTGCACACAGGACACTGTGTCACGATATCAAACTCCCCTATTTCTACGGCATCAGTAATCGATACTTCAGCCTGTACGGGTGATGATTGGTCATCCGGATTCAGCACGTACTTGGGAAGCATTTTGTGCGTGGTAGCTTGCTTCGGATTTAAAATAAGGATGTTTTTTTCGTACATGGTTTCTAAAGCATCCTTTGCGTGGTGTTGGCGTTTTTCATCGGATAAACCAATTTTTTCCTGTTTCAACCAATCTTTGATTGGATTAATAGTTGGCTTAATCTCATGGTTCATAACCATGGTCTCCAGTTGTTGATAATCATTGTTATCAAACGCCCTAAAGCCCCGCGTTTTAACAGCGGGTTTTAGCTTACGTAAGCTAGTCTCTTGAGGGTCTTTTAAAACCGCCCCCGTTTCTTTATTGACTGGCTGGGGGCGGTTTTTTTCGTCTCCCATTGAATGCTTGTTAGAATCGGGTTTATCGATAGTCGGAGCAGGGGGCTGATGAATGCGAGCAGGGAGTGTTTCACGCATTAAAAATCCATTCAGGCGGTGACCCATTGGCGAGATATTATGTTTGACCACTTGGAAATCGGAACCATCTGAACGCCAGTCATGTTCCGGTTTGGCTTTGAGGCTGAAGGCGGGGAGTGCCACCAAGGGATTAATAAAGACCGCACTAAAGCAGCTACAGAAAAAAGCACCGACGGAACAAACAAAGGAAAAAAGGGCGATCAAAAAGAGGTGCATTGGACTACCATTCTCCAGAATTTCGATGGGTTTGGTTGACTGATGTTTCGCGCGCATTCGGTCCAGTGTTGCGATGGTTTCATGGTACTGCTGTTGGGCATCAAGCTCTGCAATTTCACGGCTGTTAATGTCGCGAATCACCCCAGCACGAGCCACCAGAGCATCACGTTTAAGTGCCGCTGCGCGTTGATCACTGGCATAGCTCCCCAGCGCTGTCCAATGGGCATCAACCTGGCTTTGTCGTTCATCGGCATCGGCTAGTTGAGAACCAATACCCGCTGCCATGGCCAGTGCAGCAATAGTGATACCGAGTATGCCTTGTACCAACACACCGGTGGTGACCCCATGGAGCCGGTAGTGGGTAATAAAAGACATGCCGAGGGGGATTTCAATCGCAGCAATCACAAAACCAATGTATTGCAGGGTCAGAGTGAATAGGGGGGAGGTGGTTTGACTGGTCAGCTTCGCCACTAAGTAATTGCTCATGTGGTAGCCGTTCATTAAAACGAGTCCACCGCTGATTGCAATCAGCAAGTAGCCCAGTACTTTTGAAGCACCAATGGTGTGACCGGCAATTGCGGCTCCTCTGAAGGCGTTACTCATGTCAGTGCCTCCCGTGTAATCTCATACAGTTCCACATTTCCTTGACGCGCGATGAAGCGTAAGGTGACTTTGTCACCATACGCTCGTTGCTCACGAATAAAACGGAGCCGGACGGACTCACTGGAGAAGGTCATGGATTCAATTGGAGGAGGGGGTGTTTCTGAAGAAGTGGGTGTTTCTGAAGAAGTGGGGATAACCCACTGTTCAACTTTCGCACACGCGCGCGAACTCTGATAGTCTTTGTCTTGCATTTTCTCGACTCCTGTAAAGTCGTTTAAGTGAAGTCCTGTGCTGGCTGTAGGAAGCCGGTGCAGGGCGATTACGGTTTAACGTTTTTTATTGGGAGAAGCACCTCCTGGTAAATGGATAGATAATGGATCACCCTCAATAAATTTAATCGTCAGGTGGGTGATCTTCCGACTCGTTTTAATGCGGTCAAAGGTGACGAAAATATTGGCTTTGTCTTGTAGTTCGGTTTGGGCAACCGTCAGTACCTGTTTTTGGAAATCTGACCATTTATAGCTTTTCGGAACGCCTAACATCTCGCGAAGCTCTTCAACGCTTTGCCGGTCAATCCAGCCCATGAAGCGACCATCGGTGGTTTTTTTGGGTTGTGCCCAGCTGACCAGCACCTCATAAAATCGCCAGGTATACGTACTACTAAAATCGACGGTTTTTTTAAGCGGGTAACGACTAAATTGTTCTTTTAAGCCCATTAAATGAGGCACGATCAGACTGTTAAAGGCACAGGCAATTTTTCCTTCGTCGGCTTTGTATTCAGCAAAGGACATCAGTGTCAGTTCAAACTGGCCTTTTTGACCGTCGGATCGGTCCGATTTGATCACGCGATGCATTAATGCTTCAACCGCCTGAGCAATATCACGGTAGGCAATGTTTTTGGTCACCTGATAAGTCTTGCTGTATTCCTGCGCAGTCAGTTCAATGGTTTGTAATGTGTTATCACTGCGAAGTGGATGCAGTTTACTGATGAGCGCCTCCATACAGCGTTTTTCGACCAAGCTAAATCGATAATAGGCACGGGATAGATCCTGACTTTTGGTCAGGGTATCGCCTGTCCTGCCATAGGATGAGGAGACTTCAGCCAGAGCATGGCGATTGACTGTTTTCTCTTCAGATGCCAATCGGGCCCGTTCCAGCACGTTGAACATTTGATCCTGGTCTGACATAAAAGGGAGATTACCTAAAAAACGATAAATATAAATTAACATCGTTTTTAATTTAAAGCGAACTATTTTTATTTACCGCCTTTAATCATCAAAGGCCCCTTGGAAAGAAAAGGAGCTAATGAATATTGCCGAGCTGGTAGCGCATTAGCGATACGCCAAACCGCTGTTGTTGCGGAGCAGACTCCGATCAGACCAATTAAAAGGGAGTGTCCGTTTATTCTGAAACTTACAGAATCTGTAATTGCCTCATGATGACTGCTTTTCTTTGAATGGTGTCAATTTCTGGCAAGCTGCAGTGATTTGGTTTGCTTGAGTTGTTGGGTGAGTTTGAATGTCCAAAAGCGCGATAGGCATGCGACAACTATTGAAGTTATGACCGTATTGGGAGCATTAGGCTTAAAAAGTGCGACACCTATGCAACAGTAGTGCGACGAACACGCGAATAACTTGAAATAGCCAAAAAACAAACAGATTCCTAAAAGAATAGGGCGGGGCGGGATACGCATTTTGTATTACAAAAATTAAAGTGGTCACTTTGTAGTCTAATGTCACAGTCACCATAGCCAACGGTTCTAGGAATCAGGAGAAGCTTGTTTCTGAAATAATGGTGCTTTGCTTCCTTACTAAACTTTCCCACCCACACCTTTGAACTTCTCCACAAACGCAGCTATTTTTTGAAACACACTCTGTTTCTTGGTGAGGTATTGTGGATTTAACGGACTCATCTTGGGCAGGATGGCATTAAGTTCTGTCCCTGCATCGCTGGCATACTCACGTTTGAGTGAGCTAATGATATAGCGTTTGGCTTCTTCAGCATTCAGACTTTCTGCGTTGATTAGCTCCTCAGCTTCTCGTTGTTGCTCAACTTGGGCAAAGGAAAAGAAAGCTTCGATCACGCTAGACTTTTCGCCAATCTGATCCAAGTCAGTTTGATTAATAAAATCGACGACTAAGCTTTCTTTAGCGCGGTTACCAAGGCTGGCACGGATCACTCGGCGCACCTCATCAACCAAGTCGGCTTTGCTTTTAGTTTTTTTGTTATGCTCGAAAATTAGCTCCAGAATGTAATCAAGATTAATTTCCTGGGATTTAAGCAAGTCTATCTCGAACACCACATCATCCCAGTCGATGGTGGACTTTTCTTTCTCTTCTGCTGATTTTTGCCGGCGCTGCCAATCACGAATGTCGTTGTAAACAGAACGGTAATCTTGAATTTTTCGATCGGCGGGCAGTCGTATGGTTTGCAACTCAGCCAGTTTTTGATCATCTAAATAGTGCTCTTCTTTAAACGCCTCAACCGCATTTGGATCACTCATGTCGACGTTTTGAAGCGCTTTCAAACTGGCAAACTCATCATAGTTTTGCAGCACGTTCTCTACGCGCAGGTATTCGCCAAAGAGTTTGGCAAAGTCTTTTTTATGAGACTCTTTTTCAATGTTAGACGGATCAGGAAAGCGCTGTTCTAACTCGCTCACCACATCCATAAAGCCCCGCCTCGCTTCGCCGGTCACTACATCGGTAAAGCCGTCCATGTATTCCTTATAGCTTTTTTCTAGCACCACGTTCCTGGTGTTTTTATCACCAAACCGAGTGATTGCATCCACGGTTGCCATTTCCAGATCTCGAAATGTGACGATATTTCCGAAGGTTTTGGTGGCGTCGTAAATCCGGTTAGTGCGAGAAAAAGCCTGCATCAAACCGTGATAACGCAGATTTTTGTCTACAAACAGCGTATTAAGCGTAGGGGCATCAAAGCCGGTCAGGAACATGCCCACCACTATC
>CAKZQF010000010.1 GCA_937139475.1 uncultured Gammaproteobacteria bacterium | reverse complement strand
CGCTTTTTCAGTTCAATTTGCACCAAAGGCAAACCATTGACCAAAATCGTCACATCGTAACGGTTGGCATGGCTTCCTGCCTGTCCGGCAGGCTGGCCCGTTTGTTCAAACTGTTTAATGACCTGCACTTTGTTGCGAGCAATAGTCTTTTTCTCAAACAAGTAGATGTTTTCTATATGGCCATCATCAAAGACAAAATCGAAGATATAGTCACTGTGCACCTTGCGAGTTTTATCAAGAATATTATCGCTTGGTGTGTTCAGGTATTGCTCGCAAAAGCGAGCCCACTCGCCATCAGTGAACTGGACCTTATTGAGGGCTTGCAACTGTTTCCGCACATTCATCATCATGGCATCGGGTGTCGTCAGAGCAGGTAAATACTCATAGCCCTGGTTGCTTAGGTCTTGAATAAGTTCACGCTCTAAATCACCTTCGCTCTGGTAACTTTCACTTATCTGCGTTTGCTTTGTGTATTTATCTAAGACAATAAAATTATTTGATTCTGCAATCGGCTTTGTTGTGCTAGTCATTCTGTGCTCCTTGCAGTTTAAAACCATAGTTATTTAATAGATGTTCAAGTAGAAACTTAACAATCTGCTTCTCAGGTTCGGTAGGTTCTGCAACTTCTTCGTTTGATAATGAACGATGACTATAAAAGTGCATCACTCGTTTGGCGTATAGCTCGCGGCTTTCGGGTAATAACGCTGTCCAATCTGCGTACCCCAAAAATGCTGCGACTTTCTCATAAAGGTTGCGCAGCAAATTGAAGTGAAAACGCTGTATTTCATTGTTCGTAATAGCTTGTTCAATCAATTGCTTGATATACAAGTGATATGAAAAACTTGTATTCGCGCCACCTTTTTTTTCTTTTAGATCAAAGGTCCCATCTTCAAATCGTTGCAATAAGTAACAGATTTTCGCATTAAGCTCATTGTGTAACACATTGTAAAATAGCGGATTATGTGTCGATATGATAAATTTAAGCTTCTCAGATTTGCTTAACTTGATTAGTTCCGCCAAATTAACTGCAAGTTCAATTAAATGGTTTTCATCTAATGAGCTGACGGGGTCATCAATGAACACATATTCTAACTGATTGAAGCTCTCATCATCCTCTTCATCAGGATTATTCATGACTCTAACAACTTGCTCTAGAAGCCCATGGAAAATACTCCAGACAAAATTACTTTCTTCGCCCTTAGATATTTTTACATGCTGTGCTCTTTCCGCATTTCCTCGCTCAAATGAAAAGGTTACTTGAGTAAAGTCTTCATTAAAATGAGGCGTCAACTTCTCGTTGCTATAACGCTGAAACAACCTGGTGATATTAGGCTCTTGACCTTGTACTTTTAATATCCAATCGGTAAACGTATTGGGTTGGATTTTTAGCTTCGGCTCTGCATCAGCATCTAAGTCGTTATCCCAGTAAAACAAGTCTTCCGTAAACGCGTTGTAATACAAAATCTTGTGGCGCGAAAGTGGCGCTTGCTCTGCACCATCAAGATCATCCAGTCCATCTTCCTTTGGCGCGATGATCTCTTTAAATTCACGCGACAAACGTGTTTTACCTGTACCATTAAAGGCATAGATTAACTGCACCTTTTTATCGGACGCGTGCAACAACCCTGCTATTTCCGTTAGCGTGTTATTCATTAAGCCGCCTCTTCAGATTTCGGGAAGCTCAACAACAGGTCACGATAGTACTCGTATTGCTTTTGGCGGAGTTCGATTTCGCGTGGGAGACCTTCTTTAATAGAACAGGTCAAGGAGTCAAATTTATCTAAGATAGCAACAATGCGTTCTTTTTCTTTTGGAGCAGGATTTGGAATTTTGATACTTCCTAAGTTCTTCTTATTCAACTTGGGCTGGGCTGCACCGGAAATGTAAGGAGTTAAGTCGATACTATTCAGATAGTATTCAACGTACTTTCTCTCCGCATAAGTTTCAAATTTGAGCACGTGAGCATGATTATTTACCCATGTTTTACCACTAATACTAAATGCTATAGGAGTATTACGGGCTAATAGATTTGCGCCATCCTCAGAGACTAATAAGTAATCACCATCAAATATGTAATCCTTAACATAATCGACAATACCAGATGCGCCGTAGTATGGAATATCGCCAGCTTCTCTCAGCCCACTGGTAATTGGTTTACGCTTTGAGTCTAGATTTTCTGCAAGCTCACCTAACGTCTTCCACTCAACTTCGCCATCTTCAAAACTTAACAACTGGTCGCGGTAGTAGTTGTATTGTTTTTTACGCATGTTAAGCTCGGCGGTCAGCTCGGCGGTCATGGCGGTAAATGCGTCCAGAATGCGCACTATTTCAGCTTGTATAGCCAGCGATTTTTCTGGGTTGTTTGGGCATGGGATAGGGATTTTCATTTCAAGCACGTCATACATACTTGGATGCTTTATCCCTGAACCTCTGTAATAAGAACTAAGCTCATTTAAATTATTAAGTAAAAAATAATATAGATATTTATTACTTAATAATTCTGGATCAGACGAGGTTGCTATTCTGTTATCTGAGGTTAAATATTTTCCTTTATAATATTGTACAATCGCGTCTCCACCCCACGGAATTGCAATAATTTCACCAGATTTGATTTTATCACCTGCTAATTCTTCAGAAGTGTACTTATTTGAGGTATTAGTCGTTAAAAGCTTCACAGTACCATTTGGAACAACAAGCTCATTAATTTCTTTTGCAAGAAAATAATGATGCTTATTTATATTTTTTTGCTTGTGTCGCTCTACGGCATTAAACTTTTTGTCCCAAACAGTTACTTCCCAAAGTGCCTTCCACTCAACGATTTCTCCATCCAAGAGTTTCTCTAAATAGCTAAAATGACTCATTATTCAAGCTCCTCGCCTTCTATTTCTAAAACGATGGCATCAATATCACTGCGAAGCGCGTCGATTTTAGCGACGGTAGTTTTAAGTTCGGCATTAAGCTCTGTAATATCCACTAACTCGCGGTTGTCTTTCGCTTCCACATAACTGCTTACCGAAAGGTTGTAGCTATTGCCTGCGATAACATCCAAATCAACCGATTTAGCAAAATGATCCACGTTCTCTTTGCTGGCAAACACCTTCATGATGTTTTCGATGTGTTCGTTGGTGAGGGTGTTGTTGTTGGTTTCTTTTTTAAACAAACCGCTGGCATCAATAAACTGGGTGGTGGTGTCAGTTTTATGTTTAGACAGCACCAAAATATTTACCGCAATGGTGGTGCCAAAGAACAGGTTAGGTGCCAGTGAAATCACGGTTTCAACATAGTTGTTATCAACCAAGTACTGGCGAATTTTTTGCTCAGCACCACCACGGTAAAAAATACCGGGGAAGCAAACAATGGCAGCACGACCTTTGCTTGATAAGTAACTAAGCGCATGCAGTACAAAGGCAAAGTCGGCTTTTGATTTAGGCGCCAGCACACCTGCGGGCGCAAAGCGGTCATCGTTAATTAAGGTTGGGTCGTCGCTACCAATCCATTTCACCGAATAAGGGGGGTTAGAGACAATCGCATCAAAGGGTTTGTCATCTAAAAAGTGCGGCTCGGTTAAGGTATCACCCAACTGAATATTGAACTTGTCGTAGTTAATGTTGTGCAAAAACATATTCATACGCGCTAAGTTGTAGGTGGTGTGGTTGAGCTCTTGACCAAAAAAACCATCTTCAATGATATGCGCATCGAAGTGCTTTTTGGCTTGTAACAGCAACGAGCCCGAACCCGCCGCAGGGTCATAGATTTTATTGACACTGGTCTGGCCGTGCATGGCCAGCTGTGCAATGAGTTTTGAAACGTGCTGAGGCGTAAAAAATTCGCCACCGGATTTACCCGCATTGGCAGCATAGTTTGAAATAAGGAACTCGTAAGCATCACCAAATAAATCAATTTGGTTGTCTTCAAAATCACCAAAAGACAGTTCAGATACGCGTTTTAACACAGCTGCTAGACGTTTGTTTTTTGCTTCTACCGTATTACCCAAACGATTACTGGTGGTATCAAAATCTGCAAACAAGCCTTTGATGTCTTTTTCTGAATCATAGCCATTGGCTGAGTTTTCGATTGCCGCAAAAATTGCTGCCAAATCCGTATTTAAATTTTCGTTTTTGTGTGCATTAGCCGCCACATTGCTGAACAACTGGCTAGGGTAAAGAAAATAGCCTTTGGTTTTAATGGCATCTTCTTTAGCAAACTTGATGTTTTCGTCATCGTCAGACATGGCCGCATAATTAACGCTCTCATCACCGCCTGTAATGTAAAGCTCAAAGTTCTCACTGATAAAACGATAGAACAAAGTACCCAACACGTACTGCTTGAAGTCCCAACCATCAACTGAACCTCGCACATCGTTGGCAATGGCCCATATTTGGCGTTGAAGTTCGGCACGTTGTTGTGTAGCGCTTTGTTGTAATTGGGTCATCTGTTAATTCCTATT
>CAKZQF010000009.1 GCA_937139475.1 uncultured Gammaproteobacteria bacterium | reverse complement strand
CCGCGCCTGCTCATACTTTGTGTAATTTTATAGCGCCATAAACGTTGACGATATTTTAAACTTGTATAATGACTACCCTGATCTGAATGAAACATCAGTCCTTTCGGTTTCCCTCTGCTTTCATACGCGAGTTCAAGCGCTTTTAATGTTAAATTAGTATCTGGTGACAATGACATCGCCCAACCAACTACTTTGCGTGCAAATAAATCAATAACAACGGCTAAATAGGCCCAGCGATTGCCTGTCCAAATATACGTCACATCACCGCACCATACGGTATCTGGCTCAACAACATCAAACTGTCTATCTAGCAGGTTTGGGATTTCAAGATGCTCATTACCACCCCTTTTATATTGATGCTGTGGTACTTGGCAGCTCTCTAGTTTTAGTTTAATCATGAGCTTAGCGGCGCGATAACGGCTTAATTCAAAACCGTTATTCGTTGCAATTGCTGCGATTGTCCGTGCTCCAGCTGAGCCACCGCTCATTGCATGTATTGCTTTAACTTCAGCCTCTAGCCTTACTTGCTCTGGCGTCGGCGTTGTATCCCGTACAGCCCAATATTTATAGCTGCTACGATGCACATTGAACACGTTACACAGCACGCTAATTGGGTAACGCTCTCGTTGATTTAGCTTCTCAATTAACGAGAATTGTTCAGGGAGTCGGACATCAAGAGAGCGGTAGCCTTTTTTAATATATCCTTTTCTAATTCAATGCGTTGAATTTGCTTTTTAAGTTCACGAATTTCAATTTGTTCGGGTGTCATTGGTGAGGCGGTGGGTGTCTGGCCATTCCGCTCTTGCTTTAATTGAGTTACCCACTTACTTACAGTTGATTTACCAACACCCATAGCCTTAGCTGCATCTTCTTGTGTGTAGCCTTGGTCAACTACAAGCTGAGCTGTTTCTAATTTGATTGCAGCAGAGTACGTTGCGCGTTTTAATTTCGTCATTTTTTCACCCAAATTTGTATGCTTATTAGCATAACATTTCTTTCTTAATGGGTGACCAAATTAACTATGCCACTACACCTAGGCGTTTAGCAACATCAGGTACGGAATAATCATTATTAACCACTTGTCGAACGGCTTCATCTTTGAATTCTTGAGGGTAGTTATTATTGCTCATGGCATCTCTCTTTATATTTCAGTTTCTAAATATAAGATGCCTACGGTTTCGGGGGAAGATCAGTACAGCCTTCAAGGTTTATTATAAATTTTATAATAATTTAATCCCTCTAGAACTATGCAAGAATATAAACGTACTCAATAAGGGGGATAGATGAATAATGACATTACTAAAATGAGTGATGAGAATAAACTTCTATTTATAAATTTAGTTCTTGAGTTTTTAAATGGCTACATTGATTCACCTGAAAATAACAGCAATGAAGAGAAATCTTTTTGCATAAGCTTATCTCTTGAGTTGATTGATGCAACCATTGATTCATTGAAAAAAAACGACATCCCTTTGATGGTTACTTATTTAGATTATTTACAAGAACTATGTAATTACATCGCTATTACTTTTGATGCCCCCACATACATTAAAGGTGGTAGTGAGATTCTTTTTGCATTGCAGAGTTTGGTTAACACACCTATTGAAGATTATTCAGAACTATAGAGACGATTATTTACTGGGGGGCAGTAATACAGTAGGGCTAAGATGCTCCATTTAATAAGAGAGTATGCCTTTTTTGAGAACAAGGACGAGCCATCTTAAATGCAGGCTTAAACAGTTGAAAAGATAAACAAAACATCAATAGAAGCAATAAACATGGAAACAGAGATAACAAGTCATACAACGCCGCAATGTACATCTTTTTGCATAATGTGTAAAAACAAAGATAATTTGATTATTAATAAAAGAATATCACTGCTGCCTGAAATGCAGTCGGTTAATATCGATGGCAAGAGGGTAAAATTTTCTAATAGAGCATTTCGAGTGCTATGTGCACTTTTACGCTATAACGGTACCACGGTTAGCTTTTGCTACCTGTCGGCATATGCATGGCCTGATAGCATAGTCGTTAAAAATAATCTGATGGTTGCAATATCTGAAATAAGAACAAACCTTAGACATACCGATATGAGAATAAAAAATGTTAGAGGACTTGGTTACGAACTTATTTTTCCAACAAGCGAGATTGAGAATACAAAATGTTGACATTAAGTAGTTTTTCTTTTAGTAGCGTTGTCTGGGGGGATGTTATAGTTTCTCCTCGTGCAGAAAGGATAGTTCTACCGCCTAATCATTGTATAAGTGTTGAAATTTTATGTTCAATAAAAAATGAAAGTTATCCCATTGCAGCGTGTTCCTTCTTTCAAAGCTTAACTGCATGTGAGCATATTAAATTATTTCAACTAATTTTAAACTCCGTTTTCATTGACCCTCTATGTGAGAAGTTTACTATTAGTATAAACACTCCAATCCAGATTATTCAGAATATTGATGAGTTTATTCCACAGTTATTGAATAACAGGAATCAAAAGATAGCTTTTGAGTTATCAGAAAAAGATATCCAAAGTATCGGAAGTTATGAATGCGGAATTCTAGACAAAATAGAGAAAATTCCAAATGTTAGCTTATGGTTAGACGGCTTTGGTAATAATCAATCAAATTTCGATGTAATACTCTCCAACAATATACATTTTAATACTATAAAAGTATCGAAAGAACTTTTCTGGGGGCTATTAAAATCAGATATGAATTTCTTACGAAGCCTATTAGCTTACTTAAGTAAAGGCTACAACGTTATTGTTGAAGGAATAGAAACGCAATCGCAATTTGAATTCATATCAAATATTAAAGATATAAAGATTCAAGGTTATTATTTCAACCCTCAATTGGAGTCAATAAATGAATGAAGCTGCTAAAGAAAAGATAATTAGAGAGTTTGAATCCGCTGTACAATATACATCCGATGAAATATCACCCATAAGTATTGACGCCTTAAGAATAGCTACTAAGAATAACAATTCCGACAATATATGTTACAAAGAAATTTGTTTAGAACTAATGCAAATATTAACTAATGAAATTAGACTAAAAAATACTAATCAACAAAAAGAAATAGAAATGCTTTCTCAAGAAGAAAAGTATTTTTTAGAATCAATTTATAAGTAAAACGTTATTAATAGCTTATCGTGTTAAGCTGTAACCTTCTTTTCTATGGTTTTCTATATTTACAGATGAACCACGCAATAAGATACGTAATTCATAAATGGCTACATTCAGGTTATTTCTTGCAATAGGTAAGTCAGGCCAAACATATTTGATTAAATAGTCTTTAGGTATTATTCTATTTTCTTGGTGTGTCAGAGCACAGATTAATCGAATCCCTTGAGAACTAATTTTTCGACGCTCGCCGTGAATAATGAAAGTGCCAAAATCATCTCCTTTATTGATATTTGACTTTTTAAGCTTTTCAAAAGGAAATAAAGAGCAACTACGGCATCGACTATTGCATGGGGCTGATATATCTGACTTAGGCGTAGTTATTTCATGATATCCGTCACTTTTTATGAAACTTAGATTATTCATAAATTACCCCATAAAAATCATTACTATTCAGTAAAAACATGCAATCATAATCATCAGGAGACAATAAAGTTACTTGATATTTATTTTTTTCTACTTTAGCTAAAATTTTTACAATCTCGCCATTTAGAGTTTTCACATGAGTTCCAACTGGGAACTCTTTTATGATCTCAATAAACCTTGCTACAAGGCGAGGGTCTAACATAGAGCCTGAAACTCTAGCTAGCTCAGACACGGCGGAATATGAATTTAAAGCGCTCTTATAGCCTCTATTTCGTGTTATTGCTTCATAAGCACACACTAATGTAAGCATTCTTGAATATAGGTTGATATCTCTACCTGCTAACCCCGCAGGATAGCCACTTCCATTAAAATGCTCATGATGAGACCTTATAACTTGACTAACTATAGAAGGAAACTCTTTGCTTTCTTCTATAAACATAGCACCTAATTTTGTATGGGTAAGAATTTGCTCTCTTTCAGATACAGTTAACTTCTCCGGTTTATCAAAAGCAATTGGAAGCTTAACCATACCAATATCATGTAATAAGGCTGCACAGCCGAGGTCTAATAGCTTGCTTTTTTTAATTCCAAGATATTTACATAGCGTTAAATAAAGCACCAGAACTCTTAAAGATTTATGTGCGATACAAGGGGAATTGGATTGGATAGTATTTAAATACTCATAGGTTTTAGAGTCGTTCAAAACCTGAACTGTTAAATAATTAACAATTTCTTTTATTTTTCGTGTATTTAAATAAGAGCTAGCTTTAAAATCTTCAATAACAACATTCAATAGCTTAAATGATGCTGATAGAGCTGTTTTCCCTTTCTTCTCTTTATCTTCACTAGACTGATTTTTATTGTTAACGACTAATAAATTTTGATTGTTTTTTATAAAGACATATTCACAGGTATTACGTAGCTGCTCTAAATGCTTTTCAGACTTGATTACAAAATTATGTTTAAAGAAGGGGGTGTCAAGCCATTTTTTATCCAGCTTAACAACGTTCATACCAATTTGGAGTTGACTTACTGCCAATTTTTTCATAAGTATCATACTTTTAAAGTAGTTAATATTAATTAGCTAAAATTAATATAAGGTTTACAATTTAAAATTTGATACCCTCCCATTGGCAATAAAGGAAATCCATTCCTAGAAGGGATCCTACCTGACCTAACCAATGAATTCAACATCTTGAAGTTAATTATTAACAATATTATTAAGTTATCCTTCAACAGCTTAATAAAATAATAAAATTTGCTACAGCGACACAATCTTAAACACTGAGTTTTACCGATTGGAAAGGCACATAACGAATTAGGTCCGAATAATATCATGAGCCGATTGGATGGAATAGAAACGTCTCCCCCCGAGGTGAGACATTTTCTTGAGTCTCATTTAGGGAGTGAGCGGACTATGTAATTAAAAATGAGAAGTAAAAAGAAAGCATAGAGCTTAAAAATACGGAAGAGCTTCTAGCTGCACTGGATGGGCAAGGCAAAAGCATTTCCAAATAGAGGAATTTACGCCAACTTCACAAATGGACTTTGTTTAAATTATTGCAAAGAGAATATCGCGCCATTATGGAAGTTCCTATTTGATATCAAAGCTGAAATAAGGAACGGAGGAAAACACGTTATCACAGATAGTGATGTTTACTTAGGTAAGAGTAAGGTCAGGAAAAAGGTCAATAATGCTATCAAGGAATATGTACACCTACCAGTTGGTCTTTCAAATTATTATGACATTAAAGAATCCCCCCTAATTATACTATCTGCTCGATATCAAGATGTCTCTAAGTAATCATTCATTAGCTCGTATTCTAGTTTATTCGTAATGCTCACCTTCAACCTATTAATCTTTTATATCCCCCAACCATAGGTCAGTAGTTAACTTTTATAAACTAATTAGAATCGACAAAATATTTGATCGGTGAAGCTGAATGGTATCAGCAGTCGCTTAGATAATTAGTGTATCTTTAAAGCATAACCTAAACTAACAATTAGTTTTTACCTAAATAGTGTTGGCTTTAAGTTTGTTTAGGTTGAATAGTCATATTACTTAGTAGGGTCTTAGGTGTGAAAGATACACAGACCATTCATTATCACTGTTAAGGCACCAGACTTTATGTCCGCTGTATGATCCAAAAGTAGACTTTCGTAGTTAGTAGCCGTTAATGTTAACTATGCGCACAAAGTGATCATTTGCTTGGCTATCGCACGACTTAGCCCTTTTGTTTATTGTAATTAAGTTGTTGTTAACGCTCCTCAAGCTACTCAAATGATTGAGCATATCTCAACTTAGAGTAATATATGAAAATACTATTGCCGTTAACATTGATATTACAGGCGCTTACGTCAACAACCGTTATGGCTGGCAATACTAATGCTAGGTTAATTTCAGATATAATTGTAGATACTAAATTTAGTGCTAAACGAGCCTGTATATATCGCTCCAAGGCAACAAATAGGACATATATAAGGATTAAAAGTAAGACATAATATTGTATTACATTAGGGTGGAGACGTGAGACATTAAAGGAAGGGTAGAGATTTTATTCGAGGTTCAAATTACCTCAGTACTTCACTACCTTATACATACGCCATATAACATGCTCTAAAAGAGCGTCAGTGAGCTGTTAAGGCCTACAAGTAATAATTTGGGTAACTTAGGCGGTAATATTGTAAAACGGCTCACAGGGGGCCTTTCGGCTGCTGTATAAGGTTGTGTGATAACGAGAATAAGTAATTTGTAAGAACGATGATGATGTATGCCCCGTAAGGGGGCTATAGAGGTTTGAAAATGGTAGTTAGGTTAGCTGGTAGCTGATGCTTCTGATTCACGCTTGATTCGTTGTACAGTCTTGGTGCTACAGTTCAACTCAGTAGCTATTGCTGAGTGACTCCTACCATCTGCAAGGAGGTTTAAAACCGTAGCTGCATCAACTTGTTTGCGTCTTGATTTACTGTAGACGCCTTTAGCCTTAGCCTTGGCGATACCTTCACGTTGTCGCTCATTAATCATAGCTTTCTCAAACTGAGCAACTGAACCCATGACCGATAGCATCAGCTCTTGCATCGGGTCAGAGTTACCAGCCTTAAATGTCATGTTTTCTTTATGAAACTTCAGTGCTACTCCCTTGGCTTTGAATGATTCAACCAATGATAATAAATCTTGTAGATTACGAGCTAGGCGATCAATTGAGTGTACATGGACAGTATCACCTTCACGCATGTAATCACGTAATGCTGTTAATGCTGGTCTATCCGTACTACCACCGCTACACTTGTCAGTGAAAGTTTTATCTGCTTTAAGCTCTGCTATTTGTCTGTCTGTATTCTGGTCAACGCTACTTACTCGAATGTATGCAATGTCAGTCATTGGTCTATCCTTGTGTGGACATTAAGGTCTTTGAAGTGGTGAGCGTAACCCATTAAATTACAATTGTCCATTTTAATGTCCATTGTCAAGGGTAGGTTGTCCAGTGGACTCTAGGGTATACATTAATGTCCTCTCTGGGCGGAGCTACAGCAGGCTTATTGTTATAGTAAGGCGATGGCGCTAATAAGCAGAGATAACGCAACTACATAGCCATGAGTGCTTATATGAGGGGGGGATGGCATCACGCTAGGTAGTATTTACAACGTCTTTGATATTTCGCACTAAAAACCGATTTTATATAAGGTGGAAGTACATCGGTTTAGGAGGTATCCCGTCGCTCTTAGCAATAACACTGTCTTATATAGTTCGCGTCAACTTCTATATAAGACTATTTGGAAGGGTTTCTAACCCGGTCTTATAGGGAGGTGGTTATATAAAACAACCTCTTAAGGCAGGGCATAGAGGTGGAGGAAAGATCCTCGATATTTCTACCGGAGGTGAAACGGTATATAGCCCGGTAAATTGGCGCTGAGCGATTGTGACGAGTATCCGGTACAATGAGACCACACCCCAAGAGTTACCCCTATGATATTATTCTTTAAATACCGCCTCGGCCTCTTTATATAAACAAGAGGGTAAATTTTTTGGGCGGGGGGTTGGGAATAGAGTTTGAAGTTAGTGTATGAAAATTTGGCGCGGGGGAGTATTTAGTGAGGTAAGAAAGGGAGTTATATGTATATGATATTCCTAGCCGTGTAGGGTGTATGCAGGATACAGGGAAGGATGTGTAGTATTATATAGGGGTTAGTGTAGGAAAGGGGTGAAAGCTCTAGTGTGAGGTGTTGAAGGAGACACAAGGCATAGATAACGCTTAGGTTACGCGTATATACTATTAAGTAAAGTGTACACATGCTCTAGCTCATGTATACGCTGTGTGATATTTTGGGTATGTTGCCCCTCAGGAAGGCGGTAGGTGTTGTAGGGACAGGTAATATAATCGGGGAGGCTTTAAGGAATAATACGGGGTATATGGGGTATATTACTTATAGGTAAACCCTACCCTGAAAAGGTAAACCTACTTCCAGTAGAACCCACCACCAGTGCTAACCCTAATTACAAAACTCTTACCTTTCACTCTCATACTCCCGGTACCTTTCCTATGGTACAACTTAGTCTGCTCACGACACAAAACAGACTCTCACATTTTATTGCCAAAGCCGCTTTGGGGCACAAAACGCCATAGAATTTATTGTGCCAATTTGTTTTTTTGGATTAGGTTTTGTATGGGTAAGCAAATTACTCTCCCCCACCTTTGCTTGGCACTGCACTTAGGTGACGCAGTAAATTAAGCCATCAATTAGCTGTTTTATAACAGTTATTAATGTAGTATAAACTCATTACTTCTGGCTACAGATTAAGGGAATCTATGGGTTTTAAAATGGACACGGTCAAGTTTTTGCTGGTTATACCTTTCTTTTTAATATCTGTTTCAGCATTAGGTCATGACGCAGACAACTATAAACCCCGCACTGACTGCAAGTTTACCTTGGCTCAATGGGCAGCCTTGGATGAGGCAGCGAAAAAAAAAGAGACTTACATTCCCATTAGAGAAATGTTTGCAGTCCCCGTTGAAGGGGCAAAGCCACCTCCTCCCCGTAGGTGCATCAAACCATTAACACGGGCAGAATTTAAAGCAAAGCTAAGATCTGATGAAATTGACAAAAGGTTTAAAGAAGATGCTAATTTTAGAGCGTCGATCAAAGATGCCGATCTGAGTTACTCCCCATCTTCATTTGTCTTTTGTCTTGCCTATGCAGGTATCGCTGGTTTGGACGGTGAACGTTCACGTTTGGCCAGGTTAACGAAGGGCTATTCATCTGAATACTTTTCGAATGCACGAGCACAAGCTGAAGGGATTATAATTGGGTGGGCGATGAAAGAGGGTGATATTAGCCGCAAGAATAGAGCTGCTATAGCACTCAACGTCTTTAGTTCTTACTGCATCGGCGAGCAGCCCAATGCAGTAAGTGTCGGATACATAGACGCACGAGAACATATAGATAAGCTATTTTCTAAAAAGAAGAAAAATACGGCTGCTAAATGAATTGTAAGTGGTTTCAGTAATTTAGGCATGTAAGGTTTAAATTAAGTGCATTGTGTAATAAGCCCTAAAAAGACCAATTTTGACAGTCACAAAAATAGAATTAAAATTCAAAGAGTTTTAACACTCCAAACATTTAGTCAGTAATTTAATATCAAGAAATCTAGGGATCAACTTGTTTGAATTGGGTGAGTTATCTGGTGAAAGTATTGCCGGATAAACAGGGGGGGATGTGGCATTAGAAAAGTCTGACGAAATGGACAAACTACAACGCCTATTGAAGTCAGTGCTATCACGCTTTTGTGCGATAGCGAGCTAGAGCTCCAAAGCCCAGTGTCCGTAGTTGGCCCAGACTGTGTGAAAACTAAATTTCGCTGTCATTTTTGGTAAATTTCGATGGAAAAACACGCCTGAGATTAAAATTCATAAGGTATATAGCGCAACCTAGTGCGTATTTCACGTAGCAACGCGTGTTGTTTTTAGTAATCAGAGTTTTCACACAGTCTGGGCCGTTTATCGCCCCCTGCTAGTTTGATGTTCAGAGGGCAGTTACCGACACAAACCGGGCGCTGGCGAATTGATATTAACGCCATAGTCTCTTGTTATGAGCCGAACCCAACCAATGTTGATATTTTAAATACCAAAAACACAACAGCAGAGTATCCCAAAATAAGCGGAAGTACATGTTCTATAAATTCACTTTTTTTAGTTAACCAAAAATGATCCCTATGGATATTCAAAAAGTCATGATCTTTTGCAGTAGCTTTATACATAAAGTCGATTTGAGCAAAGCCTCGGCTTTCCGTTACCTCAAAGAGTTCATGCTGACTTAGTGCATCAAGAAACTCCGGCTGAGACTTAATATGTTCTAATTGTATTTCAGCTCTGACTTTCCAGTTTCCTTTTTCTCTAGCATCCTTAGGGCTTCGTTTGAATGACCCAACAGCCATATTCATTTGCCTATTTAGATGTTGCTTCACCAGTTTATTATATTCATGAAATGCATGAATAGAGGAAAGCTCATACATGAAGAATTCCTCTATTTTTGGATAGTTAAGAGAATTTATTATTGAGTGCCGACATTTAACCCAGAAAAAATAAACGTGATATAAACAAACAGCTAACAAGCCACCAAAAACTAATTCTGGTCTATCTACCACTCCTGAAATCACGCCTAAGTTGACACTATAATCACCATCTTTAGGTGATACATTTAAAGCCGCAAAAGATAGAATAGATACAAACATTAAATTACGCTTTAAAGGTGTAATAGATTGGTCGAAATCGCAATCATATTGTCGTTTAGATGCGAAAAGTGCATCCCTTGCAAAGTTTGACTTAGGCATCAAGTGATTTATCCATAGCTAGAATTTTTAGGCTCATAGACATAATGACTCCCCACGAGGCTAGCCTCCAATTCGTGGGTTAACTTCAAAAGCCAGAGCCATAATTAGTTTGATATATTACTAAAAGCGGAGGCTAGCATGAATAACAATAGCATAGTTTTTATTGGGTTAGATACCCACAAAACGTTTACTCAAATTGCTGTTTTACAAGACAACCGAGGAGAAAAACCTCAAGCGTTAGGTAAAATAAATACCAACAAATCAGCCTTTATTAAATTGGCTAGGCAGCTAAAATCAAAATACCCAAAAACAACATTACGTTTTATTTATGAAGCAGGCCCTTGTGGTTATTGGATTTATCGATTACTAACCAGCTTAGGTCATTGTTGTTATATCGTCGCACCATCACTCATCCCAAAGAAACCAGGGGATAGAGTGAAAACGGACAAACGTGATGCAGCCAAGCTTGCCAAGTTATTTAAAGCAGAAGAGCTAACAGCCATATACGTGCCAGAATCAGAAGATGAAGCCGTACGTGATTTATCACGGGCAAGAGAAACCGCGATGAAGGACTTAAAAGATGCCAAATTTCAACTCAAAGGCCTCTTTTTAAGAAATAATATTAAATGCGCTGTTAAAGACAATTGGTCTAATCAACATTTGCGCTGGTTAACTGAGATCATTCTGCCCCATCATAGTCAGCAAATCGTTTTACAAGAGATGATACAAACGATCACTGAGCGCATAAATCGCGTTGCTCGATTGGTAAATGAACTCGAGCATCAGGTAAAACAATGGCGATATTATCCGGTTGTTAAGGCGATTCAGGCGATGCGTGGGGTTCGTATGTTAGTCGCCGTTGGGACGATATCCGAATTAGGAGATCTCAGACGTTTCGATCATCCTAGAAAATTAATGGCCTATTTAGGGCTAGTACCGAGTGAAAGCTCCAGTGGTGACAAACGGCGATTAGGTAAGCTCACAAAGTGTGGTAATGGTCGAGCGAGACGGCTATTAATCGAGGGGGCTCAAACTTATAAGCATAAGGCTAATATCTCAACTGAGCTGCGTAAGCGGCAAGAAGGATTAAGTAAAGAAATCATTGATATCGCCTGGCAAGCGCAGCTCAGGCTGTGCCGTCGATATCAGCGTCTCATGCAAAGAGGAAAGCACCGTAATTTAATTGTTGCTGCAATCGCACGCGAGATGATCGCTTATATTTGGGCGATATCACGTGAAGTGGTCATCACACCAATAGACCCAAGAACACGCATTGCGCGATTGCCAGCATGAGTAAAAGTTTAGAGTTAGCGTATTTAGATCAAGCATCGGGTGTGACACAACCACCGAGGGCGTTAGGACGGCAATGATAGTTACTTATTATTGAACCACGAGCATAGACTGAAGACAGGTGTCACGACGGAACAAGTAAGGTAGGCGCTGTTAACCAACAGGTTAATAATCCACGAATATCAGCATGATAACCGACGAATTTACTTGCTTCATCTAATGCGTTAACTCGTTTATGAAGAGATAAACAAATTATGGCTCTGGCTTTCTGAGCAGGGTTCGTAACGCGCTTCTTGACGTGGGGAGTCATATCAACGCCCATTTAAGGGGCTGATAATAGTTTGCTAAAATGTGTAGCGAAGCGAAACCGAGCAAACTGTTAGCAGTCCCGCTTGAAATTCTTGTTAGGTGTTTAGTCACTAAAACTAAACAAATTACTCTTTTTTATTAGAGGTTTAAGGGTTTCAACTGTACCATTATTTTTATGATAAAGGATATATGTGAAATCCCACGTTTCCGCGAATACTGCATTTAATGAAGGAATAATAATAGTCGTGAAATTTATTTGCCCTCTGTTCATATCTTCTTCGTAAGTTGGCAAATATTTATCTAGGTCTTCAAGTTTATCAATGGTCTCGTTTTCTAAATTAACCGCGTACATTTCATATTTTGAATGTAGCAAGCTAACTAATTGATTAAATCTTTCCCATTCAGATTCTGTTACTTCATCTAGCTTGTAACAATCTTCTCGGCCTAGCCAGCCACCCCATAAGGAAATGAACTCCTGAGAAAACTCTTCCTTTACTTCCCAATCATCAAAATACTCAGAGATCACAGAAACACCTAACGCCTTGCTAAGCGGCGAAAAATGGTTGGCTATATTTTGCGAGGAACGAGCGAAAGCCAACTGTTTTTCGTCCGTTTAAGCAACTTGTTAGGGCTTTATGTCGTCAACTCTTTCAACACAGATTCTCTATGCCACTTTAAAGACTCTTTTGAAATCTCGTGTTTAGGTGAAACATTTAGCCGCCCTTCTTTTCCAATCAAGCTGAAATCGTCATTAATACCCCATGCGCCTCTATCAAATAAACGGTGATCATTGGAGCAAAGAAGTAACATATTACTTACTGATGACTCACCACCTGAACTAAATGACTTAATGTGTGCCATTTCCATAACTTGGCTGTCTTTTAGGCCACAAATTTGGCAAGTTTCGTTATACATTTTCAAAAGATAATGGCGTGTATGGGCTGTTACTCTTCTTGCGTTTCGAGTAACAAAAAGGCTTCGTTCCAGAACTAATTCGTTGGACTTAAGCTCTTCTTCAATTTCTTTCACTCTGTCAATGGAATCTTTCTGTTCTTCGATAGATTGAACGTTGGCTTGTTCTCGCTCTTTTAACTCTTGTTCTAGAGCTTCCGTTCGCCTTTGAAGTACTTGTATGAGGATGTCAGGTTCTTGGTTTTCATAATCACTCAGCTTTTGGCCTTGAAGACTGATTTGCTGCTTCAAAGACTCAATAGTAGCGTTCTTTGTTGCTACTAGAATTCGGTACAAAACAAATAACACGACAATAAAGCCTATTATTGATGTGAGCTGAGTGATAAATATTGTTTCTAAAGTCATATATATTCCGTGGTAAAAACTAGAGCCCTAACAGTATATTATGTGATGGGCATAGTAATTACAGCCATCATCACAATTAAAAATTAAAGCTAATATTCCACATTTTCAATTAGTTATCAAGCTAAGCCTATTGTATTACCATCTTTAAAATGTAATTACTGTGACGACATAGTAATTACAATACCAAATAAGACAATTAAAGTTCCTTAAACCAATTATTTAGCTTGCTAGTTGTGTTCGTTTTCTTCTGTCTATGAGTGTTACTGTGCGGTCATAGTAATTACAAGTACCTCACAAAAGTTGAAATTTCGTAAACACCAACTATAACTGTACAGATAGACAGCCATAGGTGATGTGAAAGATGAGTAAATCTCCATTTTTAGAAGGCATTCGTACAATAATTCGAACTATGCACTACAGCATCCAAACAGAAAAAACATATCTTCTATGGATTAAGCGGTTTATTTTATTCAATAATAAGCGACACCCTAAAGATATGGGAGAACAGGAAGTCAGTAACTTTTTATCTTACCTTGCTTGTGAACGTAATGTATCAGCATCAACCCAAAACCTTGCCTTATGCGCGATCGTTTATATGTATAAACATGCCTTGAAACGTGAATTAACACTTCTCCCCGATACTGTTAGGGCAAAACTTCCCAGTAGAGTGCCATGCGTTTTATCTAACTCAGAAGCACTTGCAATTATTGAACAAATGAACCCACCTCATAACCTAATGTTTAGTTTACTCTATGGCAGTGGTTTGAGAAAAGCTGAGCTGCTAAGGTTGCGTATCAAAGACATTGATTTTGATAATTCTTCTGTTTATGTATTTAGGGGCAAAGGAGGTAAGGATAGAGTTACATTACTACCGACCTCGTTAGTTGAACTACTTAAAGCGCAAATTATAAAGGTGGAAAAAATTCACCAGAAAGACTTGGCAGAAGGGGAAGGAAAAACAAGTCTACCTAGTGGTTTGGCGCGAAAGTACCCATACGCTATCACAGAATTAAAGTGGCAATATGTCTTTCCCTCATCGGTCAGGTGCCAGCATCCGACCGATGGTTACTATTGTAGACATCATATACATTGGAGTGCATTAACAAAAGCGCTAAGAAAAGCAGTTAAAGCTGTCGGTATTAAAAAGCATGTAACGGCCCATACTTTTCGCCATAGCTTTGCCACTCAACTCCTCTTAGCAGGCTCAGATATTAGAACCGTTCAGGAATTGATGGGGCATTCGGACATTAGAACGACTCAAATATATACTCATGTTATTGGTCAACATTCATCTGGCACATTAAGCCCTATTGATAGAAAGTGAGGCTCCAGTTTCGTGAGAAAAAATATGCATGCTCGCAGCCGTCAGTAATCACAATAAAGGGGCTAAGCTAATTGGAAGCTTTATACCGACGTCCGCTTCTGGGCCGTTAAGTGCCCTGTATTAGTAGTTAACTCGAACAGCAACGCAAGGTTCGCTAACCGACACACGGCGGTCACTCAGTTTTCCTTTCTAAAGTCATTAAGAAACATAAACTACCTTATAGCTTTTTGCTTTAATTTCGCATTACACATTACAAGTAGTAACGTTTAATTGCTTCCTTTTGGTCTTTGCCCTTTGCGGAAGTACCTAATTATGGTACTTCCGGCAAATTTGATTAGAGGGGAAAGTGCGATAAGCGACAAATCAAATAAGAAACTTATAGTGCATAGTGAGACTAAATATATCCTTAGTCCGTGATCATTCAACAGTGTTGCATACCGTGTATCAAGCTTAAATGGTTATTTAAAATAACTCGGTAAGAGAAGTTACTTTGAAAAAAAGGTACAATGCTGATTCACCTCTTTAAAAACAAGGCCAGCGTTGTGCAAAAGAAACTCATCTATAGCGCCTTGGTAGTGGCCCTTCTATTAGTTAATACTGATTCTTTAGCGGCAACAGAAGAAGTCAAAGTCGATCTTGGTGGCGCGGTCAGACTTAATTATTCCTG
>CAKZQF010000008.1 GCA_937139475.1 uncultured Gammaproteobacteria bacterium | reverse complement strand
CTCTGATGCGGCCAGAATGCCAATGGCAATTGCCAGATCAAAGCGCCCTCCTTCTTTGGGGAGATCAGCAGGAGCGAGGTTTACCGTAATCTTCCTGCAAGGAAATTCAAAGCCGGAATTAATCAGCGCGCTTCTTACACGGTCTCTCGCTTCTTTGACTGATACTTCAGGCAAGCCAACGATAGAAAAACTTGGCAACCCATTACTCAGGTGAACTTCCACAGTTACCAGCGGCGCACTAACGCCAATCTTGGCTCGACTATAAACGATAGCTAGTGACATAACTTAACAGCCCTTACTTGCAATCAAGCATTAAGCATAGGACAAGATGTAAATAGTGACTTGAATAAATCAATTACCCTGACCTTTTGAACGGTGCGCTTTCTGAGATGATAACGGGTATTCCTCAAACCTTATTATTTACAGTTTTTCCAAATTAAATTTTTGCCAGCTGTAACCATTTAGCCTGTGTCGTTCGTAGTTAGCTAACATATGGCTTATTTACTAGGTGCTATAATGTACAAATCAAGTACGCCCTGCTCCGTTGTTGAAACTTTCAATGGGCGAGGCTCCGTGCAGCAGAATCTTCATTATGGAATAGTGATATTTGCGTGTTCCATCGTTGCAAACGAAGAGGTCGTTTTCAAAAAGGGGGACACCAAAGGCATGCCAAAGCAACAGTCTGATAGCGCCCGTTGGTCCAGCTTAATGGTCAGAGCTCAGCAAGGTAGTGAGTCTGATTACCAACAACTACTTACTGAGCTAGCTAATGTGATTCATGCATATCTACGTAAACGCTTCGGTAACCAACCCTTTCTAGAGGATTGTGTGCAGGAATCTCTGCTTGCCATACACAAAGCCCGTCACACCTATGATCCGCAACGCCCATTCAGGCCATGGTTTTTTACTATTGTTCGTCATAAGATGATTGATTATTTACGACACAAAAAATCCTACCAACGAGTTATTAAATATCATCAACAAGAGAAAGCCGTTCGCGAGCAACAAGTAAAACGTGACATGATGGAAGATACTATAGACAACGACAACCTATTAGGTGAGTTGCCGCCACGGTATCGAATGGCATTAACCCTCACTAAACTGGCAGGCTTTACAAATGCAGAAGCGGCAAAACAATTAGGGATTTCTGAAGGCGCTGTAAAGGTTCGTGTATACCGAGCCATCAATAAACTTAGGCAGATAATAGAGGCAGAAGACTAATGAATAATCGAGAATCCTACATTGCTGAACTCAGCCAAAATCTTGTACCTGTTAAGCGAATGCCGAACGTCAACCTGTTGGGGGTTATCTGGTTCACTGTAAGTGTCATTTATGTTATTGCGCAGATACATTTTTATGACCCTATTCGGCCGGGCGCTTTCTCTCAAACGATTTCATCACCGCGCTTTCTATTCGAATCCTTACTAGGCATAGTGGCAATATGCTGGGTTGGTTTGCAGACCTTTCGTGATGCGGTGCCCGGATTGCAAAAACACAGCTTTATGATCGGTGGTTATCTCCTGATAGCAATATGGCTGAGTCAGTATGTGATTGGTTTGATATCTCCAGCACTAGAGCCTTCTACGCTGGGAAAACGTGATTTTTGCCAGTATGAAACCATGATTTATTCACTGCCGCCAATCTGTTTGGGCTGGTTTCTCATCCGCCGTTTTTACCCACTGGAGCCAGTGCGCACGGCAGCATCTATTAGTCTGGCCTCTGGAATGATTCCCGCTCTGTATATGCAATTTGCCTGTATGTATGATCCCTCTCATATACTGATGTTTCATATAGCGCCGGGGCTTTTGATGGTGCTTGTTGGTGTGGCAATCACTTGGTATTGGCAGCCAGATGGCAGTAAATAATACCATTGCTTATTCCTGAGTGGATCCGTTGTATTAAAAGAACAACGTGTAGTGCTCAAATGACTTTGACCACTACATAAAAGTTGAAGGTAATTAAGGAGCGCTCCTACCCGGTCCCAATAAAGGACACAGGAAGTAGACATCACCATCTTCACCGGCCGGATCCATTTGGCCATTTCCATTAGCATCAACCCACCAGCGACCACCGTAATAGCCAGTATCCGTAGGGCCAAATTCAGTTTGTACGCCTGTAGGGCCAGCCATTTCTAATAGTTGAAAATTATCGTTTTCATTGTATGGCAAGTTTTTAAGCAGGAGTGTGTCGTAATAAAGATCCTGAGATGTAACATAAATAACCGGTATGCCGGGGGCTCCTTTTCCTTTAGTGCGCTCTTTGGCAAAAGCATTGGAAGCCGACATAGCTAAAACACCCGCCAGGGCAATCATCATTAGCGATTTAGATGTATTCATAATAGTATTTTCCTCTTCAATCATTAATTTTCTTTTAATAACGAGATATGTGAATTGCTGTTTTAAGAGGCTAATTCACCAACCCTTTGCGGGGTTGAAAACGAATACGTCAAAGAAATAGAAATAGTTACAGCTGGCCAAGAATAAATTGCTCCTAATTCCAAGCGAACAAATAGAAAGCACCTAAACAAACATTAGTTTAAAGTTCATGAGCATAGGACAAGATTCAAGCGAATCTTTGCTATTAGACCGTGTCGCTAATGCGCTGGTACATTCAAGGTAATTCCCCGAATTAGATATCCTGCTGTTATAGAGCGGCATTGAAAAGAAGTTTATATAGTCTGCAACCGTCGACGGAACGCTCATTTACATTGACACCCTAGACTCTTCACAGCAACACTCTTCACATGGTATGCTTTTTTAAAAAATAAAGGTCTAGTTGTATGCAAAGAGCGTTAGACGCTTTACTGATAGAAGAACAACATCTCACCGTTGTCAGCCAATTTGCAGTTGACATTATATCTCTGGACTCGGAAGAGGAAGTCTTGTGGCATTTAGCACACAATGTCGTCGCTAATCTCGGGCTTGAAGATGTCGTCATCTACCTATTTGATGAGAGTACTAATCAACTGGTTCAAAGCGCCGCCTATGGCAATAAAAACCCCGCTTCATACGTTATCTCCAACCCATTAAAAATAGCATTAGGCGTTGGGGTTGTTGGTCATGTGGGTCTACATAAAAGCAGTTTGCGCATTGGCGATACCCGTCAATTTCCAGGTTACATCGTTGACGATGCTTGTCGCTTATCTGAACTTGCCATACCGATGATAAGCGACGGGCAACTGCTCGGTGTTATCGATTCAGAACACTCGGCAGTCAACTACTATACCAAGGAGCATCAGCGCACCCTAGAGGCTGTCGCTTCAATCGCTTCAGCTAAGCTAATAACCTGTCGTAACCTAATCAAGCTGCAAAAAAACATCAGCCAACTTGAATACACCAATAAAATTCAAAATGTTCTGTTTGATATAAGTGAACTCGTTTACCAAACGAGTAATCTATCCGACTTTTACCAACGGCTACATGCGTGCATTGCCAAACTAACTTTCGCTAAAAACTTTTTTGTCGCCTTAGTCAATCAAGACGAAACAGAATTAACAATTCTCTATTGCGCCGATGAAGCAGACGACTCCTTTGAAGATGAAATCATCCCCTTAAATTGTGCTATACCCAGTATCACTGCCTATGTCATTCGAAATAGCACCCCGCTACTGTGCAATGAACAACAAATGAAACAAATGCTGAGTGATCAACTGATTTATGTCGTGGGCTCCATGCCAAAATCATGGATGGGAGTGCCGTTTGGGGAAGGAAAAATTCGCGGTGCAGTGGTAGTGCAGAGCTATGATAACGTCGATGCCTTCGATCAACAGGACCTGCAATTACTCAGCTTTGTTGCCCAACACATTTATAATGCCATTGAAAGGTTTCAGGCTAAATCTGATCTACAGTTTCTTGCCCTGCACGATTCATTAACGAAATTACCTAATCGAACTCTGTTTTTTGATCGTGTTTCCCATGCTCTGGAAAAAAATAAGCGTGATACAAACACTGGAATGGCGGTCTTGTTCCTCGACTTAGATAAATTTAAACAAGTTAATGACACTTTCGGACACCATATCGGTGACTTACTGTTGGTGAAAGTTGGAGCGCAAATTAAACAATGTTTGCGAGCATCTGATACGTTATGTCGTCTCGGCGGTGATGAATTTGCGATCCTGTTAGAAAATATCCACAGCATTGACCAGGCAAAAACCATTGCCAACAAGATTATCGCCCAACTTAAGGAGCCCTTAAGTGTTGCTCACGTACAAATCACTTCCTCGGTCAGTATTGGAATAACGCACTCTACAGGAGGAAAAACTGATGCTAAATCGCTATTAGTCGAAGCAGATGAAGCCATGTATCAGGCAAAAATTCATGGCCGAGACCAAGCCTTTTGTTACCAAGAAAAACAGCAATTCCCGCACAGCAGTGGCTATAAGCTTACGCATGACTTTACACACGCCCTTAAACAGCAACAATTCTTTTTAGTGTTTCAGCCTATTCAAAATATACTAACGGGAAAAATCTCCGGTGCAGAGGCCTTAGTACGTTGGCAACACCACGAGCAAGGTCTTATCCCGCCAGATTTATTTATCACCGAGTTGGAAAAAACAGGACAAATCACTGATCTCGATCTCTACGTGATCGACAAATCACTGCAGCTGCTAGATGAACATCTCCACCTATTGCCTGAGAATTTTCGCTTAAATGTGAATATATCCGCTACTGGTTTTTCCTCGCCTCAGTTAAGTGCCTATGTATTGGAACAGCATAAAACTAAGGCTCATCTACTCGCCCATTTGACGATTGAGATCACCGAGCAAAGTATTGTTCAACACGTTGAAAAGACTAAAGAAGTCATGGCCTTATTTACGGGACTGGGAATTAAACTGGCACTTGATGATTTTGGCGTCGGCTATTCATCGCTGAGCTATCTACACATGTTTCACTTCGACATACTAAAAATTGACCGCGGCTTTATTGCCAACATTGCCCCAGGGGCCAATCAAACCATAATCATTCAGTCTATTATTAACTTAGCTAAATCATTAAATATTCAGACCACGGCAGAAGGCATAGAAACGGACTATCAGTATCAAACCATTAAGGAGTTCTCTTGCACCTCAGCTCAAGGCTATTACATCTCAAGACCCATACCTGAGCAACAGCTACTCACTCTGATAACATCAGAAAGCTGAACAAAGGTTAACCAGTAGCGGAAGCATCAAAAAACATGGGACATCAAAAAAGTCATAACCAATAACAAAATATGCTGACATCTATACCAATGTCTAAAACCCAAGCTATCTTACTGTTTTAATTGATATATAACCAATGATTATTTGCTGTATTAAGATTAAATTTGATTTAGCAAATATTGCGGGTTGTGTTTATCAATAGCACATGATAAAAATAACTCAATCAAACTTGTAACATCATTATTACAAAGTGTACGAGAAAGTTTACATGCATCTGCTTACGAAAGTTTTAGTCCTCATTATTAACATTATCGTCGTGGTCATTAAACCACAACGTCGGGGAGCTATTGCTTAATTAAAAGCACAGCAGATAACGAAAGCCCCCGACTCAAACGACTCGGGGGCTTTTTTATGTTCTATCACAATTATTGAGAACACCATGACAGCAGAATTAGTTACTGATTTAACCAACAATACAAAGGCAACCACTATGCGCGGTGCAGATTTATTAGTTAGCTACCTTAAAAAAGAAGGTGTCGATACCGTATTTGGCTACCCTGGCGGTGCCATTATGCCCGTATATGACGCACTATATGACGGTGGTTTAAAGCATGTCTTATGTCGTCATGAACAAGGTGCAGCTTTTGCTGCGCTTGGTTATGCGCGTGCTAGTGGTAACGTTGGTGTGTGTATCGCCACTTCTGGTCCTGGAGCAACAAACTTAATCACAGGGCTTGCCGATGCTTATATGGATTCAGTACCCGTTGTTGCCATTACGGGACAAGTAACTAGCGCTGTTATCGGTACCGATGCATTTCAAGAGATGGACGTATTGGGGATGTCTCTTTCCTGCACAAAACATAGCTTTATGGTGCAAAATAAGGATGAACTAGCCAGTGTGCTACAACAAGCATTTAGCATTGCGAAGTCAGGCCGTCCCGGCCCAGTATTAGTCGATATTCCCAAAGATATTCAACTAGCTGATATCGAAGCAATACTAGAAACTTCAACGGTTGATGAAATTGCCTCCTATGACGAAGCTCAGATAGCACAAGCTATCGAGCTAATACAACAAGCCAAAAAGCCTATCTTATACGTAGGCGGTGGTGTAGGGATGGCAAACGCGGTTGATGAGCTACAGCACTTTGTTGATACCACTGGCATACCATCGGTTACCACCCTAAAAGGGATTGGTACCATTGCCAACACAAAACCTTATGCCTTAGGTATGCTAGGCATGCATGGTACTAAAGCCGGTAACCTATGTGTGCAAGAGTCAGATTTATTGATTGTGATGGGAGCAAGGTTTGACGATCGTGTAACTGGCCGCCTTGAGAGCTTTGCTGCTAATGCCAAAGTTCTTCACATTGATATTGACCCTGCCGAAATCAATAAACTTCGCGCCAGTGATCTGTCTATTCAAGGGGATTTGATAAAAATAATTCCAGCACTTGAGGTACCGCTTAATATTCAAGACTGGCAACAATATTGTAGCGAGCTAAAAGATAAGTACCGTTGGGATTACAATGCACCTTATCGCAGCATTTATGCACCCAAACTATTGAGCCAGCTATCAGAACAACTACCTCGAAAATCGGTAATGAGTTGCGATGTTGGTCAGCACCAAATGTGGGTGGCTCAACACGTTAACTTTACTAACCCACGCAACCACCTTTCAAGCTCGGGTCTTGGCACGATGGGTTTTGGTTTGCCAGCAGGTATTGGTGCGCGTTATGCGCGACCTAACGATGAACCCGTCATTGTTGTTTCAGGCGACGGTTCATTCATGATGAACGTGCAAGAGCTTGGCACCATTAAGCGTGAACAGCTAAATGTGAAAATAGTGCTGATTGATAATCAGCGTCTTGGCATGGTGCGTCAGTGGCAACAGTTATTCTTTGAAGAGCGCTATAGTGAAACGATCCTAACCGACAACCCTGATTTTGTGACTTTGGCATCAGCATTTGATATCGAGGCGAAGACTATCACGCTACAAGATGAAGTGCAGCCAGCACTTGATGAAATGCTCAATAGCAAAGGCGCATATTTACTGCATGTCAGAATCAATGAAGCTGATAATGTATGGCCATTGGTACCACCTGGTGCCTCAAATGCTGACATGATGGAGAATGTTTAAATGACTTTACACACAAACAACCTAAAACTTATCGTAAATCAGTCTCCAGAGGTACTTGAACGTATATTACGTGTAGCGCGTCACCGTGGCTTTGAGGTAAAGTTAATGCACTGGAACAGTGAGCGCGGAGAGCTGGAAATTACCGTCTCAAGCCAGAGAGCCATTCATTTATTGATGTCACAACTAAAAAAAATATTCGACGTCAAACAGGTCATTGACTTAAATGAACAAATAGATGCCAAGAGCGCTTAAATACAAGCGCTCTTAGCGACAACAAATTAAAGAATTGAGGAACAAATAATGTCTAATGCGAACACTCCAGAGCTAATTTGGTTTAATGGCGAAATAATGCCTTGGAAAGACGCGACTGTTCATGTGATGAGTCATGCGCTTCATTACGGTTCATCTGTATTTGAGGGTATTCGTGCCTACCAAACGCCAACGGGCACTAAGATTTTCCGATTAACTGAGCATATTGAGCGCTTATTTAACTCGGCAAAAATCTATCAAATGGACATTCCGTTTACCCAAGAGCAAATCTTGGAAGCCTGTAAAGAAGCAATGAAAGCGAACAAGCTAACAGATGCTTACCTACGTCCACTGGCATTTTATGGTGATATTGGCATGGGATTACGTCCGCCAATTGACGCAAAATCAGATGTGATGATTGCGGCATTTTTCTGGGGCGCATACTTAGGTGATGAAGCCCGTGAACAAGGAGTTGATGTGGGTGTTTCATCGTGGAATCGCTTAGCGCCAAACACGATGCCAACAGCAGCAAAAGCTGGCGGTAACTACTTGTCCTCTCAACTGATTTCAATGGAAGCACGTCGCCATGGTTACACTGAAGGCATTGCGTTAGATGTTAACAACTACGTGAGTGAAGGTGCAGGTCAAAACCTATTTTTGGTACGCAAAGGGGTTATTTATACACCTCCCGCAACCGCCTCAATTCTGTCTGGATTAACACGTGACACAGTGATGACACTCGCTAGAGACTTAGGTTATGAAGTACGTGAAGAATTGATTTCTCGTGAGTCTCTATATGTTGCGGACGAATTCTTTATGTGTGGTACAGCCTCTGAAATCGTCGCAGTTCGCAGCGTTGATGGCATCGAAGTAGGCACAGGTAAAATGGGTGATATCACTCGCAAGCTGCAAGATACTTTCTTTGGTCTATTTAACGGTCAAACAGAAGATAAGTACGGTTGGTTAGAGTCAGTTGAGTAAGACTTTTTAATAGCCAAACAAGATGGCGCAATCGCTGCGCCATTTTGTCATTCCATTTGCCTATTAAGTTAGTTGGCAAATGAAATGACAAAGCATTCGAATTAGGTGGAAAAGACAGATGGCAAAATTAAGATCAGCAACAAGTACCCAAGGCCGTAACATGGCAGGTGCTCGCGCACTATGGCGCGCTACAGGCATGACCGATAACGACTTTGGAAAACCAATTATTGCTGTGGTTAACTCATTCACCCAATTTGTACCGGGACACGTTCATTTAAAAGACATGGGACAACTTGTTGCTGGCGCTATCGAAGAAGCTGGGGGCGTAGCAAAAGAGTTTAATACTATCGCAGTAGATGATGGTATCGCGATGGGCCACAGCGGCATGTTGTATAGCCTGCCTTCTCGTGAACTGATCGCAGATTCTGTTGAATACATGGTTAACGCGCATTGTGCCGATGCCATGGTGTGTATTTCTAATTGCGACAAGATCACGCCAGGAATGATGATGGCCGCGATGCGTCTAAATATTCCAGTGATTTTTGTATCAGGCGGTCCAATGGAAGCGGGTAAAACCAAGCTTTCAGAGCAAATCATTAAACTTGATTTGGTGGATGCGATGATCCAAGGCGCCGATAAGAATGTATCTGATGAGCAAAGCGACCAAATCGAGCGTAGCGCATGTCCTACTTGTGGTTCATGTTCTGGTATGTTTACTGCTAACTCGATGAACTGTTTAGCCGAGGCACTTGGTCTGGCTCAGCCGGGTAACGGTTCTATGCTGGCAACCCATAGCGATCGCGAAGCGTTATTCCTAAACGCTGGTAAGCGTATTATGGATATGTGCGAAGCTTACTACAAAAATGACGACCCACTTGCTCTGCCACGTGGTATCGCAACTAAAAAAGCCTTTGAAAATGCGATGACGCTAGACATCGCCATGGGCGGTTCAACAAATACTGTATTGCACTTGTTAGCCATTGCCCAAGAAGGCGAGGTTGATTTTGATATGAGCGACATCGACCGTTTATCGCGCGTCGTACCACAGCTTTGTAAAGTGGCGCCATCAACGCCCGATTACCACATGGAAGATGTGCACCGCGCAGGTGGCATCGTTGCTATCTTAGGCGAACTTGCCCGTGCAGGACTACTGCACACTGAGGTACGTAGCATGCTTGGTTTGTCATTAGCAGAAATTATTGAGCAATACGATGTCACCTTAACTGGCGATCAGGCAATTAAAGATTTCTACCGAGCAGGCCCTGCTGGTATTCGCACCACCAAAGCCTTTAGCCAATCTTGTCGCTGGGACACACTAGATGATGACCGTGCCAACGGCTGTATTCGCAGCATCGACAATGCATTTAGCCTAGAGGGCGGCTTAGCTGTACTTTCAGGCAACCTTGCAGCCAATGGCTGTATTGTTAAAACGGCTGGTGTTGATGATGACAACCTAACGTTCTCAGGTCCTGCAAAGATCTTCGAAAGCCAGGACACCGCTGTTGAAGGGATCCTAGGCGGCGACGTTAAAGCCGGTGATGTTGTGATTATTCGTTATGAAGGACCTAAAGGTGGTCCGGGTATGCAAGAGATGCTCTACCCTACCACTTACCTAAAATCGATGGGGCTAGGCAAAGAATGCGCCTTGATCACCGATGGTCGTTTCTCTGGCGGTACCTCAGGCCTATCAATTGGTCACGTCTCTCCAGAAGCAGCAAGTGGTGGTGATATCGCACTTGTTGAAGATGGCGATATCATTGATATCGATATTCCTAAACGTGATATTTCAATTCGCATCAGCGCCGTTGAGCTTGCTGCTCGTCGCAGCGCAATGGAAGCCAAAGGCAAGAAAGCATGGCAGCCAGCAACACGTGAGCGCCATGTTTCAACCGCATTAAAAGCCTACGCCATGCTAGCAACGAGTGCCGACAAAGGCGCTGTTCGCGATACTAGCGTATTTGAAAAGGAAGACTAATAATGTCATCCCAGTTAACGGGTCTAGAGTACCTGACCCGTATTTTACAAGCCCCCGTTTATGACACTGCTGTTGTAACACCGCTTGATAGCTTAAAAAAACTGTCTGCTCGCTTTAATAACAGCATTTTATTAAAGCGTGAGGATAAGCAACCTGTATTTAGCTTTAAACTACGCGGCGCCTACAATAAAATTGCTCAGCTAACACCTGAGCAATTGGCTATTGGAGTTGTCACGGCATCTGCTGGCAACCACGCTCAAGGGGTTGCTCTATCCGCTCATCACCGTGGCACCAAAGCAATCATTGTCATGCCACGAACCACACCAGATATTAAAGTTGAGTCTGTTAAACATCTTGGCGGCACTGTTGTATTACACGGTGATAGCTTCGATCAGGCCAATGAGCACGCCAAAGCCTTATCAAAAAGTGATGGTATGGTGTTTATTCCGCCTTTTGATGATGAGGATGTTATTGCCGGACAAGGCACAGTGGCAATGGAATTATTGCAGCAGCACCGCGAACTCGATTATGTTTTCGTTCCGGTTGGTGGCGGCGGTTTGGTGGCTGGCGTTGCCGTTTACCTTAAGATGGTACGCCCCGATATTAAAGTTATTGGTGTTGAGTCCAAAGACTCTGCCTGTTTAACGGCTGCACTAGATGCGGGCAAGCCTGTTGATTTAGACCGTGTTGGGTTATTTGCCGACGGCGTCGCCGTTAAACGTATTGGCGAAGAACCATTTCGCCTTGCGCAAGATTATGTCGATGACATGGTTACGGTTTCAACCGATGAAATATGTGCTGCGGTAAAAGATATCTTTGAAGACACCCGCGCCATTGCCGAACCATCTGGCGCGCTAGCGCTAGCAGGCCTCAAGAAATATAGTACTCAACAGCAGATTAAAGAAAAACATTTAGTCGCGATACTCTCCGGGGCTAACGTTAACTTCCATGGCCTGCGCTATGTATCAGAGCGCTGCGAATTGGGTGAGCAAAAAGAAGGCATTATGGCGGTGAAAATCCCTGAGCAAAAAGGAAGCTTTCGTCAATTTTGCCAAGTGCTCGGTGGCCGTGCAATCACAGAGTTTAACTACCGTTTTGCCAACAACGATAGTGCCAACATATTTGTCGGGTTACGCCTAGCCAATGGCGAGACCGAGCTCAAATCCATGATTGAGTCCTTACAGACCCAAGGTTATCCGGCACAAGATTTATCACACAATGAGTTAGCCAAATTACATGTGCGGTATATGGTTGGCGGCCGCCCTTGCGAGCCTCTTAATGAGCGATTATTTAGTTTTGAGTTTCCAGAATGCCCTGGCGCATTAACCAGCTTTTTAGCCACCCTAGGCGAGAATTGGAATATCACCTTATTCCATTACCGTAATCATGGCGCAGCCTATGGCCGTGTATTAGCCGGTTTTGAACTACCAGATGAACAATATGGCGACTTTATCGCCCACCTAGAACAATTGGGTTATCAATACAAAGATGAAAGCGAGAACCCTGTGTATAATACTTTTTTGACCCATTAATAGAGATAGGAAAACAACATGAGCATTACGTCATTTCACCCAACACCGCGCACGTTAATGGGGCCAGGACCAAGCGATGTATCACCACGTGTTCTTGAAGCACTAAGCCGTCCAACCATTGGCCATCTGGACCCAGAATTTGTCGGCATGATGGACGAAGTAAAAGCCATGTTGCAATACGCTTTTCAAACAAAAAACGAATTTACCATTGCAGTTTCTGCGCCGGGCAGTGCGGGCATGGAAACTTGTTTTGTTAACCTTGTTGAGCCGGGCGAGAAAGTCATTGTCTGTGTTAATGGTGTTTTCGGTGGCCGTATGGTGGAAAACGTTGAACGCTTAGGCGCAACTGCAATCATTGTTAATGACGACTGGGGCAAGCCAGTTGACCCACAAAAAGTTGAAACAGCACTAGAACAAAACCCAGATGCTAAGTTCGTTGCCTTTGTACATGCCGAAACATCAACAGGTGCACTCTCTGATGCCAAGTTACTGTGTCAAATAGCACAAAAACATAACGCACTAACTATTGTCGATGCCGTTACCAGCCTCGGCGGTGTTGAGCTACGCGTAGATGAGTGGGGTATTGATGCAATCTATTCTGGTAGTCAAAAGTGTATGTCATGTGTCCCGGGGATCTCGCCAGTAAGCTTTGGTCCTCGTGCCATTGAAAAGCTAAAAGCTCGCGAAGGCAAAGTGCCAAGCTGGTTCTTAGACCAAACATTAGTAATGAGCTACTGGAGTGGTGAAGGCAAGCGCAGCTACCATCACACAGCCCCTGTAAACTCACTTTACGCATTACACGAATCGCTAGTGATGTTACAAAACGAAGGGTTAGAAAATGCGTGGGCACGCCATAAAACTCAACATGAAGCACTAAAAGCAGGCTTAACAGAAATGGGAATTGAGTTTATTGTTGATGAAGCACATCGTTTGCCACAGCTAAACACAATCAAGATCCCCGAAGGTGTAGATGATGCAGCGGTACGCAGCACACTACTTAATGAATATAATCTAGAAATTGGTGCCGGCCTTGGCGCCTTTGCGGGCAAAGCATGGCGGATCGGTTTGATGGGTTATGCAGCGCGCAGTGAAAATGTAATGCTATGTTTAGCAGCCTTAAAGTCTGCATTAGGTAAATAGAGAACATGATAAAAGTATTAGTGAACGGCGCTAATGGGCGCATGGGTAGCGAAGCAGTTAAGGCAATTAGTAATGATCCAGCATTAACTATTGTTGGTGAGATTGATTACCAAGATGATTTGGCTGCAACTATCCAAGAGCTTAAGCCACAAGTTGTGGTGGATTTTACCGCAGCATCAGCTGGTTTTGATAACACGCAAACCATATTAAACAATGGTGCTTGTCCGGTAATTGGCACCAGTGGTTTTGTAGAATCTCAAGTCGCTCAGCTACAAGCGTTATCAAGTGACAAAGGCTTGGGTGGTTTAATCGCACCTAACTTTTCAGTCGGCGCTGTACTGATGATGAAGTTTGCAGCCCAGGCGGCTAAATACCTGCCTGATGTTGAAGTCATTGAAGCACACAGCCCCCAAAAAGAAGAAAGTCCTTCAGGTACAGGCCTGCGCACGGCAGAGATGATTGCTGCAGCACGAACCAGTGCGCCACAAGCCACCAGCGACAAAGAGCTTGTTGAAGGTGCGCGCGGCGCAGAGCTTGAAGGTGTTAAGCTTCATTCCATTCGACTACCAGGTGTGGTTGCGCAGCAAACCGTATTCTTTGGTGGTCTCAGCGAAACGCTTAAGATTGAGCATAACTCACAGCACCGTGAGTCTTTTATGCCAGGGGTTGTGTTAGCCTGTAAAAAAGTGGTTGAGCGCAATCAGCTGGTTTATGGTTTAGAGCATTTAATGGATTAGGCTCCAACAACTAATGACAAATCCTCGCTTGGGCGGGGATTTTTTTTCGCCCCTTAACATATTATTACGCTGCTTTTACTGTTCTTCTCATGGCAGCCAACAACCCTATTGCGGAGAGAAAAAATAACGGATGCAGCACCATGGCATGGAAGATTGATAGCTGCGGCATAGCGCCATGCGCAAAAGTTGCTCCACTGATGATTAACGACATTAAAATGAGGAGTGTGTTCGGTATGCTTTTCATGATTACCACCTGCTTGTTGATCTGTATTGAGGCTATCTTAGCTATGGGAGCGGACTAATAATTGAATAAACTGGCTGCATTTCTATCGCTGATTTCCACACCTGAATAAATACCACTCCCGCTCATTGAACTTGCTATTACTGAAATAGCTAGCTAAGTTTAGGTATCTATTTCAAGCGGGGAATAATCATGAATAACTATCCACACGGTCAATTTTGCTGGGTTGAATTAACCGCAGCGAACTGGCAACAAGCAAAAGATTTCTACTGCAATTTATTTAATTGGACCGCCATCGATGATCCAATTGGTGACGATAAGTACTACACCATGATGCAAGTCGACGGTAAGACTGTTGCAGCGATGTTTGAAATAACCCCAGAGCAACAAGCGAATGGGGTTATGACTAACTGGCTATCATACGTTGCAGTTGATGACGCAGATAAGACGTGTGAGATAGCACAAGACATGGGCGGGGATATTATCTCTGGGCCTCATGATGTTATGACCGCTGGCCGTATGGCCATTATCCAACAACCCCAAGGCGCAGTTTTCGCCATTTGGCAGGGAAATGAACATCCTGGCATTGGACTTCGTGATACTGATAACACCTTATGCTGGAATGAACTTGCAACTAAATCAGCGAGCGATAGCAAAGCGTTCTACCATAATTTATTCCAGTGGGAATGTATTGATAGCCTAATGGAAGGGATGGAGTACACTGAATTTGTTGCAGCAAACAAGCCACAAGGCGGCATGCTGGAGATGACCGAAGAATGGGGAGATACACCACCCCATTGGATGGCCTATTTTCAAGTAGCAGATTGCGATCAGGCAGCCGAGAAAGCTGAGTCACTTGGCGCAACAATTTGTGTGCCACCTTCCGATATCCCAGAAGTTGGGCGTTTTAGTGTTATAAACGATCCACAGGGCGCTACGTTTTCAATAATCACCCTGCAGGCCAAACCTTAAGCTGGCTTTCACCAAAGGTGAATAGATACCTCACCGGTGGAGTGCTCGACATGACAATAGATTATGGCCAATGGCTATTATACCAATCTGACTAAGTTTGTTCCCACTGAGTGGGAAGCTACTTAATCGGATTGGTCTTATTACAAATGTCAGGCCAGATTAAACAAAAAGCCAAATAGCGATATTTGGCTTTTACTTAAGGAGCCTAAGCGCTCCGATTACCGCTACTGCGCTTATTAGCTTGCTGATTACTGGTGTTGCCACCCTGCCCACGGTTATTAGAACGACGCGAACTGTTGCCGCTCTTTGCATTACCACCAGCTTTGTGGCGTCCATTAGCACTTCTTGGTTTGTGGCCGCGAGAGTTTTCGCCAGAGCGCTGACCGTCTTGATGATCATTACGCGGTGGTCTCGACTTCTTTGGCTTTTTCGCCTTGATTGGGCGAGTATCTAGCTCAAACTCAGGTAAACGATGCACAGCTTCAAGTCCAGGAATTTCTTTTCGCGGAATAAGCTGCTTAATTAAACGTTCAATGTCTTTAAGCTGCTGAGCTTCATCATTACTAACCAGGCTAACCGCCTCCCCACCAGCACCAGCGCGACCAGTGCGGCCAATGCGGTGAACATAGTCTTCGGCTACATTAGGTAAATCGAAGTTGACTACAATGGGTAACTGATCGATGTCGATACCACGTGCAGCAATATCGGTGGCCACTAATACTTTAATTGAGCCATCTTTAAAACCAGCTAATGCTCTGGTACGAGCCCCTTGGCTCTTATTACCATGAATAGGCGCAGCACTATGTCCTTTGGCTTCCAACTGTTTAGCAATACGGTTAGCGCCATGTTTGGTGCGCGAGAACACTAAGACTTGTTCCCACTCATTGTCTTCAATTAAGAAGGTTAAAGCTTGCGTCTTACGGCTCTTGTCCAATGGGCATAGCCATTGCTCAATTCGCTCTACCGTAGAGTTTTCCGGAGTAACAGAAACCTCAACAGGATCATTTATCAGGCCCTTAGCAAGTTGGCGAATATCTGGCGAAAACGTTGCTGAAAACATCAGGTTTTGACGTTTTTTAGGCAATAGCTTAATAATGCGTTTAATATCATGAATAAAGCCCATATCTAACATACGGTCTGCTTCATCGAGGACTAACACTTCTAAATGATCAAAACGAATGGCACGCTGATTATATAAATCCAGCAAACGGCCTGGCGTGGCAACCAACACATCTGTACCACCACGAAGTTTTTGCATTTGTGGGTTAATTTTAACACCACCAAACACCACCGTTGACTTAAGCGGTAGATTTTTACTATACACAGCAACATTTTCAGCAACTTGTGCTGCTAGCTCACGCGTTGGCGTAAGTATAAGAGTACGCACTTGATTATTCTTTGAACTTTGTCCCTTTGAAAGTAGCTCTAGAATTGGCAATGTAAAGCCAGCCGTCTTACCAGTACCAGTTTGCGCCGCAGCCATGACATCACGCCCAGCTAATACTGCAGGAATCGCCTGCGCTTGAATCGGCGATGGCGTATCGTAGCCTTGATCTGCTACAGCGCTTAATATTTGTGGGCATAAACCTAAATCGGCAAAACTCATAAGATCAACTCTTGTTGGTATCCTGTCATGGATGTTATGACAAGCTCATTATTAAATATCACTAAAGCAAGTATAGCCGCCTCAGCGCAAAAGGGCGCTAGTGTACAGTAAGCGAAAACAATCGGCTATCTTTTACTCTCAAAACATCGATATGGCAATTGAGTATCTTACTTTGGCAGACTACAATGCCGGTCTTTGAGATTCATATTTTTTTAAGGCGCTGGTATCAATTACTTAATTACATTTATTAGTGACAATATTGCCTTATCAAGCATTATGACGAGCTATGCATTAGTTTTCATCGCTGAGATTGGCGATAAAAGCCAGCTAATGTGTATGCTGTTGGCAGCGCGCTATCGTGCATTGCCTGTTGCGCTCGGCGCTATCAGCTCATTTGTACTGCTAAATAGCGTAGCCGTCACACTTGGCGCTGTGTTTAAAGAGCTTCTTGAACCTCAATGGATTAGTGTTATTGTCGCGATACTCTTTCTAATTTTCGGTCTGCAAGCTATCTTTACCACTGAGGAAGAAGATGAGACCAAACTCAGTAAAGGGATTTCTGCCAAGCGACTGTTTATTACAACATTCATGCTGATAACCGTTGCGGAGCTAGGTGATAAAACACAGCTAGCCGTTGTCGCATTAGGAAGCGTTGATATTCCACTATCCATATTTATTGGTGCAACATTAGCACTAGCAACAACGACGATATTAGGCGTATGGGCTGGTCACCGACTGTTGAAGAACGTGCCAATGAGATTGGTGCATAAAGTTAGCGGTGTATTTTTTATTTGCTTAGGCCTTGTTGCCGCCATGAACGCTTTTAATACCAGTTCCATGAATTAAGTGCTCTTGCTGTACTTGGGTAGAATAAATTAGAGCAACGCAGATATTGCTTATTCTAACGAGTACAGGTGGTTATTTAGTGGAATTGGTATAACTTATTTACAAACTAAAAAGCCAGTCACTTTCGTCACTGGCTTTGATTCATAAACAGATACTTCAATTAGAGATTAATAAGCTTTACAAGTTTTATAGTGCTGATTGAGCGCTTCAACTAAGCCCTTTACCCCGATTAGTCCGATAAATGTGCCCTGTTGCATTACAGGGAAGCAGGTTTGACTACAAAATCCGCCAACATCGCAATTAACAACCTTATTGGCAATATCTAAAATATTATCCTCAGCATCAACTGTCGTTACACTACTATTCATAAATTCGCTAGCCATCGGTGCTCCGTCACAATGATAGCTATTTGAAATTAAGGTTTTTAAACAGTCACGTTCACTCAGCAAACCAACAACTTTATCATTATCGATTACCACAGCACTGTCTTGATCGCTGGCTTCAATTGTACTCACCGCATCGGCTAACAAAGTGGTAGAACTCACTTGTGGTGGCTGATGTGTCATAAAGTCTTTAACTCGTAAATCAATCATAATGTTACCCCTTAAAGTTAGATCGTCAGTGCCATCGCTTAGTTTGCTATTAAGACAAACGAGCTACCAAATCTTCTGCACTGCCAATATGTTGTCCCGCCATGAAAACCTGCGGCACTGTCGTTTGACCACTTACTGCGCGTAACGAAAGTAATGTTACATCCTGGCCAACGATTATTTCTTCGTACTGATATCCTTTTTGAGCCAATAATTCTTTTGCTTTAGCGCAATGTGGACACCCCGGTTTAGTAAATAAACTAACATCAACAGGGGCTTGCGCTTCACTGTTTATATACTTAAGCATAGTATCTGCGTCAGATACTTCAAATGGGTCACCTGGTTTTTGTGGCTCTATAAACATTTTTTCAATGACACCATCTTTTACTAACATAGCATAACGCCAGCTACGTTTGCCAAACCCTAAATCTTGTTTATCAACTAACATTCCCATTCCATCGGTAAATTCACCATTACCATCTGGAATGACGGTTATATTTTCTGCATCTTGATCGCTAAGCCAAGCATTCATAACAAAAGTGTCATTCACCGACATACACACAATCTCATCAACGCCATTTTGCTTAAATACGCCAGCAAGTTCGTTGTAACGCGGCAAATGCGTTGAAGAACACGTAGGAGTGAAGGCTCCTGGTAGTGAAAATACAATAACTGTTTTATTTGCAAATAGTTGCTCGGTCGTTACATCTAACCACTGATCGTCTTGGCGAGTTTTGAAAGTAACGCTTGGTACGCTTTGTCCTTCTTTATTGTCTAACATAATAATGGCTCCATTGATTGGTTAACTTGTTTTGATGAAACCAGTATGCGCTTAATTTATTTGCTACGCCAAACACTAATTCCAATCACGGTAATAGCTAAAACCTATTACAAATCAATCTACGATAGCTTGATTAACACTTTACCTGAGCTATTAATCCCATTACGTATAATCAAGACCAGTGCGACCGCAATAGACACATTCAACATAACAAAGATAGCAATCATAATAAGCAGTTGATACTTAATTGCTAGCATCGGATTTGCACCACTTAGAATTTGTCCGGTCATCATGCCAGGCAGCGTCACCAGTCCTGTCGTGCTCATTGTTGCAATTATTGGCGTTAACGATTGGCGCATCGCCGATTGTACAAAGCAAATACTAGCTTGTTGTGGCGTGGCCCCTAATGCCAGGTAGCTCTCATACTCTGCAGATTTATCCTGCAATGAGTTAAATAGATGCTGTAGTGCGACAATATTGCCACTTAAGCTATTGCCCAATAACATCCCAGCTAGTGGAATCAGATATTGCGCACTATAAAACGGCGTTGGTTGAATTAGATGAACAAGTAGCAATGCAAGCAAGGGAAATAGCCCGCATAATAAACCTAGGATTACTGGAATATAACAGCGCCTATAGTCAAGTTGGGCACCATTTATTATCGCGCTGCCCCCAACTCCGGTCATTAAAACCAACCATAGTGTGTTGAGTAAAAAGCTGTCGAGGTTAAATAAAAATTGGAGATAGAATCCGACAAGAATGAGCTGAACAGTCATTCTTGCCACGGCAAAAGTCGTATCGCGGGACATCCCTAATTTAAAATGCCAGTTGATTAGCAAGGGAATTATCAAAACCGTCATAAAGCTGGTTAATTGCCACCAGCTAATATCAATAACTTGTTGCATTTAAAATCTCTTTGTTTGGCGTTAAGATTTTATCGGCAGTTCCACTTGTACAGATAAGCCACCTTGGACACGATTATTGATCAATACCTTGCCGCCATGATGATTGACGAAGCGCTGTACGATAGCGAGCCCAAGTCCACTTCCCTGCCCACCACGGGCATTGTCACCTTGGACGAATGGCTTAAATAATTGTTCTATCTTTTCTGCAGGAATACCAGGACCGTTGTCCGCCACCTCAAAAAAAGCAACTTTCTTATTGCGCATACCAGACGTTACATAAATTTCTCCACCACCATATCGCTTGGCATTGCCGATCAAGTTAGCGACAACACGTTTTAACGCAATCGGCCGTAACATTAAGGGTGGAACGTCTTGTAAATTGACAATGATATTATGCCCTTGCGCTTGCTCCGCTTTTATTTCCTGTTGGATAACATCGTTTAATGAATGTTTTTCGGGTAGTTCTTCACGGTCAAGCTTAATGTAAGTAATAAACTGATCGATGATTTCATTCATGTCATCGATATCTTGTTCGATACCTTCTTTAAAAAACGCTTCTTTATCATCAAGCATTTCCGTCGCCAGGCGAATTCTCGTTAGCGGCGTGCGCAAGTCATGAGAAATACCAGCCATTAATAACGAGCGATCGTCTTCGAGTTGTTTAATACCAAAAGCCATTGAATTAAACGCACGCGTTACACCGACAATCTCAGTCGTGCCATTTAATGCCAAGCGCTCTGGGTACTCTCCTAGCGCAACCTGGTTAGCGGCTTGTTGGAGCTTACTTAGTGGCCTAAAAACATAGCGTGCAAACAACCAACCACCAATAACAGATAGACCACCAATAACAATTAAATAAAAAGTTAACGGTGAAAAATCACTATCATCAAATTTCTCGAGCGGGATTTTAATCCAGACATAGGGATCTTGCGGTGGGTTGATCCACACCATATAGCGGTCTTCTTTTGCGACCCTAACCTCTGTTTTTCCGCCCAAATATTCCGTCATTTGTTGCGATAAAAAGGAGTAATGAGTTGCTTTGTTCAAACCAAACTTAGGCGCTAGATAAGCAGGGTAAACCCGCAAACCTGTTACTTCCTGAAATTGCTCGCTGAGCAGTTCATCCGTAGGCAGTTGCTCACGCCCATCATCAGCCACGTTCATAAAAACTAGCTTGATCTGTTTCGCTAACAGCGTATTGATTTGACGAAAACTAGGCTCTACGACATGCTTTACAACGGTAAAATATGACACTGACTGATTGATCAACAATAAGACACAGATCAGCAATGCCATTTGCCCAAATGCACTGCGAGGCAACAGCCTTTTCATTTAGTGCGCTCGTCCATCGGGTACAAATACATACCCCAGTCCCCAAACAGTTTGAATATAGCGTGGGTTAGCTGGGTCGTCTTCAATCATGCGGCGTAACCGTGAAATTTGCACATCGATACTACGCTCAAGTGCACTATAGTCCCGCCCACGCGCCAGGTTCATTAGCTTATCTCGCGACATCGGTTCGCGCGGGTGAGTTACTAACGACTTAAGCACGGCATATTCACCTGATGTTAGTGAGTTAACTTCTTCACCACGGCGCATTTCACGCGTGGCAAGATCAAGTTCAAAATCACCAAAAGTGATCAGTTCTTCATTTTGCGATGGCGCACCGGGAACTTCCACGCTGCGACGGCGTAATACCGCATTAGCTCGGGCGAGTAATTCACGTGGGTTAAATGGCTTAGGTAAATAATCGTCTGCGCCAAGCTCCAGGCCAATAATACGATCAACTTCATCACCTTTGGCTGTCAGCATTAAAATAGGAATATTGTTGTTTTCCTTACGTAAGCGCTGGCAGATGGCCAAACCATCTTCACCCGGTAACATTAAATCGAGTACCATGAGATGGAAATTTTCACGTTCCATCAAGCGATTCATTTGCTCACCGTCCCCGGCAGTGCGCACCTGAAAATTCTGCTCCATCAGATAGCGCTCTAGCAGGCTACGCAGACGAGCATCATCATCAACTACCAATATTTTCGTGGTTTCATTTCCCATGGTAAAAATCTCGAATTACTAAGTTAGTATCAACTATAAAATCTTATCCGTTGCAAAGCAAAAACTTAACCAAAAATTCCTGTTACAAAGTATGTTTTCGCGCAAAGAAAGCCCGTTTATCGAATTCCCACCTTTATTAGCTCAGTCTGCATGCTAATATCAATCTATCCTCATCATTTGACTGAGCCAATGGAAATCAACGACTCATTAGTCACCGTCATTATATTGTCCCTGCTGGCTGGGCTCGCGATGCCGTTAGGAGCATTCGTTGCGCAAATAACCTCGCATAGATCGCTCTGGCTAGGCAGTGAGTTAAAACATGGAGTTATTGCCTTTGGCGGCGGCGCTCTGCTTTCTGCCGTTGCGCTGATCCTAGTGCCGCAAGGTATCGAACATCAATCGATTAGCATGGCAACTATTTATTTCTGTGGTGGTGGTTTTGCGTTTTTACTTATCGACGTGCTTCTCTATCGAATAAAAACAGCCGCTAGCCAGTTGGTCGCCATGCTAAGTGATTTTGTTCCTGAAGCGCTGGCCTTAGGGGCCGCTGTCGCTCTGGGCAGCGACAGTATTGTGTTATTGGCTATCTTGATGGTGTTACAAAATCTACCTGAGGGGTTTAATGCATTTCACGAAATAAACAAGACTTCGAGAATGGCTAACCACCGGCTAATATTCACTTTTGTACTACTTTCTTTGATCGGACCAATCGCTGGAATTTCCGGCTATATGTGGCTCGCGGACAAGCCACAAGCCGTTTCGGCAATCATGCTATTTGCCGCAGGCGGGATTTTATATTCAGTTTTTCAAGATATTGCGCCGCAAGCCAAACTGGAAAAACACTGGCTACCAGCTTTTGGCGCAATCATTGGCTTTATGCTCGGCATTATCGGGCATATGTTTTAAATTATTTTTTGAGCATTGATTTTAAATCAGCAAAGGGGTTGTGCGTCGCCATCTCTTGATTGTTATCACCAGGATCAACCCGAGTTGGATGCTGTTCATGCTCAGTGTATTTAGCATGCTCATTATCATGGCAATATAAGCACAGTAGTTCCCAGTTACTACCATCTTGTGGGTTGTTGGTATGATCATGATCTACATGATGCACTGTCAGTTCCCTTAAGTTCGAAAACTGGAACTCTCGCGCACAGCGCCCACAGACCCACGGATAAAGTTTCAACGCTTTATCGCGATAGCCTTGTTCTAAGGCTCTATAATTAGCCGATGTACCGTATAAATCAGATGACATGTCGTTCACCCATTAAGCTTAAAGTAACCGTATTGTAATCAACCTAGCTGCTATCCACAATAAATCGTCCAAGTGAAGTGGCATATTCTGCTTCACGCTTAAGTCTTTGTGCATTTAGGCATGATTCGCTAAACTAAACAGCCCATTTTATTACTTGGATTATTAATGGTTTTTTCTCCGGAGCACTACCCTGCCCTTGCACTTATTTCAGCTGTAGGCCTAGTGATAGGTTGGATTGGTAATTATCTTTTTATTAGTCAGCCACTAAGACTACGCCATCAGAGTGAATCTCAGTTGTTAAAGCAACAGCTAAGTCAGTTAGAAGAGTCACTGAACCAAGGAGATGATCAACTTGATAAACTACACCTTAGTGTCAATGAATGGCAAGGAAAGTGCGAAAAGCTGCAGCGAGAAAAAACTGAATTGTTTGCACAAGTGCGCGAATTAAATGCCAAACAACAAATATTAACCCAGTCACATCAACAGCAAATTGAGCTCATTAATAACAGCCACGAACAAATAAAAAATCAGTTCAGTCACCTGGCCCAGCAAACACTAGAGCAAAAAAGTGAACAGTTTGCGAAACAAAATCAATCTAATATTGATTCTATTTTGGCCCCATTAAAAGCGCAGTTAGGCGATTTTAAGCAACAAGTTCAGCACAGTCACGACAGTGAAACTAAGCAGCGCCATCAACTGCAAAACGAGTTACACAACTTAAAACAATTAAATCAGCAAATGGCACAGGATGCAGTTAACCTCACCAAAGCACTTAAAGGGGACAACAAGCAGCAGGGTAGTTGGGGAGAGCTCATTCTTGAGCGCATATTGCAAGAATCCGGCTTACGCGATGGCCATGAATATGAAACCCAAAGTCACCATCATAACGATGTAGGCAAAAGCTATCGCCCTGATGTTATTGTCCATTTACCTGATGAAAAAGATATTATTATCGATTCTAAAGTTTCACTCACCAGTTACGAACGCTTCTTCAATGGTGAATCAGAAGCAGCAAAACAATTGGCATTAAGAGAACATATCGCATCAATTCGCAACCATATTAAAGAACTTAGTGCCAAAGATTATCATCAACTGCAAGGAGTACGTAGCTTAGACTATGTGCTGCTATTTATTCCGATTGAACCGGCGTTTCTCTTGGCAATAGAGCACCAACCCGATTTAATCAGCGAAGCAATGCACAAGAATGTGATGCTGGTTAGCCCGACGAATTTATTGGTTGCCTTACGCACGATCAACAATCTATGGCGTTATGACCAGCAAAATAAAAATGCGCAGGAGATCGCCGCTAAAGCCGCCAAACTATACGATAAATTACGCTTATTTGGCGATGATTTACTACAAGTAGGCCATTGTATCAATAAAGCAAACCACAGTTACGAACAAGCAATAAAAAAGCTGAGCACCGGTAAGGGCAACCTCGTGTCACAAGTTGAAGGATTTCGTGAGCTCGGAGTTGAAATAAAGAAACCGATTGCACATCAATTAACTCAAGCGCAACAAGAACCACCAGCGGTTGAATTAGCAGTAAACAACCATACAAAGCAGAGTAGCAATGATTAAAGAACATCTAAAACCATTAGATTGGCAGCCACAATTTAAGCAATTCGTCATCAAGCAGATGACGGCTGATCCCGCTCATGATATTGCACATATCCAACGAGTCGTTGCCAGTGGAATTACCTTATGCAAAGAAGAACAGGCAGAGCTGGCCGTGGTATTACCAGCCTGTTGGTTGCATGATTGTGTAAACGTCGATAAAAAATCACCATTACGAGATCAAGGCTCGCGTTTAAGCGCCGATCGGGCTATCGAATACCTCGTTGAAATTGGTTACCCAGCTCAATACTATGATGCTATTCACCATGCGATTTGTGCCCATAGTTTTTCAGCTAATATAGCCACCACGACTATTGAAGCAGAAGTAGTACAGGATGCTGACCGTCTCGATGCATTAGGCGCCATTGGCCTATCGCGCTGCCTAATGCTTGGGGCATCATGGGGAAGCCAGCTATACGACCCGCTGGACCCTTTCGCTCAATCCCGAGCGTTAGATGACAAGAACTTCTGCATCGACCATTTTTATGTCAAATTAAAAGGTTTGGTTAATACAATGAAAACCGAAGCCGGGCAAGCACAAGCACAACAGCGCTGGGACTTTATGCAAGGATATTTAGAGCAGCTTGGTATTGAAACGGGTACTAAAGCGCCTTAACTTCTTTAATCTCATAGGCTTGTTGTACAACTAATTTTTCAATAGAGCTGATTCTGATTTGTGATGGGGGGTGGCTCGACCAATAACTCCCCACCTTACTCGTACTGTGATTCTCTTTGTTTTGCATCAGCGTAAAAAATTCGGTGACTCCGCCAACGTGTCCATAATGACAATTAACAATACTGAGCGCCAACTCATCAGCACGAGACTCACGCTGTTGAGAAAACTGTGCTGTTTCAAGCTGGCTAACTGGCGAGAGGAAATCAAATACCTTTGCATTGTCCAAACCAATCAATGTGGATAACGCTACCATAACAACGCCTCTTCCCATTGCACGCAGATGATCACGATTGTCAAAATGAGCTAACTCGTGCGCGATAACAAACGCCAGTCCATTTTCACTATTAAGTTGTTCAACCAAACCGGACAACAGCATGATATGGCCCCCCGGCAGCGCAAAAGCATTAACTTGCTTATCTTGTTGCCAATGCAATGACACCGGGTAATCCAGCCCTGCACATTGTTCCAAGCCATTCATCAGTGCTTTAATATTAGAGGGCAGCTGATTTTTCTCGCCTTGCAGCTGAAATTCATCACTAACATACTCGTTAACTTGCTGATGTATCAACTGCTCTGCAATTGGCGGCATATTATCGACTAATACATCAACACTCTTTCCCAAGATCCAGTATAAGCCTAGCGCAAGCACGCAAGTACCACAGACTAAAATAACAAACTCTTTTAAAGGGTGCTCCCCAGAGACGTTATGGTTTTCATTTGGTAATTTTGCAGAATACTTCATTGTCTAAGTATATATAGCGGTTGCATAAGCCAGTACCTCAACCGAACCCACTTGATTCCCCTGCCCTTTATAGATAGAAGAAGTCTCAATGCGTAGATTAATAAGCTGAGTCGCATCAGGGTGTGCTTCTTTTAGCCTTAACACGGCTTCACGTCGTGCACGGTCAACCAGCGTTTCATAGGTGTGGATATTCCCTCCAAATAATTGACGTAAAGAAGCCACGAAACGTTTAAAGTAATCAACCGATATCACTACACTGCCGGTAGCCAATTCACAGCGCTCAATATTTTCTAGTCTGCCAAGAGGCTTTTTTCCGTTGGTGGTCACCAAATTTATTAGCTGCGCCTCCCGATTGATAATAGACTTGAAGTGCCGTTGCTCAGCAACCCGACCAAATACATAACCAACAACAACCAACCCAATCGCAAAATATATCTGAAACAAATACGGTTCAATATAATTTTCCATCGCCTATACAACCGTAACCGCAGTACCATAAACATAGATTTCTGATGCGCCAGCGGTCACTGAGGACGTGGAAAATCGTACATTAACCACTGCATTTGCACCTAAACTCTGGGCCTGTAACTTCATTCGCTCCATTGCTTCATCACGAGCCTCACTAAGTAGCTCCGTGTAACCAACCAACTCACCACCAACAAGATTTTTCAATCCTGCCATGATGTCCCGCCCTACATGCTTAGTGCGTACCGTACTTCCGGATACAACACCAAAACAATTATCTATGGACTTCCCTGCAATTTCTTCGGTATTGGTAATTAACATCGTTGTTCCTATCTAATTTCATATGAGTTTATTTGCCAGAAAAAGCCGATAATTCACTGACATAACGAATAAACTATATACCTAATTTGTCAAAAAATTAAAATAATTAATATTAATGTCAGAAAACACTTGACCAATCGTAATGAGAATGATTATTATTAGCGTACGTTTTACGGAACGTATCTCCTGACAGAGACTACTAATAATTTAGTGTGTTATTAGTATTTGATGTCTCGTACTCGGCGGCTAACTAGCTATTTATCCGGTTAATTAGCCAAAGAGCACAAACGACTATTGCTCACATTGCTATTTTTAAGGCCGTCTTGTGCGGCCTCTTTTTTTGCCTCGTTACAAACTCAATAATTTTTCAATCGTTTTATCAATACCATCAGCTGCCTGTGCAATATTCTCAGCCAACATATACGCTGGAGTTGATAAAACATTGTGCTTGGGATCATAAACAAACTGATCGACGCAGCAATTAATGTGCTCTCCTCCCATTGCGACTATTGCTGCAGCAGTATCAGGATCATTACCAATCGTTAACTTGATCCCTTTACCGTAAATGTTTGGCAGCATCGCAGGCGCAATACATAAATAAGCCGCCGGTTTGTTTAGCTTTGCAAATGATTGAGTTGCCGCAAGCACGCTCGACTCGACCACACTATCGGTGCCATTAAAAGCAAAGTCAGATAGATTTTTAGCCGCGCCAAAACCACCAGGCACCACCAGCGCGTCAAAGTCATCGGCATGCAGTTCAGACAAGGGCCGCACTTCACCGCGAGCTACTCTAGCCGACTCAACAAGTACATTGCGTGATTGCTCCTGTTCTTCTCCGGTTAAATGATTCACTACGTGAGCTTGTTCAATATCAGGAGCAAAGCATTGTACTTTCGCTCCGCCTTTAGCTAAGGCTAATAAAGTAAGCACACTCTCATGCAATTCGGCACCATCATACACACCACATCCAGCTAAAATAACTGCAACATTTTTCATTATTATTTCCTTTAAAAGATCGATTGGATCAGTTTGCAGTAAAAAAAGATCGATTAATAGTGATCTTTTTAGAATAAACACTAGTAAAAAAAATCGAATCTGGTAAATTAACGCTCCGATCAAAAAAAGGTAGCGTAATCAACCTCCCTGATTCTTTTTTGTTCGAATTTTTTGTGGTGCTACGAGATTCGCCTTATCGGCAAACCCCGTGCCAACTTGGACTGATTATCCACAAAAATAAAAATAATGGATGTTTTTTAAGTCAACTCCCTAAAACAAACATTTTCAACAACTTAGAATTAATATTCTGAGTTTCTAGCGATCTTGTTTTTTCAATTCATTTTTTACTTCACAGAGTTATCCACAGAAATTTTAACTGCGCCACACACTATTTTGAATATTATTTGAGCAATCAATACAAACAATATTAACCGCCATAAATTAGCCATGTTAATATGCCCCATCTCACCATCTTTATACGCCCCAATATAACAAGAGCACGATAAAATTATGGCCACAGTAAAAGAAAACCCATTCGTATTAGTCGACGGATCATCTTATTTATTCCGTGCTTTTTATGCACCACCGCACCTGACCAATTCAAAAGGTGAAGCGACTGGCGCAGTCTATGGTGTTATTAACATGCTTCGCAGCCTCATTAATCAATACCACCCGACTAATATGGTGGTGGTATTTGATGCCAAAGGCCCAACCTTTCGCAATGAAATGTATAGTGAATACAAGGCGAATCGCCCGCCTATGCCGGATGACTTACGGGGACAAATAGAGCCCCTGCACAAGCTTATCAAAGCAATGGGTATTCCGTTAATATCTATCCCAGGAGTAGAGGCGGACGATGTTATCGGAACCTTGTCAACGGCTGCTAGTAAACAAGGTATTCACACGCTAATTAGTACTGGCGATAAAGATATGGCTCAGCTGGTTGATGACAACACAACGCTCATTAATACGATGACCAATACTATTTTAGATCCCGAAGGCGTTAAGGAAAAGTTCGGTGTTCCACCTGAACTAATCATCGATTTCTTGGGCTTAATGGGTGATAGTTCTGATAACATTCCTGGCGTACCCAAGGTTGGTGAAAAGACAGCGCTTGGTATGCTGCAAGGCATTGGTAGCATCAACGATATCTATGAAAATATCGATAAACTGGCGACCTTAAGTTTTCGTGGCGCCAAGACGATTGGTAAGCGTATGGTTGAACATGAGGAAATGGCAAGACTGTCGTATCAATTAGCCACCATAAAACTGGATGTTGAACTTGAGCAGGGCCACAGTGATTTTGTCATGGGCGAAGCCGATCAAGCGCAAATTATTGAGCTACTTAGCCAGTTGGAATTTAAACGTTGGCTCGCTGAAGCGCTAGATGGAAATAATCCACTCGCCGCAGGCAAAGGCGCAGCCTCAAATGGCAATACAGAGGCTACTGCCCCGGCAGCAACGAGCTCAACCAAAACAAACTACCCAGTGATCTATACTTTAGGTCAGCTTAATCAGTGGATTAGGAAACTTGAATCAGCAGAGTTGTTTTCATTTGACCTAGAAACCACCAGCCTAGACTATATGGCCGCTGAAATTGTTGGTATGTCGTTCGCAATAAAAACTGCTGATGAAGAGTTTGAAGCCGCATATCTGCCGCTAGCTCACGACTATGATGAGGCCCCTAGACAAATTAACCGCGATGTTGCCCTGGAAAAATTCAAGCCGTTATTAGAAAGCGAGACACAGCGAAAGGTTGGTCAAAACCTTAAATACGATCGCAATGTATTGGCCAACTATGACATTACACTTGCAGGTATCAGTCACGACACCATGCTCGAATCCTATGTATTTAACTCAACTGCAGTTAAACATAATATGGATGCTTTGGCCTTAAAATACCTTGGTCATAACACCACACATTTTGAAGATATTGCCGGTAAAGGTGCCAAACAGCTTACTTTCAATCAAATTAAAATCGCCGACGCAGCACCATATGCAGCAGAAGATGCTGATGTTACGCTACGCCTACACGATAACTTAATTCAAAAATTGGCCGATGAGCCAAGCCTATTACCCCTATTTAATGACATTGAAATGCCATTGTTAACGGTACTCTCCGATATGGAACGTACTGGTGTCTTGATTGACGACATGATGTTAACAGCACAGAGTGGTGAGCTGGCCATTCGCATCGATGAGCTTGAGCAACAAGCCTGGAAACTCGCTGGCGAGGAATTTAAGCTAGGTTCAACGAAACAATTGCAGGATATATTGTTTAGCGAAGAAAAGATGAACCTACCGGTTCTTAAGAAAACTCCCAAAGGCGCACCGTCGACCAATGAAGAAGTATTGCAAGAACTAGCACATGATTATGAGCTGCCAAAGACAATCTTAGAATACCGTAGCTTAACCAAACTGAAGTCGACCTATACTGACAAGCTTCCGCTCATGATCAATGCCAAGACTGGCCGCGTGCATACTAGCTACCATCAAGCTGTGACCGCTACAGGTCGTCTATCATCGACCGATCCTAACCTGCAAAATATTCCTATCCGAAGCGAGGAGGGTAAACGCATTCGCCAAGCCTTTATTGCGCCGCAGGGATATAAAATTGTAGCGATAGATTATAGTCAAATCGAATTACGAATTATGGCTCACCTATCTCAAGATAAAGGACTGTTAACGGCCTTTGCCAACGACCTAGATATCCATAAAGCCACTGCATCAGAAGTATTTAACACACCATTTGATGAAGTAACCAGCGATCAACGTCGCAGCGCTAAAGCAGTAAACTTTGGTTTGATCTATGGCATGTCAGCATTTGGCTTATCTAAACAACTCGATATTCCACGTGGCCTAGCTCAGCAATATATGGATAGCTACTTCGACAAATATCCGGGCGTTTTGCAATACATGGAAGACACTCGCACAGTTGCTGCTGATAAAGGATACGTAGAGACACTAGACGGTCGCCGCTTGTACTTAAATGATATTAATGCCCGCAATGGTGCGCGTCGTAAAGCAGCAGAGCGCGCAGCAATCAATGCGCCAATGCAAGGCACGGCGGCGGATATAATTAAAAAGGCGATGATTCTGGTTAGCAACTGGTTGAGTGAACAACCCGATGACTTGGCTAAAATGGTTATGCAAGTGCACGATGAGTTGATTTTTGAGGTCAAAGAAGATTGTGTTGAACAATTTTGCAATGACGTGCAAGCGCTAATGGCCAAAGCAGCAGACCTTGACGTGCCTCTAATCGCCGAAGCGGGCTTTGGTGAAAACTGGCAACAAGCTCACTAAATTAGCGTGCTAAGCCCTTTAAATAATAAGGAAAATAAAAAAGATCAAAAAAAGATCAACTTTATTTGAACTAATCGAGAACCATGCTGACTAATGTAATGTAGTTAAGTTTTATCTCTCTATTATTACTCCTTGTTTACCGGACTTTTTAGTCCGGTTTTTTTTGCCTTTTTTATAGCGTTCTTTGTGATTGAGCTAGGTATTTTCGGTCTAACACATCAACTCGTTTACGCTCATTAGCATTAAAATAGCTATCCCGAAGCTCAACGATCTGCTGATTGCGTACTGCTTGTGAGTCAGTAGCCTCCACAATGGTATCCAGTTGAATGCGGTATTGCGCAAGTTTTGCTTCCCAATTATCTCTGGTTTCTTGTAAGGCACTTAGCCGCTGAGCAGCTTGATCACCAAACTGAGCATAGGCAAACTCATTCAATTGCACTTTATCTGCTCCTTCTGCCTCCATTTCTTTATAGCGCTGACGATATTCATTGAGTTTATTTGCCTTGGCTCGTTGTGTGATTAACCATAATGGAGCTTGTGCATTAATATGCTCCAATGCGTAAAGTTTTTGTTCTGGTGTTAAGTCTTTGTCTTTATTTAGTGCAACAACACTCAACATATACTGCTCGTATTGATCGCTCTTCCCCCAAAACGACTCAATCATTTGATCAGAAAAATACTGCGACCTAATATCGCTAATCTCCTGTTTCGCCATAACAATAGATTCTAAAGTCGAAGCACTTTGTTGATATCGCTCTTTAAGCATGGTCACTTGGTTTAAATACTGTACATAATTCTCAAATATCCGCTGTGCTTGCTTAGCAGCTTTCGGCGGTAGTGAGTTAGTAAGATGACCATTCACCCGAATCGCGATATCGGATAGCGCTTCTTCACCCGTTGCGGCGAGATAGAAATCAAACAAGCCAATTATTTTGCTATTAATGATAAGCAAGCCATCAGCCGAAATATCGAGCGCCGATGGCTCTCTCAAGCCACGCAATGAGCTGGGTAAGGCCTTCTCTACTTGCGTTGTGACGGTTAAAGGTTGCGACGATACCAGTGCGTTTACTTGCTCTGGTTTCAATCCTTTGCCTTGCTCAAAGCTCGGCACTAATTCCTCAAGCGTAATAGTTCGCTCGTCTTTAATCCATTGAGAAGCAATTAAAGAGAGCATTAACACACTGATACCTATCGCAACAACTTTCACTGATTTCTCCTCTAGACTTATAGACCGGCAGCTTTTAATCGTTGGGCGTGCGCTTTATAAAGTTGTAACGGGTTAGTGCTCCAAAGGCCACGCAATCCAAACATGCCATTAATTTCGTCTGCATGATTCATCGTATAATCATCGCGGATTACTTTACCTAAATGGGTTGAACAACGACCGACCAGGCCATCATTTGCTTCACTAATGGTCCAGTACGTGACTGATAATAAGCCATCCGCTAAATCTAAGACATTAGAATCAAAAGCTGGATTATAAGTACCTGTCCAAGAATAGTACGACACCCCATTAACCTGATGATCGCCATCATTTACTGAATAATCAGCAACCCAATTAGGCCACCACCAAGAACCAGCGTTGTATGTCGGTGTTACCCTACACGCACCTTGACGTAACCCCTCTGGGTACTTCGAATTGAACACCGCTGCGTCCACAGAGTTCAATGCTTCGAGACTCCCCATCGCGTTTGATTGTTGGTCATCATTAGTAAAAGCAGCTAAAAATGCACCGACCGCATTGCCTATTCCAAGCGTAACGCTTTCAAGTGGTGAGTCTTTGATAACATCCGCTGTCTCTGAGCCAAAATGTGGTGAGCCGACAGATGTTACCGATGCAATTAGGTTTGGGCGGACAGAGGCAACATACCTAGCGTCAAGGCCTCCTTGTGAATGGCCAATTAAGTTAAATTTTTCAGCCCCTGTCACCGCGCTTAATTCTTCAAGGTAGCTAAGCAACTGCTCCCCTCTTACTTCACTGCTTTCATACCCTGTGAGCTGCGGCGTGTAAACGTCAAGCGCACCAACAGAAGATAGTGCGTTATTTACACCGTAGAAATAGTCGGCAAGCGCACTATCAAATCCTGATAGTCCATGTACCAGAACGATAGGGTGTTTTGTTTTTCCGGATGTATCTGCCCAGACAGGCTGAGCCAAAGTAACAATGACTAGCATGAGCGAGCATGCCATTAAATAGGTTCGTTTAAGCATTCTAATGCCCTCTTTTTAATTATTATTTTATTTTTAACGAGCATGCTATTTACATGCAATGAATCTTATATCTTAAAAAACAGACAGGTACAACCAGTTGAGTAGCTAGTGCTAGAAGAACAACATTTTAAACAGAGGCACCTAAGTTATAATGAATTACACTTGCACAGAGCAACGCTTTAAGTAAAAACTTCAAACAAGACGGCCAAGCAAAGTGCTAAGTACGCCAGCGTTTAGATACTAAGCTACAGGTATTTTACAAATTTGAATTGACCACTAGGACTAACTAAAAATTACGACACCCATCGTTTGGGGAATTAAAACAATCAACAATAAAAGTGAAATAAAATTTTTCAAACAGCAATAGCCAACATCAACATAGTTTGACTTGATTGGCTGTTTGAATTCTAAATTGGATGCGTTTGCTGAGGCTAGTGCCAGATTCTAGTGCAACGTTAGCTAGCATATCCAGTAAGTGGTAATGCTTGATAGCCACTCAAGAGGTGTATTTACATACAGTATTTGCTATAATGGCGCATCTTTATCACTCAAGAACTAATTTGCTATGGATATCTCTCTTTTACTCGATGGTTTAAACGAAAAGCAGCGTGATGCTGTTGCGGCGCCTCCAGGGAGCCAATTAGTTCTTGCGGGCGCAGGTAGTGGTAAAACCCGGGTATTGGTTCATCGAATCGCTTGGTTGTTATCCGTTGAACAGCATTCTCGTTTTTCCATTCTTGCAGTAACCTTTACCAATAAAGCTGCAAAAGAAATGCGTTACCGGATTGAAAGCTTGCTGGGCGATCAATTAGGAAAAATGTGGATTGGTACATTTCACGGTATCGCACATCGCTTATTGCGCATGCACTATAGTGAAGCGAAGCTACCAGAAAACTTTCAAGTAATCGATTCAGATGATCAATTTAGAATGCTAAAGCGTATTCTAAAAAGCATGAATTTGGATGAGAAAACCTATCCACCGCGCCAAGTGCAGTCCTATATCAATAACCACAAAGATGAAGGGCTACGCCCTAAGCATATTGAAACCTACGGCGATCAGTATGAAACCAAGTTACGCGACCTTTACCAAACATATCAAGATGCCTGCGATCGCGCTGGTTTGGTCGATTTTGCCGAATTATTATTACGAGCCCATGAATTGTGGCTCAATAACCCACAGGTGCTAGCGCACTACCAGCGTCGCTTTACTAATATTTTGGTGGACGAGTTTCAAGATACCAATAACATTCAATATGCATGGGTAAAAATGCTCGCTGGCGCAAATAATAACCTTATGATTGTAGGCGATGATGACCAGTCTATTTATGGTTGGCGCGGTGCTAAAGTTGAGAACCTACAACGCTTCTTAACCGATTACCCAACCGCACGGACCATTAAACTAGAACAAAACTACCGCTCGACTGAAACAATTCTTGAAGCGGCCAATGCAGTGATTGTTAATAACAGTGCTCGTTTAGGCAAAAAGCTTTGGACGGAAGGTAATAAAGGCGACCCTATTTCACTGTATGCTGCCTTTAATGAGCTTGATGAAGCACGATTTATCAGCAATAAAATTAAAGAGTGGCAAGATCAGGGGGGCAATCTTGAAGAAGTTGCTATCTTATATCGCTCAAACGCGCAATCACGTGTTATTGAGGAAGCATTACTTTCCCAACAACTACCTTATCGCATTTATGGCGGGTTACGCTTCTACGATCGCTTAGAAATTAAAGACACTTTGGGCTACTTACGCCTAATGGCAAACCGTGACGATGATGCGGCTTTCGAGCGTGTTGTTAACACCCCTGCCCGCGGCATTGGTGCTACCACACTTGAAAAATTACGCCAAAATGCCCGCCAACAAGGGATGACACTGTGGCAAGTAAGCAAGTTACTTATCCGCGATAAAATCCTCACAGGAAGAGCAGCGAATGCTATTAATGGCTTTATTTCACTGATCAACCAACTCGAAGATGACAGTGTTGAAATGAACCTGCGTAACATGGCTGATTTTGTTATTAATCATTCAGGTCTAAAAACCATGTATTTGGCTGAAAAAGGTGACCGCGCCCAAGATCGTATTGAAAACTTAGATCAGCTGTTGACCGCTTTGGGCGACTTTGTGGTGCCCGAAGAAGCAGAGGAAATGACTGAGCTTAATGCGTTTTTATCACATGCCGCGCTAGAAGCTGGCGAATCACAGGCTGATGAGTACGATGACGCCGTGCAGCTAATGACGATGCACAGCTCAAAGGGCCTAGAGTTCCCAATGGTGCTTATCGCGGGCGTGGAAGAAGGCATGTTTCCAAGTATGCGAACCATGGAAGAGCCAGACAAACTAGAAGAAGAACGTCGCTTAGCTTATGTCGGAATAACACGTGCGATGAACAAGTTAGTGATTAGCTATGCAGAATCACGTCGTTTATATGGTCAGGAGAAGTTTCATAAACCGTCGCGATTTATTCGAGAAATCCCCGCGGAATATGTTGAAGAAATCCGGCTAACGACTCAGGTTTCAAGACCCACCCAGTTTAACCGCTTTAACCAAAGTACCGAGCAATTTAATGAGACTGGATTAACTTTAGGCCAGCGAGTTAACCACACTAAGTTTGGTCAAGGAACAATTATTAATTATGAAGGCAGCGGTGCCCAATCCCGTGTTGAAGTATCATTCGATGACATCGGCTGCAAATGGTTAGTGGTCGCTTACGCACGTTTAGAGGCAATCTAATCAATGAAATTTAAAGGCAGGTGAGCAAATGACACAAGTAAATATACCAATTTTATATAGCTTTCGTCGTTGCCCATATGCAATGCGGGCACGGATGGCAATTTTGTTAAATAACATTACGGTTGAATTACGTGAAGTCGTATTACGAGACAAGCCCCCATCGTTATTATGCTATTCTCCTAAGGGTACGGTGCCAGTACTTGTTGATAATGGCAGTGTCGTCGATGAAAGTCGTGAGATTATTGATTGGTCTATCGCTGAATCTAAAGCGCCTGTAATAAGTCCGGCCACAGAGCAACAGCAACGGTTAATTGATCACAATGATAATGTATTTAAAAGCCATTTGGACAAGTACAAATACTTTGATCGCCACCCGCAATATCCACAATCACACTATCGTGAGCAAGGTGAACAGTTTTTAGCTCAGCTGGAAGAAAAGTTAAGTAACCAACCCTATCTGTTTGGGCAACACATAAGCTATGCCGACATTGCTATTTTCCCATTTATCCGCCAATTTGCTGGTGTCGAAAATGGCTGGTTAGCTGCTTCAAGATATCGCCAGGTCAAGCGATGGTTAGATGGCTTCCTGCAGAGTGAAGCTTTTAAGCAAACGATGAAAAAATTTGCCAAGTGGCAAGAAAATGATGAAGCTATCTTTTTCCCATCAATAACTGAGAAATAATGATGCTTTGTATAGCCCATCGAGGCGCACGCGCCGAGCGCCCAGAAAACACCATAGCGGCCATCGAGTTAGCGATTAAGCAAGGTGCCGACGCCATAGAGATTGATGTGAGAGAACATCAAGGACAACTCATTATCTTTCATGATGAAATTGTCGACAGAACGACAAGTAGCCGCGGTGAGCTTAGTAACTTTTCATTTGAACAATTACGCCAACTTGATGCCGGCAACGGACAAAAGATTCCTATACTGGGCGAAGTCATTTTATCGATTGCGCAGCGCGTACCACTAAATATTGAATTGAAGGATAACGCCAGCGCCCCGCTAGTTCTTGCATGCATAGAAGATTTCGTCTCTAAGGGCTGGGAATACAAAGACTTTATTGTCTCTAGCTTTTTTCATCCGTTGTTACAATCGTTGAAACAACAGCAACCTCAGCTCGCTATCGGCGCCTTAAGTGCCGGCGTGATGGTAGATTATGCAGCCTTTGCACAAAACCTTGATGCGGTTTCGATTAACCTTTGTTCTGATTCGATCAATCAGGCAATAATAGATGATGCCCATCAACGAGGGTTGAAGGTATTTATTTATACCGTCAATGACATAAGGGAATTTGAGCAGTTTTATCAAATGGGCGCCGATGGTTTGTTTACCGACTACCCACTAAAACTAAAACGTTGGATTGAGCTGAAATCTAAGCAGTAGCTTTTTGTTTGTTGCGGAACCGATAACCATCGGCAGTGTACACAATCAGTGCTAACCAAATAAAACCGAAAGACAGGAGTTTATGCTCACCAATTGGCTCGTTATACATAAATACAGCCAAAAGTAACATCAGACTTGGCCCGATATATTGAATAAAGCCTAATGTTGATAGTGGGATTCTAATCGCTGCTGCCGAAAAGGCTAATAGCGGCAATGTCGTTACAACGCCTGATGCAATCAATATTAAAGAGAAGCTAATACCTTCTGCCACAAAGCTCTGTAGCGAACTCGAGTCGATGAAGACTACATAGGCCAATGCCAATGGTAATAAGATGAGCGTTTCTATAAACAAGCCACTCATCGCATCGGCTTGTATTTTTTTACGCAATAAACCATAAAAGCCAAAGGTTACCGCCAAGGAAATAGAAACCCAAGGAATCGAGCCAAATACAAGTAGTTCAATCAATACAGCACATACCGCCAATAAAACAGCTACCCATTGCATTTTTCTCAGCTTTTCCTGCAAAAAGACAGTGCCAAGCAACACATTAAAGATAGGATTGATATAGTAGCCTAACGAAGCATCCAGCATATGGCCATTGGTTACCGACCAAATAAAGATTAACCAGTTCACTGCAATTAATAGCGAAGTAACCACCAGCAAGCCAATTTTTTTGCGTTGTTTTAACAGCGCTCTAATATTTTTAAACCTTACCGTAACCAGTAAAATTGTCAGAATAAATAAAAATGACCAAACCACACGATGTAATAAAATATCTAGCGGTGCTACATCTTCAATTATTTTAAAATACAGAGGTGCAACGCCCCACATAATATAGGCGCTAAGTGCATATATTATCCCTTGTTTGTACTCGTTATTGTGTGGCATTAGCTGACTTGATTAAGAAAAGAGAGGCTATTTTAAAGTTAATAAGCAACCATTGCTATTTAAAGGTAAGAAATAGGGCAAAAAAAAGCACCTTTAAATAAAGGTGCCGATAATGTAAAGCTACAAGGAAACAAGAGATAAGCTCAATGTCACAATATAAGAGTGGCAGAGATTGATTAAGTTCAATTAATTTTTAATTTATTTAATTTGGCAAAAAATAATTGCTTAATTTTGTTTAGAAAGCCACGCCCATCAAGTACACTAGCAAGAAATTTTTAATCGAGATGATGTCATGAGTAGCAACGAAAACAACACCACCCATTTTGGCTATGAGCAAGTAGATGTTAATGAAAAAGCTGGGAAGGTTGCCGAGGTATTCCATTCCGTTGCTGCAAAATACGACATCATGAATGATCTTATGTCATTTGGTGTACACCGCCTTTGGAAGCGCTTCGCCATAGACTGTTCAGGCGTACGCCCCGGACAAAAAGTGTTAGATCTTGCAGGGGGTACTGGCGATTTAACGGCCAAGTTCTCACGTATCGTTGGTAAAGAAGGCCAAGTAATTCTCGCCGATATTAACGATTCGATGTTAAAAGTAGGGCGCGACAAGTTACGCGACTTAGGCGTTGTATCCAACGTACAATATGTTCAAGCCAATGCTCAAGCATTACCATTTCCTGAAAATACGTTTGATTTGATCACAATTGCCTTTGGTTTACGTAATGTGACAGATAAAGATGAGGCATTGCGCTCAATGTACCGAGTGTTAAAGCCTGGCGGACGGTTATTGGTGCTTGAGTTTTCCAAGCCAAGCAACGAACTGCTATCTAAAGCATATGATCTATATAGCTTTAACCTTTTGCCAACGATGGGTAAGGTGATCGCTAATGATAGTGAAAGTTATAAATACCTTGCAGAATCAATTCGTATGCATCCTGATCAGGATACGCTTCAAAGCATGATGGATAACGCAGGATTCGACCAAACTCAGTACTATAACTTAACCGGTGGTATTGTCGCCCTACATCGTGGCTATAAATACTAGGAGTTAGCATGCCCTTTTCAAGCTTGGTCAACGCCACTATTGAAACCACCCTCAATAAACTCATTAGCTTGGGGCACGATTCAGATGCAGCGCTAGACGCGCTGTCAGGTCATGTTATACACATTCAGCTCAATGAATATAAAGAGCCTCTTTTCTTTTATATCGCCAATCGAAGAATTGAAGTACTAGGGAGCTATGAGGGAGAAGCAAGTGTCACACTTGGTTTGGGCATCGACACGCTAATCGCACTCAAGAACAAACAAAATATCAGTGAGCTTATCAAGCGCGAACAATTGGTTATTGATGGGGATATCAAAGTATTGCAACGATTCGCCGATCTATTGACAGACCTTGATATTGACTGGGCAGAACATCTGTCTGTGTATACTGGGGATGTCCTGGCTCATCGGTTGAGCAATAATGCTAAAAGACTCGCGACAGCAGTTCAGGCTCAATCGGTAAACACCAAGCATGCTTTAGCTGATTACCTAAAGCATGAGGCAAAGCTTACTATCAGTCCGTTAGAGTTCATTCATTTTAGCGACCAAGTAGAATCCCTGTCACAGCAAGTAGAGAAGATTGCCCAGACTATCAGCCAGCTAGAGAAATCTTAATGAAGTTCCATCGCTTACGCCGTTTTTATCATCTAAATAAGGTCTTTCTAGAGCACGGTCTCGATGAGCTAATTCCATGGCAGCATTTACCTTTTGCGGCCAAATTAGGCCGCTATTCCTTATTTTGGCTATTTAATCGTCATAAAGAAAAAAGCCAGGCAACCCGTTTACGCCTCTGTTTGGAGCAACTCGGCCCTGTTTATGTAAAATTTGGCCAAATGCTATCAACACGGCGTGACTTACTCAGCGAAGACATTGCTGATGAATTGGCAAAACTACAAGATAACGTTCCGGCTTTTTCCAATGACAAAGCACGCCAGCTGATAAGCAATAATTTACAGCGGCCCATTGAAGAAGTTTTTAGCGAGTTTGAGCCAACACCACTAGCTAGCGCGTCGATCGCACAGGTTCACACCGCGACACTAAAAGAGAATAATGAAAAAATAGTTATTAAAGTCATTCGACCGAACATCAAGAAAGTGATTTTAAGTGATACAGCCCTGATGGCGACCTTTGCTAAAATCTTAGCGAAAGTAATCCCAGAGCTAGGCCACCGCTTGCGCCCAGTTGAAGTTGTTGAAGAATATAAGCGTACGATTCTCAATGAATTAGATATGAAAGTAGAATCTGCTAACACTGAGGTTTTACGCAATAATTTCATTGATTCCGACGCACTGTATGTACCGCGAATTTATCCTCAGTACTGTTACCCAAATATGTTGGTTATGGAGCGAATCTACGGCATTCCTGTCGGTGATATTGAAGCGCTTAAGGCTCAAGGTACAAATCTGCAGCTTCTTGCAGAACGTGGTGTTGAAGTATTTTTCACCCAAGTCTTTCGGGACAGCTTTTTTCATGCAGATATGCACCCGGGCAACGTGTTCGTCTCCAGAGAAACACCCGAGAATCCTAAATATATTGGCATCGACTGTGGCATAATTGGCACATTAAACAAAGATGACCAGCGCTACTTAGCTGAAAATTTTATTGCCTTTTTTAATGAGGACTATCGCAAAGTAGCGACTCTGCACGTTGATTCGGGGTGGGTCCCCCAAGACACAAATGTTGAAGAGTTTGAACTGGCTATCCGCCGCGTCCTTGAGCCTATTTTCGCCAAACCGCTTGCTGAAATATCTTTTGGTCACGTATTAGTATCCCTGTTTGATACGGCGCGACAATTTAATATGCAGGTTCAGCCACAGTTGGTCCTGTTACAAAAAACGTTGCTTTATATTGAAGGCCTCGGGCGTCAACTGTACCCGGAGCTAGACCTGTGGAAAACCGCGAAACCATTTTTAGAGCGCTGGCTTAAAGAGCAAATGGGGGCCAAAGCCCTGTATCAGGGCATAAAGAACAATGCGCCGTTTTGGGCAGAAAAGATGCCTGAGCTACCGAACTTAATCTACGATAATTTGAAGCAAAGTCGTCGCAATCAGCTGCAACAGCACCAAAACCAGCAACAATTAATAGCAAATCAGCATAAACAGCAAAAAAGTCAGTTCTGGCTCATAATAGGTGCCACTTTATTGATCTGTGCCACACTTATATACCAAGCAATCGGAGTATCATGGCCACCGTTGATTATGGGTAGTACAGGTATCATTGCATGGCTAATCGCTTGGAAAAGCAAAAGTGAATAGCACTGATTGATTCGAAACTGTACACAATGCCACAAAAGCGATTAGAATAGACAGACTAGTCTTAATTATTTGTATTACGTTGGAGTAAAAATGGGAAACATCGGTATTTGGCAACTATTAATCGTTGCTGTGATTATTGTATTATTATTTGGCACAAAAAAGCTTCGTAACTTAGGAAGTGATCTGGGTTCGTCTGTAAAGGGTTTCAAGAAAGCAATGAACCCGGAAGATGAAGAAAAGAAGTCACTTGATAATAAAGATCAAGAAAGTGAAAAAAGCGCTGAAAACGAAACAGTTCAGACAAAAGAAAAAGATCAGGCTTAACATCAGATGCTAGACATTGGATTTTGGGAGCTTATCGTTATCGGTGTGTTAGGGCTTATTGTTTTAGGTCCTGAACGCCTACCAGTCGCCGTTCGAACGGTTTCTGGCTGGGTTCGTACAGCCAAAAAAATGGCCAATAACGTAAAGCAAGAGCTTGAACAAGAACTCGAAATAGATAAGCTTCACTCAGATTTAAAGAAAGCCGAAAGCATTAGCAGTGATCTTAACAGCGATGCCATTCCTGAAGAGCTACGCGAATCAGTTAAGACATTACAAGAAGCCGCCGCTGATGTAACACGCCCCTACTTAAACCAGCCGCCCAAGCCTTCGGCGCCGCCTTTAGATAAAGAATAATTATGTCGTCTTCGCAACAACCCTTAATAAGTCATTTGATGGAATTAAGAAATGGCTTACTAAAGGCTATTTTAAGCGTTTTAGCTATATTTGTTTGTTTAGTGTATTTTGCCAATGATATCTATGCCTACATTTCAGAGCCATTGAAAGCCCATCTGCCAGAGGGAACTTCGATGATAGCGACCGGGGTAACCTCTTCGTTCTTTGCCCCCTTTAAACTGACGATGATGCTATCCTTCTTCATCGCTATCCCCTTTGTATTGCACCAGATTTGGAGCTTCATCGCACCGGCACTCTATAAGCATGAAAAACGCTTAGTTCTGCCAATGTTATTCTCCAGTACTGTTTTATTTTATGCTGGGATCGCATTTTCTTATTATGTAGTATTTCCAGTGGTATTTGGCTTTTTTACCAGTGTCGCCCCAGAGGGCGTTACTATTGCTACCGACATTGAAAGTTATCTAGACTTTGTTCTAAAGCTATTCTTCGCTTTTGGTTTGGCATTTGAAATACCAATCGCCATTATCTTGATGTGCTGGGGTGGTGTGACAACGCCGGAAAAACTCCGTGAAAAGCGCCCTTATGTGGTGGTTGGAGCCTTTATCATCGGCATGTTGTTGACACCTCCAGATATCATCTCTCAATCGATGTTAGCAGTGCCTATGCTGATATTGTTTGAATGTGGTATCGTGATCGCTTCGATGTACAAACCCAAGATGGATAATGAGGACGTTGAAGATGAATCGACAACTTAGCCTTAAACTTATCAGCACTGTACTCGTGGTTGCCCTGCCCTACACGGCGACCGCAACCACTCTACAGCAACAACTAACAAAGTGTGCAAGTATTAGTAAAGATAAACCTCGCTTAAAATGCTTTGACCAGATCAGCCTTAAACCTTCACAACAACTTGTGGTTGATAAGCAGGAGTTATTTGGATTTGAATCTAAGCAAACCCTTCTCACACCAGAAAAAGTATTGGTTGAAGTGGTAAATATCAATAAAGGACCAAGAGGTAAATCGACATTCACATTAGCTAATGGCCAGGTTTGGAAGCAAACCGACTCCATAGGCTATCGGCTCAAACCTGAAAAACAAGTGTTTATCAAAAAAGGAGCGCTAGGCTCTTTCTTTCTTGGCCAAGTCGACCGTAATAAGAAAATACGGATCAAAAGAATCAAGTGAGCAATACTGAATTAATCGATATCGCCGTCAATCTATGTAATGGCCCCTTGGAAAATAAGGTGGCCCATCTACTCGAGGAAGCAGCGCAAGCTAATGTCCGTAAATTAATAGCACTAGGCTGCAGTGAGGACAGTAGCGATAAGGCGCACAGACTTGCACAGGAACATCCAGGCAGGATTTTCTCAACCGCAGGCATTCACCCTCACGATGCGAAGACTTTAACTCAACAATCAATCCCTCATTTAAGCCAACTCGCTCAGCAACCAGAAGTCGTTGCCATCGGTGAGTGCGGCCTGGACTTTAACCGTGACTTTTCTCCTCGACCAATGCAAATTGCAGCGTTTGAAGCACAGTTACAGCTAGCGGCTGAATTAGGTATGCCTGTTGTTATGCATCAACGGGATGCCCATGATAAATTTGTCGAACTATTAACGCATTATCGTCCGCAACTTAGCCATGCCGTTATCCACTGCTTTACTGGAACTAAAGACGAGTTATTGCAATATCTTGATTTAGATCTCCATATTGGGGTGACCGGCTGGATCTGTGATGAACGCCGTGGCCATGCGCTGCGAGAAGCGACAAAATACATTCCAAATAATCGATTGATGCTAGAAACAGACTCTCCCTATTTAATTCCGCGCGACCTGAAGCCTAAGCCCAAGTCCAGGAACAATACGCCCAAAAACCTACTACACATTGCAGAAGCGGTTGCTAAAGTGCGTCAAGAGCCTCTTGAACAATTACTAAATAACTGTTTGAATACCACCATTAAATTTTTTAACTTACCAACTTAATCGGACATCAAATGTTAGTGACTCGTTCATTGTTGATACTGTTAACACTCTTGATTTCAGTTAATTCATTTAGCCAAAGTGTTGACCGTATCCAGATCACGCCTGATTCCCATAAGGTTGAATACTTAAGTAAAAATGAGCGTGAATACTCCATCGATTATGTGACCAATCTAGATGAAAATCAGTGGACGGCGGTAGAGCGCACCCTGCCTTTTGGCCTGATATCCCGCAACTATTGGATAAAGTTAACTATTGATGTTCCTCAAAGCATAGATAAGCAATGGTTCCTTGAGGTATCAAACCCCTTAATCGACGAGTTAAAAGTTTACGTTAAGACTACAGATGGTTTTAGCGAATATAGAGCTGGAGACACAGTTCCCAAACAACCGAACATGACCCCGACCAGAGTTTATCTGTACCCATTAACTGATGCTAAGCCCACTAGTACACTCTATCTTAAATATACCGGCAGCGCCGCTTCCACCTTACCTTTAGCCTTAGTTTCCGAGAATGAGGCACTCGCCAATGCCGCCGCAGACGCCTTTATCCACGGCATGCTATTTCTATTATTTATAGCGAGTGCGTTCTGCGCTGTATTCGCCTATTTTATGACAGGCAATAAAGCGTTACTTTATCTCGCGGGATACGCTACCACGACATTTATTATCACTAGTATCATTGAAGGCTACGCGAGACTGGTCATTTGGCCAACCCAACCATGGCTGCAAAATTTAATCACACCTTCGCTAATGGTATTTGGCCTTTGGCTTCTAAGTTTATTCTTGCGCGAAGCATTTGACCTAAAAACTAAGCTAGCACCTCGATTTAATCTTGCCTTTTCGGTGTTACTTAAAATCCAAGTTGCATTATCCGCGATCTTGCTCGCGCTACCAGTCTCTATTTCAGTGCTTAGTGCAATCGCTATCATTGCCTTAACGCTCTGCACATTTGTTCTCTGCGGCTACCACTTGCATCGGCGAGGCGAAAAGTTGTGCCCGCTGTTTTTGCTAAGCGGCGTTGCGGTGTTCCTGACCATAGCCTGCAAAGCACTCTTTTTAAGTGGATACTGGCCACACCCTGCGCTTAACTCAGCGACGAAATTTTTCTATTTCATGCATTTTTCGCTCATGATTGCAGCGCTAATTAAACAGTATTATAGCCGCTACCAATCGACGGCTGAGAAACAGCAACAGATCCTAACTGAAGCCCAGAAAAACGTCTCTTTAAAACAAGCAACGCTTGCTGAGCAACAAGAGGAACAATTAACGCTTGAAGCCCTGGTCGATGAGCGTACGTTTGAACTCAATATGACCCTACGCGAGTTGCAGGAAACCAATCGCAGGCTTGAAGAGCAAGCAACAAATGATGCGTTAACTGGTGCTAAAAATCGAAAATTTTTCGATCAACGCTTATTAGCTGAATACCGCCTGAGTCGCCGGCAACAGACTCCAGTTTCACTATTGATGTTGGATATAGACCACTTTAAAAAAGTAAACGATACATACGGCCATCTCGCCGGCGATAAGGTTTTAATATCCTTTGCCAACAGTACGATTAATTTGCTTCGTCGCCCAAATGACTACGTCTGTCGCTACGGCGGAGAAGAGTTCGCAGTGCTATTGTCGAATACAGATCACAAAGGCGCACTGAAAGTCGCAGAGATCATTCGCCAAAGAACCGAGGAAAGTAGTGTTCTTTGCGATGGTCTACAACTTAATGTCACCGTTAGCATTGGGGTTGCAACGCTGACCATCGATGACACTGTCCCAGCTGATGAACTATTTAGTCAGGCAGACAAAGCCCTCTACCAGGCAAAAGCGCAGGGTAGAAATCAGGTCTTTGGCGCTTCGAAAGTTCAAGCATAATAAAGAGAAGTTTATGAATATAGTATCTAAAGCCTATCCAAACGCACGTATGCGCAGATTGCGTAAGCATGACTTTAGCCGTCGCCTGATGGCCGAAAACACACTAACGGTGGATGACTTAATCTACCCGATGTTCATCGTGGAAGGAAAGAATCGCCGTGAAAACGTCGAGTCGATGCCAGGAGTAACACGGGTATCAATTGACTTGCTGGTTAAAGAAGCCCTTGAGCTCGTCGCACTGGGCGTGCCTGCGATTGCTTTATTCCCTGTTACACCGATGACACTAAAAACTCTCGATGCAGAAGAAGCCTACAATCCCCAAGGATTAGCACAAAAAGCGGTTCGAGCGGTAAAAGAAGCCTGCCCGGAACTTGGGGTGATCACAGATGTTGCACTTGATCCTTTTACCACGCACGGACAGGACGGCATTATCGACGATGAAGGGTATGTTCTTAATGACATCACCACTGAGATATTGGTAAAACAGGCATTATCTCACGCTGCGGCTGGCGCAGATATGGTTGCCCCATCTGACATGATGGATGGAAGAATTGGGGCTATACGCGAGGCGCTTGAAGCAGCGGGCCACGTAAACACCCAAATTATGGCATATTCAGCTAAGTATGCCAGTGCCTACTATGGGCCGTTTAGAGACGCTGTGGGCTCAGCCAGCAATCTTAAAGGCGGCAATAAGAAGAACTATCAGATGGATCCTGCCAACTCCGATGAGGCTATCCATGAAGTCGCCTTAGATATCGCCGAAGGTGCTGATACCGTAATGGTAAAACCGGGCATGCCATATCTTGATATCGTTCGCCGCGTTAAGACGGAATTAGGTGTACCAACCTTTGCTTATCAAGTCAGTGGCGAATATGCGATGCACAAAGCGGCAGCACAAAATGGCTGGCTAGATGAAAAGAGTGTCGCACTAGAATCACTAATGTGCTTTAAACGCGCTGGAGCAGACGGTATTTTAACTTATTACGCCAAAGATGTAGCTCAGTGGCTTAAAGAAGAAAAGTAGCCCTTAATCGTTATACAGAGAACATAAAGCCGCTCTTAAGCGGCTTTTTATTGCCCATGACTTAATTGGCTTAGTCCATAGTTAAATGGAAGGCGTTAAGTTTATTACCGTCTAGGTCTCTAAAGTAGCCAGCGTAAAACCCACGCATATCACGTGGGCCTGGCGCTCCTTCACAAGTCCCCCCCAGCGCTATCGCCTTACTATAAAAAGCATCTACCTGCTCATTAGATCCTAGCTCGATCGCAACCATCACACCATTACCAACTGATGCTGACTGTCCGTTATAGGGCTTAGTGACTGACAATCCAGGTTTTCCAGGACCTGTCGTCCATGCAACAAAGGTCTCGGTGTCTAAAAATCGCGGGGCATCTATTGTAGCAAACAACTGATCATAAAAAATCACTGCGCGTTCAAGATCATTAGTGCCTAGGGTGACATATCCAATCATATTCAATTCCATTTTAGTCCAAAGAACCTGTAATCTAACATGGTTTAAAAAACAATCACAATTTCAAAATGGAGGCATAAAAAAACCCGGCCTAAGCCGGGTTTTTTATATCAGTTTAATGTTGCCATTAAACTTGAAGAAATTAATCTTCTGAAGACTCTTCTTCTTGCTCAACTACTGGGCGGTTAACTAGCTCAATGTATGCCATTGGAGCGTTGTCACCAGCACGGAAGCCGCACTTAAGAATACGAGTATAACCGCCTGGGCGATCTTCATAACGTTTACCTAGATCGGTGAACAATTTACCTACAACCGCTTTATCACGTGTGCGGGCAAATGCTAAACGACGGTTAGCAACGCTGTCACTCTTAGCGAGTGTGATTAATGGTTCAACTACGCGACGCAGTTCTTTTGCCTTTGGCAAAGTTGTCTTGATAACTTCGTTTTCTAACAAAGATACCGCCATGTTGCGAAACATAGCTTGACGGTGACTGCTGTTACGGTTCAGTTGACGTCCACTCTTACGATGGCGCATGACCTTATCCTTTTAACTAAATCTTGTTCGGCAATTAAAATTAATTGCTGCTTATAAAGCGTCAGCGATACTAGCCGGTGGCCAGTTTTCTAAACGCATACCTAAAGACAAACCGCGTGAAGCAAGAACGTCTTTGATTTCTGTAAGCGATTTCTTACCAAGGTTAGGAGTTTTTAACAACTCAACCTCAGTACGCTGTACTAAATCACCAATATAGTGAATAGCTTCTGCTTTTAAACAGTTAGCCGAACGAACTGTGAGTTCAAGATCGTCTACAGGACGCAACAGGATCGGATCGAACTCTGGCTTCTCTTCTTTCTCTTCAACTTCTGTTACATCACGTAAATCTACGAATGCATCTAGCTGCTCAGCAAGGATCGTTGAAGCACGACGAATCGCTTCTTCAGGATCTAGAGTACCATTGGTTGTCATATCGATTACTAACTTATCTAAGTCAGTGCGTTGTTCAACACGAGCTGACTCAACGTTGTATGCGATACGAACAACAGGGCTATAAGAAGAATCAACTAACAAACGACCAATTGGACGTTCTTCATCTTCATCAGATTGACGAGCTGTAGCTGGCTCATAACCACGACCGATTTCAACCTTGATACGCATGTTAACTTCGCCATCATTAGTTAGATGACAAATCACGTGCTCAGGGTTTACTATTTCAACATCACCATCATGGGTAATGTCACCTGCAGTCACAGGGCCTGCTCCACTTTTACTAAGTGTCAACATAGCTTCAGTTTTACCTTCCAGCTTAACTGATAAGCCTTTAAGGTTAAGAAGGATCTCAAGTACGTCTTCCTGGACGCCCTCTTTTGAACTGTACTCATGAAGTACGCCATCGATCTCAACTTCGGTCACCGCACAACCAGGCATTGACGATAATAAAATGCGACGAAGCGCATTGCCTAGTGTATGACCAAATCCACGCTCTAAAGGCTCTAAAATAACCTTTGAACGGGTAGCACTGACTTGTTCGATATCTACAAGTCGTGGCTTTAGAAATTCTGTAACAGAACCCTGCATTGTGTCCTCTCTTATTATTAACTTTACTTAGAGTAAAGTTCGACGATCAGCTGTTCGTTTATTTCCGCAGATAAATCACTACGTTCTGGAAGGCGCTTGTAAGTACCTTCAAACTTAGTGTTATCAACTTCAACCCAAGCGCTTGACTCACGTTGAGCGGCCAATTCTAATGAAGCAGCAATACGTGCTTGCTTTTTAGATTTTTCGCGAACGCTGATAACGTCACTAGGCTTAACGTTATATGACGGAATGTTTACTACTTTACCGTTAACTAAGATAGCTTTGTGGCTAACTAGTTGACGTGCTTCAGCACGTGTAGAGCCGAAGCCCATGCGGTAAACAACGTTATCTAGACGTGCTTCAAGAATAACAAGAAGGTTTTCACCTGTGTTACCTTTAAGACGTGCAGCATCTTTGTAGTAGTTACGGAACTGCTTTTCTAATACACCGTACATGCGGCGTACTTTTTGCTTTTCACGTAATTGAATACCGTATTCAGAAAGACGAGTTCTGCGCGCTCCATGAACACCAGGCACTTGCTCGATGTTACATTTAGAGTCGATTGCACGAACGCCGCTCTTCAAGAAAAGGTCAGTACCTTCTCTACGGCTTAGTTTGAGTTTTGGACCCAAATATCTTGCCATGTTAATTCTCCTAACTGGCCTAAAAAACTGTCTTAAACGCGACGTTTCTTAGGTGGACGACAACCATTGTGCGGGATAGGAGTAACATCAGTGATGTTAGTGATCTTGTAACCCACTGCATTTAAAGCACGGATTGCTGATTCACGACCTGGTCCCGGACCTTTTACGAATACTTCAATGTTCTTTAAACCGTATTCTTTCGCAGCTTCACCTGCACGTTCAGCAGCAACCTGTGCAGCGAACGGAGTTGATTTACGAGAACCACGGAAGCCAGAACCACCAGATGTTGCCCATGAAAGAGCGTTACCTTGGCGATCAGTCAACGTAATGATTGTGTTGTTAAAAGAAGCATGGATGTGTGCCATGCCGTCTGCGACTTGCTTACGTACGCGCTTACGAGAACGTGATGGAGTTTTAGCCATAATTTATCCCGCCTACTTCTTAATCGGTTTACGAGGACCTTTACGAGTACGAGCGTTCGTTTTAGTACGCTGTCCACGTAGAGGCAAGCTCTTACGATGACGCAGACCGCGGTTACAACCGAGATCCATTAGTCGTTTAATGTTCATAGAAACTTCACGACGTAAATCACCTTCAACAGTGAATTCACCTACGGCGTTACGTAGAAGATCTAATTTTGTTTCGTCTAATTCCTTGATCTTTACATCTTCAGCAATACCCGTTTGAGCACAGATAGACTGTGCACGAGTAAGACCGATGCCATAAATGGCAGTCAGCGCGATTACTGTGTGCTTGTGATCAGGAATGTTAATGCCAGCGATACGGGCCACTGTAGCACTCCTCTAAGTTTAATGGACTGGGGTCGAAAAGCCCGTTAGGATACTCGACCTCATGTCAGTTTGCAAATAATATTTGCTCTAAGGTTAATATAACCTTAGAGCAATATCTGTCGTTATTAGCCTTGACGCTGTTTGTGTCTTGGCTCAACGCAAATGACGCGTACTACGCCATGGCGTTTGATAACTTTACAGTTACGGCAGATTTTCTTTACCGATGCACGAACTTTCATATCATTACTCCGATATATATTCTTAAGCTGTCAGCCTATCGGCCAACACCTTTAAGATTTGCTTTTTTCATGACCGAATCATACTGATGAGACATCAGATGGGTCTGAACTTGTGCCATGAAATCCATGATAACAACAACCATAATCAATAGCGATGTGCCACCGAAGTAGAATTGTACGTTCATAGACATAGTCATGAATTCTGGAACCAAACAAATAAATGTGATGTATAACGCACCTGCGAAGGTTAAACGCGTCATTACTTTATCAATGTATCTAGATGTTTGCTCACCAGGGCGAATTCCTGGAACAAATGCACCACTTTTCTTCAAGTTGTCTGCTGTTTCACGCGGGTTGAAAACCAACGCGGTATAGAAAAAGCAGAAGAAGATAATAGCAGCTGCATAAAGCATTGAATACAGCGGTTGTCCTGGCGCAATGGCCAATGACAAGTCTGCTAGCCAAGTCAAACCTTCAGTCTGACCGAACCACTGTCCCAGAGTACCTGGAAACAGAATAATGCTTGATGCAAATATTGGTGGGATAACACCCGCCATGTTTACCTTTAACGGTAAATGTGTGCTTTGCGCTGCAAAAACCTTACGGCCTTGCTGGCGTTTCGCATAGTTTACCACAATGCGACGCTGCCCGCGCTCTACAAACACCACAAGATATGTGACGGCGAACATAATTCCGGCCAATAATAATGCCAGTAGTATATTTAGATCCCCTTGACGCGCTTGCTCAACCATTGAACCTAGTGCCGATGGTAGCCCGGCGACGATGCCGGTAAAAATCAAGATTGAGATACCGTTACCGATACCGCGCTCTGTGATTTGCTCACCTAACCACATCAAGAACATAGTTCCTGTTACCAAGCTCACTACAGCTACAAAGTAGAATGCAGGTCCTGGATTAACAACCAATCCGTTGATAAGGTTTGGCAACCCGGTGGCAATACCAATTGCCTGGAAGGTTGCCAACACTAGTGTGCCCCAGCGAGTATATTGGCTGATCTTACGACGACCAGCCTCACCTTCTTTCTTTAGTTCTGCCATAGCAGGGTGAACCACGGTCATTAGCTGCATGATAATACTTGCAGAAATGTACGGCATGATCCCTAAAGCAAAGATAGAGGCACGTTCAAGGGCACCACCTGAGAACATGTTAAACATACTCAGGATAGTTCCTTTTTGCTGTTCAAACAGCTGGGCTAGTACAGCGGCGTCAACACCAGGAATTGGCACAAATGAGCCTGCTCGAAACACGATAATCGCGCCTAAAACAAACCACAAGCGTGCTTTCAATTCAGAAAGACCACCTTGTGCACCTTGTACATCTTTTCCTGGCTTAGCCATCAGCTACTATTCCTCGATTTTGCCACCGGCAGCTTCAATAGCTGCGCGAGCGCCTTTAGTTACACGTAGACCTTTAACGGTCACTGGACGCTCAATAGTACCCGAAAGTACTACTTTAGCAAACTTAATGTTACGTGTAATAACATTAGCTTCCATTAAGCTAGCCAGCTCAACTACGTCACCAGAAACTTTAGCAATTTCATGTAAACGAACTTCAGCGGTTACCAAGGCTTTACGTGAAGTAAAACCAAATTTTGGTAAACGTTGTTTCAAAGGCATTTGACCACCTTCGAAACCTGGGCGAACACTACCACCAGAACGTGATTTTAGACCTTTGTGACCACGACCACCAGTCTTACCTAGACCAGAACCGATACCACGGCCTACACGCTTAGCTACTTTCTTAGAACCTGCAGCTGGAGAAAGAGTATTTAAACGCATGTCTTAATCCTCTACCTTAACCATGTAGTAAACTTTATTAATCATACCGCGAACTGAAGGAGTATCTTCAAGTTCAACAGTGTGGTTAATGCGACGTAAGCCAAGACCTGCTAAACAAGCTCTGTGCTTAGGTAAACGGCCGATTGCGCTCTTTACCTGAGTTACTTTAACTGTTTTATTAGCCATTTCTTACTCCATGATCTCTTTAACGCTTAGACCACGTTTCGCAGCGATAGCAGAAGGAGTATTCATTCCCTCTAGCGCGTTGAACGTTGCACGAACGATATTGATCGGGTTAGTAGAACCGTAAGCTTTAGATAGTACGTTTTGTACACCTGCAACTTCTAGTACTGCACGCATTGCGCCACCGGCGATGATACCAGTACCATCAGATGCTGGTTGCATGTAAACATTCGAACCCGAGTGCTTACCTTTGATTGCGTGTTGTAACGTAGTACCACGTAGGTTAACTGTGATTAGGTTACGACGTGCTTTTTCCATTGCTTTTTGAATAGCAGCTGGAACTTCACGTGCTTTACCGTAACCAAAACCAATTTTACCTGCGCCATCACCAACTACAGTTAGTGCTGTGAAGCTAAAGATACGACCACCTTTAACTACTTTAGATACACGGTTTACTGCGATTAGCTTTTCAGCCATATCACTTTGTTGTTGTTCTTCAAACTTTGCCATGATCTAACTCCTAGAATTTCAGACCAGCTTCACGAGCAGCATTAGCTAATGCTTCTACGCGGCCGTGGTATTTGAAACCTGAACGATCGAATGCAACAGCAGTTACACCCTTTTCAACAGCACGTTCTGCAACAGCTTTACCTACAACTTGTGCAGCTTCAACGTTACCAGTGCTCTTTAGTTCAGAACGGATCGCTTTTTCAACAGTAGAAGCGCTAGCTACTACTTCGCCTGTACCAGCGGCGATTACTTGAGCGTAGATATGGCTAGATGTACGGTGTACAACTAGACGCGTAGCGCCTAGTTCAGCCATTTTTGCGCGGGTGCTAGTAGCACGGCGCAAACGAGTTGCTTTCTTATCCATCGTAATTACCTACTTCTTCTTAGCTTCTTTACGGCGAACATGCTCATCAGCGTAACGTACACCTTTACCTTTGTAAGGCTCTGGTGGGCGGTATCCGCGGATGTCAGCAGCAACTTGGTTAACAACCTGGTTGTCTGCGCCTTTAAGAATGATTTCAGTTTGACTTGGGCTCTCAGCAGTAACACCTTCTGGAAGAACGTGAACTACAGGATGAGAGAAACCAAGAGAAAGGTCGATTTTATTACCAGATACTTTCGCACGGTAACCAACACCAACTAGCTGAAGTTTCTTTTCAAAACCTTCAGAAGTACCTTTAACCATGTTGTTTACTAGAGCGCGAGCTGTACCAGCTTGTGCCCAACCGTCAACTGAACCTTCAGCAGGTGCAAATTTAACAGCATTGTCTTCAACAGTTAAGGCAACTTGCGCGTTAAATACGCGAGTTAGTGAACCTTTACCACCTTTAACGGTGATTTCCTGACCGTTTAGAGAAACCTCTACGCCAGCAGGAATTGCAACGGGTGCTTTTGCGACACGTGACATTGTAAACTCCTTATTAAGCTACGTAACAGATGATCTCACCACCCATGCCTGCACTACGTGCTGCACGGTCGGTCATCAAACCTTTAGAAGTAGAAACTACAGCAACGCCCATGCCACCCATAACTTTAGGTAGCTCGTCTTTGCCTTTATAAATGCGCAGACCTGGACGGCTTACACGTTGGATAGTTTCAATAACTTTTTTGCCTTCGAAGTACTTTAAAGTAACTTCTAATTCTGATTTTACTTCACCAGAAACAGCGTAGTCAGTGATGTAACCTTCGTCTTTAAGTAACTTAGCGATAGCTACTTTAAGCTTTGAAGAAGGCATTGTCACAGCAGTTTTAACTGCTTTCTGACCGTTGCGGATGCGTGTTAGCATATCCGCGATAGGATCTTGCATGCTCATATTAGCGTACTCCGATTACCAAGAGGCTTTAGTTAAGCCAGGGATTTCACCACGCATAGCCGCTTCACGCGTCTTGATGCGACTCATACCGAACTTACGTAGGTAACCTTGTGGGCGACCTGTAACGTTACAACGGTTGCGAGCACGTGACTTACTTGAATCACGTGGCAGTGATTGCAGTGTTAAAACCGCATCCCACTTTTCTTCTTCAGAAGCTGTTACGCTGCTGATAATCGCTTTAAGAGCAGCACGCTTTTCTGCGTACTTCGCTGCTAATTTAGAGCGTTTGGCCTCACGGGCCTTCATTGATTGCTTTGCCATAACCCTACACCTTATTTGCGGAATGGGAAGTTGAATGCGGCTAACAGAGCTCGACCTTCAGCATTGTTAGATGCAGTAGTACCAATGGTAATATCCATACCACGGATTTTATCTACTTTATCGTAATCAATCTCTGGGAAGATGATCTGTTCGCGTACGCCCATGCTGTAGTTACCACGACCGTCAAAAGACTTGTCTGATAAACCACGGAAATCACGGATACGAGGAATTGAAATAGAGATTAAACGCTCTAAAAATTCCCACATACGCTCGCCACGTAGGGTCACTTTACAACCAATTGGGTAGCCTTCACGGATTTTAAAGCCAGCAACAGATTTGCGGGCTACAGTGACTACAGGTTTTTGACCTGAGATAGCAGTCATATCTTTAACTGCGTGCTCTAATACTTTTTTATCAGCAAGAGCTTCACCAACACCCATATTTAGGGTGATTTTTTCAATCCGAGGGACTTGCATGACACTGGTAAAACCAAACTCTTCTTTAAGTTTGTTTACTACAGTCTCGTTGTAATAACCATGCAGTTTCGCCATCGTTAACTCCGAATTAAACTAGTTCATTATTAGACTTGAAGAAACGGACTTTTTTACCGTCTTCTAGTCGGAAACCAACACGACTTGCTTTGCCATCGGCGTCTACAAGTGCAATGTTAGATACTTGGATTGGTGCTTCTTTCTCAACAATACCGCCAGCTACGCCCAATTGTGGGTTTGGCTTTTGGTGTTTCTTGATAAGGTTTACACCTTCTACAATTGCTTTACCGTCGGCTTGCATGCTTAAAACTTTACCACGCTTACCTTTATCTTTACCGGCTAAAACAATGATTTCATCATTTTGACGAATTTTCGCTGCCATGATTAATTTCCTTACAGTACTTCTGGTGCTAGTGAAACGATTTTCATGAACTTTTCATTACGAAGTTCACGAGTCACTGGCCCAAAGATTCGAGTACCAACAGGCTGTAAGTTAGCATTTAACATTACAGCTGCATTGTTGTCGAAACGAATTGCGCTGCCGTCTGCACGACGGATAGCTTTAGACGTACGAACAACTACGGCGTTCATTACATCACCTTTCTTCACTTTACCGCGAGGAATTGCTTCTTTAACAGAAACTTTAATGATGTCACCAACGCGCGCATAACGACGGTGTGAACCGCCAAGAACCTTAATACACTGTACTCGACGAGCGCCAGAGTTATCTGCCACGTCAAGTTTAGATTGCATTTGGATCATAGTATATGCTCCGCTTTATTTAACTAATCCATACCAAATCGATATGGACCTCTTCCCATTAAGAGGCGCGATAGTATAACAAATCAAATTTTATTTAGATAGTCTAATATGCCTCTAGCTTTGGAAGTCGTTTAAATTAGCAGCGACAGCTCAAAAATCGGCTTTTAAACAGTCAGTTAGGACCAAGAAAAAACCATAAATAATTGCTTAAAGTTTGCACCGCTGGGTGATGGCGATCACACCAACTGTAATTTATCGCTATCCGTCATTTTTTTGCCACCAGTATATTTGTTTACCATATGTAGATTAAGGAGGCTTGTTTGGCCTAGCGATGGGCCTTTAGCCAAGCAATAAAATGATGAAAAATGGGCTGCTGCCTGAGAGAAACTTGAATCTAAATGCACTTCTTATAGTAAGTAGGATTGAGTTCCAAGAGGTTCGTATGTTTCGTTGTAAAGAAATCTTAGTTGTTGTAGAAACTAGCGACATTAACTCCACCGCACTTAAACGAGCGGTCTGGCTTACCCGTCATACCAATGCACACTTAACAATACTATACATAGCTTATAGCGCTCTGATCGCTATGCAGTCACACTTTCGCCAGCGCTACGCCCAATCGGAAAAACAGGCGCTAATAAAAAAGGATTTTGAATGGCTCAATCGGCTAGTTAGTTCCTTTCGCTTTAATGATCTTGATATAGAGACAAAAATAAAATGGGGCAGCTCTGCCAACACCATTATTGCCGAGCAGGTAGCGCACAATAATTACGACCTCGTGATTAAGCGTGCTGGCAGTAATAAAAAAAGCTTCGTCGATTCGTTTTTCTCGACGGATATGGACCTATTAAGACACTGCGCTTGCCCAGTCATGCTAGTCGCAGAGGATAGAAAACACCGGGGAGGCGTGTTGTGCGCGGTTGACACAGAGACGTCGGTTGCGTCCAACCAGTCTTTTAATGAAGAACTTACCAAGCAAGCCTGCCAGATATCTGAGTATTTTGGCACGCAGACACATTTGGTAAACAGCTATTTTGACGATTTGGAAAACATGTATATTAATATTCCCGATACCAGTGAACCGCCCATAGAGCATGTCGCACAACGTCAACATCAACAGGATCTTGAGAATTTAGCGAAGCTGCATGCCATCACCACTGCTAATCAACATTTGGAGCAGGGTCACCCAGACCATGTAATTCCTAAGGTAGCTGACCGTACGGACGTGTCGTTGCTGGTCATGGGAATAAAAACCCGCATAGGTTTAAATGAGTTCTTATTCGGGCATACTGCTGAGCATATTCTAGATTCCATTCATTGCGACGTACTCGCGATTCCGCCTAACGCATTTACAGGCAATCTAGAAAGCACACAATAGGATAAGTACCAGCAAAGTTAACAGCGCCTGAGCTAGAAACCCCAACTGCACAGAGGTAACGCCTACCTTTGTGCAGTTAACCGCAATAATAACAAGTCGTTATCCCACGCCTAATATCTCGTTTCCCATAACTTAATTGCTCTAGCTCAATATTTATGCAATCGTTTAGGGGTACTGTATTACTAAAGTGAGCTATCGCAAGGCTCCAAACTTGATAACGTATTTCAATCCAAGGAGACAGTCATGGCTAAACAGCGTTATGTAGTGGGAATAGACAACAGTGAATGGGCAGCTCGGGCACTTAACCGGGCCGTGGAACTCGCAAAGCAAACAGGTGCGGAAGTCGATTTAGTCGGTGTAATTGATTGGAGCGGCCATGAAGCCCTAACACTAGATGAATTGGCACACCGGAAAATAGATAAAATAGAAGAGCACGATAATTTATTCGATAATACCTTTGCGCCGTTGCTCACCCAATATGCAGACAGTGGGGTACAGCTCAATACGAAGATAATGTGGGGAAAACCAACGGAATCTCTTCATCGCCATTCAAAAGATAGTAAAGCGACCATGGTTTTTGTTGGGCGTCGTGGCCGTTCGGCACTGCTAAATATTGTAACAGGTAGCACGGCAACGGGATTATCAAACTTAGTGGGTATACCGCTTGTCTTGGTCCCTTAATGATTTAATACCAATCTGACTAAGTTTGTTCCCACTCAGAGTAACTCAGGGCATTCAGTTTGAGGCGCGATGATTTAGCAATGGTTATTCCCGGCAACTGCTCCTGCGTTGCCCTTATGTCCTACATCCATGTAGGAACCTTTCAAATTATCGCAACGAAAAAATGATTGTCCTGAGTTTCTCCCATAGGGCGGGTTTGAAATCGCTTTATACTGCGTTAGATGAACTTGAAATAGAATAACTAATCCGTCATTCATCTGCCTTGCCTAAAGCCATTTCAATTCCCACTGAGTGGGAAGCTACTTAATCGGATTGGTATTACCCCAAAAAGAAATAGCCAAGGAGAGATCGTGCTCCTTGGCTATTATTTCTGACAGGTTATTTTGCTACGGGTTTAACAAACTTGAGCGTCATCCGGTCACTCTCCCCTATCGCAAGATATTTCGCTTTATCTTTTTCACCTAAGCGTAAGGTCGGAGGCAAAGTCCAAACCCCCTTAGGGTGTAAGGCATTATCTTTTGCATTTGCGTTTATTTCGCTCGATGCCTCTAATGCAAACCCTGCACTCTTAGCATGCGCGACGGTTTTACTAACCGACACATAGCCTTTAGACTCTTGCTCATCCCCTCCGTGCGGTAATCTATGCTCTACCACGCCTAAAACGCCACCAGGTTTTAGGGCCACAAAAGCGTCCTTAAATACTTGCTTTACTCCAGAATCTCCCCAATTGTGGAGATTACGAAAGGTTAAAACAAGATCGGCCGTGCCCTTAGGTGCAAGTTCACTGACTTTTTTCGGAACGAAGTTTGTTAACTCGACTGCGCTATATACTGAAGATGAAGCAAGCTTTTTCTCTAGTCGCTTTCTAGATTTACTGTAATAGTTGTCAGCACCGGTATCTGGATAATGAGCGCCATATAATTTACCACGCTCTTTCAATGCAGGAGCTAATATTTCAGTGTACCAACCGCCACCAGGTGTTATTTCAACCACGGTCATGTCTGACTTAAACCCGAAGAACTTGAGTGTTTCTAGGGGATGGCGATAGGCATCACGTGCCTTATTCTTAGCACTGCGATGCTCCCCTGCGATAGCCTGCTCTAGGGCATGAGCCTTGTCACCATAGGCATATAAGTTCGTACTAGTAAACGCACATAAGCTAACCAAAGAGCTAGCCACTATTGTTTTAAGTAAAGTCATTCATCGATTCCTTTTTAGTGGTCTAAATGTTGAAAAGTCCTATTTCAATATACAATTGCCGATTCGGAATAACAACTCTTTCATTGTTAACGATATTATGCTTCAAGTCCGATGGTTAGCTCAGCGCCCCAATTAGGCAGAACCCATAGCAAATCGATAATAGGTAACATTTTGACTATTACAGCTCAACGAAACCCGATGCTCTTTTAGGAAATGTTGATATGCAGCTAGATTGATAGAGATTTGATATCCGGCTGTATGCCAACGAAGCCACAGTATGAGGCGCTAGCGTATTCAGTTTGTTTCAGACATAAAAAAAGCGACCCGTAGGTCGCTTTTTATGCATCAAATTTGTTTAATCAAAGATTAAGCAGTTTTGATTACTGACTCCAAAGTCCAAGACTTAGTCTTAGATAGAGGACGACATTCGCGGATTGCTACTAAATCGCCTTCTTTACATTGGTTAGTCTCGTCATGTGCATGGATCTTAGTAGAGCGAGTTAGGAACTTGCCATACATTGGATGCTTAACACGACGTTCAATTAGGACAACAATTGATTTGTCCATTTTATCGCTAACTACGCGACCTTGAAGAGTACGGATTTTATCGCTCATTATGCACCTGCCTTTTGGTTCAGAATGGTTTTAACACGTGCGATATCGCGACGCACATTCTTTAACAAGTGAGTTTGAGCTAGCTGACCAGTAGAGTTCTGCATGCGCAAGTTAAATTGCTCACGTAGAAGTTCTAACAAAGTGTTGTTCAGCTCTTCAACCGACTTTTCTCTCAGTTCGACTGTATTCATTACATCACCGTCCGAGTTACAAAAGTAGTTTTAACAGGAAGTTTAGTTGCCGCAAGTGCGAACGCTTCACGCGCTAGCTCTTCAGGAACACCTTCCATTTCATATAAAACACGGCCTGGTTGAATCTGACATACCCAGTACTCAACATTACCTTTACCTTTACCCATACGAACTTCGAGTGGCTTAGAGGTAATTGGCTTATCTGGGAACACACGGATCCAGATTTTACCTTGACGTTTTACATGACGTGTCATTGCACGACGTGCAGCTTCGATTTGACGCGCAGTAATGCGACCACGACCAACAGCTTTTAAACCGAATTCGCCAAATGAAACATTTGAACCCTTCGCTTCACCGCGGTTACGGCCTTTGTGCATTTTACGAAACTTCATACGTTTAGGTTGCAACATTATTCAGTCTCCTATTTGCGTGGCTTACGCTTGGCTGGCTTCTTAGGCTCTTCAGTTTTAAGTGGTAAACCACCTAGAACGTCACCTTTGTAGATCCACACTTTGATACCTAGGATACCGTATTGTGTTAGACCTTCAGCTGTTGCGTAGTCAATGTCAGCACGAAGAGTATGTAGAGGTACACGACCTTCACGATACCATTCTGAACGTGCGATTTCAGCGCCGCCTAGACGACCACCAACTTGTACTTTGATACCTTTAGCGCCTTGACGCATTGCATTTTGTACTGCGCGCTTCATAGCACGACGGAACATAACACGACGTTCAAGTTGACTAGCGATACCTTCAGCTACTAGTTTAGCATCTAGATCAGGCTTACGAATTTCTGCGATGTTGATTTGAGCCGGAACACCAGTAATTTTGGTGATTTTCTGACGTAGTTTTTCAACATCTTCGCCTTTCTTACCGATAACAACACCAGGACGAGCAGTGTGAATAGTCACACGAATGCTTTTCGCTGGGCGTTCGATAACAATGCGAGATACAGAGGCTTTAGCAAGTTCTTTTACTAAGAACTTACGAACCAAATGATCACCGTGTAGGTTATCTGCAAAATCTTTAGATTCCGCGTACCAAGTAGAATTCCAAGGCTTTGAGATACCTAGGCGGATGCCATTAGGATGTACTTTTTGTCCCATTGCTTTCTCCTAGCTATCTGAAACAATCACAGAAATGTGACTGCTACGCTTAAGAATACGGTCTGCACGACCCTTAGCACGAGGCATGATGCGTTTCATAGTTGGGCCTTCGTCAACGAAAACCTTAGCAACTGTTAACTCATCAATGTCTGCACCTTCGTTGTGCTCTGCATTAGCCATTGCTGACTCAAGCACTTTCTTAACTAAACCAGCCGCTTTTTTAGGGCTGTAAGTTAAGATATCGATTGCTTCTGCAACTGATAAACCGCGGATTTGATCTGCTACCAGACGTACCTTCTGCGGAGAAATCTGGGCATAGCGATGTTTAGCAAGAACTTCCATCATAAACTCCCTTATTTCTTCGCTTTCTTATCAGCAGCGTGGCCGCGATAAGTACGAGTTGGTGCAAATTCACCCAGTTTGTGACCGATCATATCTTCGGTAACGAATACTGGAACGTGCTGACGACCATTATGGACAGCGATGGTCAATCCAATCATATCTGGAATGATCATTGAACGACGAGACCAAGTCTTAATAGGCTTTTTGCTCTCGGCTTCCACAGCTGTCTCTACCTTCTTTAACAAGTGTAGGTCAATAAATGGACCCTTCTTGAGAGAACGTGGCATAGTAATTCCTCTTTAAAATTACTTAGAAGAAGCGCGACGGACAATGTACTTGTCTGTGCGTTTGTTCTTACGAGTTTTATAACCTTTAGTAGGTACGCCCCATGGAGATACAGGGTGACGACCACCAGAGGTACGACCTTCACCACCACCATGTGGGTGATCAACCGGGTTCATCGCAACACCGCGAACGGTAGGACGAACGCCGCGCCAGCGATTTGCACCAGCTTTACCAAGGCGACGAAGCATATGTTCAGCGTTACCAACTTCACCGAAGGTAGCACGACAATCTGCTAAGATTTTACGCATTTCACCGCTACGTAAACGTAGAGTTACATAAGCGCCATCTTTAGCGATTAACTGAGCATATGTACCAGCTGAACGTGCAATTTGTGCACCTTTACCTGGTTTCATTTCCACATTGTGGATTACAGAACCCAGTGGCATTGTACGCATTGGCATTGTGTTACCAGCAGCGATAGGTGCATCCATTCCAGATACAACTTGATCACCAACTTTTAGACCTTTAGGTGCTAAAATGTAACGACGCTCACCATCTTTGTACAATACTAGTGCGATGTTAGCACTACGGTTTGGATCATATTCCAAACGCTCTACTGTTGCTGGGATTCCATCTTTATTACGTTTGAAGTCAACTAGACGGTAATGATGCTTATGACCACCACCAACGTGACGAACTGTAATACGACCGTTGTTGTTACGACCGCCAGACTTGCTTTTGCTCTCTAGAAGAGGTGCATAAGGCTTACCTTTGTGCAACTCATTGTTCACTACCTTAACTAAATGGCGGCGACCCGGAGAGGTAGGCTTACATTTAACTATAGCCATCTTAATACTCCTCGATTACTCAGCACCGCCAACAAAGTCGATATCACTACCTTCTTTGAGCGTTACATAAGCTTTTTTCCAGTCGTTACGACGACCCATGCGAGCACCAGTACGTTTTGTCTTACCTTTAACATTTAAGGTACGAACAACGTCAACTTCAACTTCAAATAGTTTCTCAACAGCGGCTTTAACTTCAGCTTTTGTTGCAGTGTTAACTACTTTGAAAACGATGGTGTTGTTAGTTTCAGCAGTCAGCGTACTCTTTTCAGAAATATGCGGCCCTACTAAAACTTTTAATAAACGTTCTTCAGTGATCATGCTAGCATCTCCTCGATTTGTTTAACTGCAGCAGCAGTAACTACAATCTTATCGAAGCCAACTAATGATACTGGGTCTAAACCAGCAACGTCACGAACGTCAACTTTGTACAAGTTGCGAGCAGCTAAGAACAAGTTCTCTTCTACTTCTTCAGTAACGATTAAAACGTCTTTTAAGTCTAATTCTTTTAGTTTTGCAACTAATTCTTTAGTCTTTGGCGTTTCAACTGCAAAGTTTTCAACCACTACTAAGCGTTCTTGACGAACTAACTCAGAGAAGATTGACTGTAGCGCAGCGCGGTACATCTTGCGGTTTACTTTTTGGCTGTGGTCCTGTGGACGAGCAGCAAAAGTTACACCACCAGAGCGCCAGATTGGGCTACGGATTGTACCAGCACGTGCACGGCCAGTACCTTTTTGTTTCCAAGGTTTTGCACCACCACCGCTCACTTCTGAGCGAGTTTTTTGCTTGCGGCTTCCTTGACGGGCGCCAGCAGCGTAGGCAACAACTACTTGATGAACCAGAGCTTCGTTAAACTCACGGCCAAAAGTAGCTTCGGAAACTTCAAGAGCGTTACCCGCGTCTTTCAATACCAATTCCATTACTATCTCCTAACTATGGCTTAACAGTAGGGTTAACGATAACAGTGCCGTTGATTGCACCTGGGATCGCGCCCTTAATCAGGATTAGATTGTTTGCCGCATCTACGCGAACAACATCTAAACGCTGAACTGTAACTCGTTCTGCACCCATGTGACCGGCCATTTTCTTACCCTTGAACACACGTCCAGGAGTTTGACACATACCGATTGAACCAGGGGCACGGTGAGAAATAGAGTTACCGTGAGTAGCATCTTGCATGGCGAAGTTGTAACGCTTGATTACACCAGCGAAACCTTTACCTTTAGATGTACCTGTAACGTCTACCTTTGTATTTTCAGCAAAAATATCTACGTTTAGCTCAGCGCCAACTTCGATATCATTACCTTCGTCTGTACCTAGACGAAATTCCCACAGACCGCGACCTGCATCAACACCAGCTTTAGCAAAGTGACCTGCTTCTGGTTTGTTAACGCGACTCGCTTTTTTAGCGCCTGTAGTTACTTGAAGTGCGCGGTAACCGTCTGTATCAAGTGTTTTAACTTGAGTAACACGGTTAGCTTCAACTTCAACAACAGTCACTGGAATTGATACGCCGTTTTCTGTGAAAACGCGCGTCATTCCAACTTTACGACCGACTAGACCAATAGCCATTGTTATAACCTCTTACCGTCCCAGGATTAACCTAGGCTGATTTGAACATCAACACCAGCAGCCAAATCTAAACGCATTAGAGCATCAACAGTTTTTTCTGTAGGCTCAACGATATCGATTAGGCGCTTATGAGTACGGATCTCGTATTGATCACGCGCATCTTTATTTACATGCGGTGAAGTCAATATTGTGAAACGCTCTTTACGTGTTGGTAAAGGGATCGGACCACGAACTTGAGCGCCAGTGCGCTTAGCCGTTTCCACGATCTCACCAGTAGACTGATCAATCAATTTGTGATCAAAAGCCTTCAAGCGGATACGGATTCTTTGGTTCTGCATTAGACCAAACTCCAATCAAAATTTACACGACAAAAAAGCTACTCTATCTTTTCCCTATAGAAAAGTAGAAAGCTAATTTAGTTAAGTTCGACCCCCAATCGGGGCCGCTGTAGTTACCAATCATACAATTGGACACTTAGTTAAGAGACTCTGTAAACAGGAAACTCAATTAAGTGGACGCGAATTATATGCTTATTTTTTAGCAAACGCAAGTCTTTTAGTATTCGTCACAATTTAAATTTGTGACCACCGCCACCTATCGGTAACGAACTGCGGCGTATTATACCCAAGTAACTCAGTTTAGCAAGTGCGCTAATTTTGAACTGTCGCACACTTTCGAATAATGTCCAATAAGTAAACATAAATAGTGATACTAAGTAGGAGTTAACGTAATAGATTATTTAGGTAACCAACAAATGCCTTAGCTCAATACTTTTGCCGCAATCAAAGTAACATCGGCTATTTACCAAGAAAGGTTTTTCAAAATATGGCATTTAGTACGCTTACCCTTAGACAAGAGTTAGCAACAACACCTGCCCTTATTTTTCCTGCAGGCATAAAAAAGACCACCAAAGTGACCTTTTTTCTGAGCATTGTATATAGCGCAAGCTAACTATTAGTCCACTTACCCATAGACAAGAGTTAGCAACAACACCTGCACCTGCTTTCCTATAGGCATAAAAAAGGCCACCGAAGTGACCTTTTTCTAAGTATGGTATTTAGCGTAATCTAACTATTAGTCCACTTCCCCTTAGGCAAGAGTTAGCAACAACACCTGCACCTGCTTTCCTATAGGCATAAAAAAAGGCCACCGAAGTGACCTTTTTATGAACTATTTAGCTTAAGCTAAATATTAGTCCACTTACCCTTAGGCAAGAGTTAGCAACAACACCTGCACTTGCTTTCCTATAGGCATAAAAAAAGGCCACCGAAGCGACCTTTTTATGAACTATTTAGCTTAAGCTGAATATTAGTCCACTTACCCTTAGACAAGAGTTAGCAACAACACCTGCACCTGCTTTCCTATAGGCATACAAAAAAGGCCACCGAAGTGACCTTTTTCTAAGTATGGTATTTAGCGTAATCTAACTATTAGTCCACTTCCCCTTAGGCAAGAGTTAGCAAAAACAACTGCCCTTGTTTTTCCTGCAGGAATAAAAAAAGGCCACCGAAGTGACCTTTTTATGAACTATTTAGCTTAAGCTAAATATTAGTCCATGATCTTAGCAACAACACCAGCACCTACTGTTCGGCCACCTTCACGGATAGCGAAACGTAGACCTTCGTCCATTGCGATTGGGCAGATTAGCTCAACAACAAACTTAAG
>CAKZQF010000007.1 GCA_937139475.1 uncultured Gammaproteobacteria bacterium | reverse complement strand
TCAGCAGCGATGGGCGTAATGGCAGCAAAGGTAATGCCGAATTACGGCCCGGTGATAAAATTTTGTAGGGCCGCAGAGCTCGACAGAGCTGAGGTATTAGATGCCTGTCTTGAAATGGGCCAGCAACTGGCAATTCAGAAAAGTACGATGCTCAATCATATCATTGGAATCGCCTTACAAGAGGCGATTTATAAAAAGCTACAAGATGATGGAAAAGTCGCTGAATTAGTTGAAGCTCGTAAGGCATTTGATGAGTCAAGAAAACTATCAACCAAAGCAATGGCTCTCGTTTTCAATAATAAACAACGCATGTCAAATTGGTTAACCGAGTTAAAAGACAGCGGGGAGTTCAGTGCTGATGAATACATTATCAATGAAGCCATCCGCCTATCTGCCGACCCGGATTTTGATCCATGTAAAGTAGATTGGGATTAATCTAAGTTTTGCTGTTGTCTGAATTGAAGTAGTTACGGCTAGTGAAATCGCTAACGCAGGCAACAATCTATTTAGTTAATGACAAGTTAGTTAAATAGATTGTTTAGGTTTATTGCACTCTAGTTCAAGATCTAAACCATCATCAAAGCTATCCTGTTTGGCTATTTTTATTACGCATAAACCATAAGCTGGCACGTGACCAAATGAAATGCACGATGTGGTATAGCAACGCTGAGACTATAGCGAATAATGTACCAAAAAGAGTGGGGATTACGGCGCCAAATACGACGCTCATACCGATGATGTAACCAAGGACACACTCTTCGCGATAGACTTTTAAAAATAGTGCAATAAACAAGATTCCAAGAGACATTATTCCTGAAATTTCTGAGCGACCAATAGCGAAAAAGACAGAAATCAACGCCCCGTAAAGTAACGCGCAGCCAAAGCCAATAATTATTCCGGATGGATAGCCCTGTGATTGAGCAGTACTTTGTAAAAGGATTCGATTGTTAATACGACCAAGTAGGACCCAACTGAGTGTTGGTAATATCAAAGCGCCCCACCAATTCGACATCGCTGGATAATCGGCACTCTGAAATAGGTGATGGCTTGGTACACCATCAGTAAAATGTTGCCAAATGAGCAGTGTCAAAATTATCAATGTTACCAAGCCGGTAAAATATAAGCGGATTCGGGAAAGCTGTTGTTCGTTCATGTATTAGCCCTTTTATTTTTATTTGCTATTGGCATAAGCAAATAGTGTTCCAACGATACAAAGCCAGTCTTTAAGGGAGCGGAGAAAATAATCGTCAAATCCTCTCGTGTAATTAACCATAAACTAATCTAATTGACGATTTTTACGCGCCAGTTCAGTCTCTTTTGTAGCGGCTGTTTTTTAATATTAGCAGTGTAGAAATCAATACATTTTCCCTTTCTGTTTAGAACATCTTTTACGTGGCTTTTAGACTTTTTACCTCAGAAATAGCGTGTTTTTTGTTCGTTACTTCATCTTTCCAACAAAAAACGAACCGCTAAATTTACTTTTTACGTCCTGTAAGTTGTTGTTATTTAGCTCTTTGTTAAATAAGTGTTGTTTTTTTGTTAATTCCCTTGACCAGTTGGTAAATTTTAATCTAGTATAATTTACCAACTGGTAAATTGAGTGTGTTTAATCGACACTTCGCTTGTTTAAGCAGCAGTGAAGTAATAGAGAATCGCATTGTAAAGCGTCAATAGACTCTAGTTGGCACCGCAAATAATAATAAGGAAGTAGTCATGACTCAGCTTTCAGCAGAGCAAGCGTATCAACTGGAAAATGTGCAAGGGGCGCAACTAGATGTATTGCGCCAACAAGCATGTGATGTCAGAGATGCTCATTGGGGTAAGGTCATGACTTACTCACGTAAAGTATTTATTCCGTTAACCAACATGTGCCGTGATGAATGTAAATACTGCACCTTTGTTCAGCGCCCCGATTCCGGTAATGCGCAAATCATGACCCCGATGCAAGTGCTGAGCATTGTTAAGCAAGGTCAGCAGATGGGATGCAAGGAAGTGTTAATAAGCCTTGGCGAAAAACCAGAATTACGTTATCGCGAGGCTCGGCAGATGTTGGCCAAGCTGGGATTCTCTTGCATGGTTGATTATGTGGTTGATATTTGTACGCTTATCCTAAAAGAAACCGACTTATTACCTCATGTTAATGCGGGCACGATGGACGGCGCAGAGTTCGCAAAACTCAAGGCAGTCAGTGCGAGTATGGGGATGATGTTAGAAACCGTTAGTGAACGTCTTTTAGCAAAGGGGCAAGCGCATTTTGCCTGTCCAGACAAAGTGCCAGCAACCCGACTTGCAACAATCGTTAGTGCTGGTGAGCACCAGGTTCCCTATACCACAGGTATTTTAGTCGGCATTGGCGAAACATGGAAAGAACGCGTTGATAGCCTGATTAAAATTAACGAGTTACATCGTCAATTCGGTCATATTCAAGAAGTTATCGTACAAAACTTCTGTGCCAAAGGGGATACGCAAATGGCAGCGTTCCCTGAGCCAAGCTTAGACGATATGTTGCGTACGTTAGCCGTGGCACGTCTTATTCTTGACCCGAGTATTAGTTTGCAGGCGCCACCCAATCTACAACATCGATATAAAGATTATATTGCTAGCGGTATTAATGACTGGGGCGGCATTTCGCCGCTAACAAAAGATTTTATTAATCCTGAACGTGCCTGGCCGCAAATAGCACAATTAGCTCAGGCTACCAGCGAGAGCGGTTATCAACTGCAAGAGCGCCTAACTGCGTATCCAGATTTTTTGACTCAGCCCGCCTACTTTGAACCTGTGATCATGCAACGCCTTAAATTGCATTGCCGACAAGATGGCTTAGCCGAGCAACAATTTATTGAGCAATCACGTTCAACGCCTAAAACATCACATCAATTTGAATCCACGACGCTTTATCGCGTCGCGCTGTAGGGGGAAAGATCATGTCTAATAAGATTAGCATGCTAGCTAAACCATCAGAAAAGCTCACTCGTTTATTTAGTACTATTGAGCCTGAGATTGCCAAAATTTTACAAGGCGTATTGGCCAATCAAGAGGTTAGTGAGTTTCAGGGATTGTTATTGTTTGGCACAGCTGGCGATGAACTCGACGCATTAATTGAAACTGCTGATTTGTTGCGTGCAAGAACCGTTGGCAACCAAGGCAGCTTTGTTACCACACAAAATATCAACTTTACCAATGTATGCAATATGGGCTGTAAATTTTGTGGCTTTGCCAAGCGTAAGACAGAGGTTGGTGCCGAGTTACTATCATTAGATGAAGTAGTTCAACGTGCTCAACAAGCTTGGGATAGCGGTGCAACCGAAGTGTGTATTCAGGGTGGGCTGCATCCTGATATTAAAGGCGATCATTACCGTAATATTTTAAAAGCAATTAAGGCACAAGTGCCAGATATACATATTCACGCTTTTTCGCCGTTTGAGATATGGTATGGCGCGCGTAAGAGCAGGATGTCAACGAAGGAGTTTATCAAAGACTTAATGGATCATGGCCTTGGTTCTATGCCGGGCACAGCAGCTGAAATATTAGATGTCGATATCCGTAAGCAATTAACCAAAGATAAGCTTTCCACCGAGCAGTGGGTCGACATTATCACCACAGCACATCAGTTAGGATTACCGACTACGGCAACAATAATGTATGGCCACATCGATTCCCCTAAACATTGGGTTGCTCACATTGGCAAGATTCGGAGTATTCAAAAGCAAACCGGTGGCTTTACTGAATTTGTGCCACTGGGCTTTGTTCATTATGAATCACCGCTATACACCAAGAACAATGATGTACGCCCAGGGCCAACGTTTGATGAAAACATTAAGATGCATGCCATTTCCCGCGTCATGCTTAATGGCTGGATAGATAATATTCAAGCGTCGTGGGTCAAGTTAGGTCCAGATTACGCTACACAAATGTTACGTGCCGGTGTCAATGATTTAGGCGGTACCTTAATGAATGAGAATATCACTCGCTCATCGGGTGGCATTTATGGTCAAGAGCTGACGTCATTACAAATGGTTGAAATGATTAGCCGAGCCGGATTAAAACCTGTACGTCGCGATACCTTATATAAAACCCTTGAGCAGTTTCCAATCTCAAATGACGGTTGCAGTGCACATTCTAAAATTGTGCCGTTGTCTTCATTGGAACAGGCTATCGAAGTCGCAGTGTTGCCCAGCCATGAACAAGTCGTGGGAGTACAACGATGAGCGGTTCGAGCCAAGAAAAAAGTGCAATGAAAGTCGTTTTGTTGTGTGGCGGTGTCGGTGGTTCAAAGATGGCTGAGGGGCTCTACCATAGTTTTTACGGTGGCAATTTAAGCGTTATCGGTAATGTCGCTGACGACCAAGACTTTCATGGTCTATGGGTGTCTCCTGATATTGACACCCTCACTTATACGCTGGCTGGCCTTATCGATAGTGAAAAAGGCTGGGGTTTAAAAGATGAAACCAACAACACCCTAAATGCCTTGAATAGGCTCGGTTGCGATACGTGGATGTATCTTGGCGATCAGGATTTTGCTACGCATATTTATCGCAGCCAGCAGCGTGCCCTGGGTGTACGTCCCACTAAAATTGCCAGTGCTATCGCTGAAAAGTTAGGGGTCAATGCCAATATCGTTTTACCCACGGATCAGGTGATTCAAAATCGTGTTCGCACGGCTCAAGGTTGGCAGGATTTTCAAAGTTATTTTGTGAAAAATGGCTGCCAGGAAGAGATCCTTGAAATGGAACTCAGAGGTATTGAGCAGGCACATGCGACCACCGAAGCGCTCACTACCATTGCCAAAGCCGATTTAATTATTATTGCGCCAAGTAATCCTATTGTCAGTATTAGCCCCATTCTTGCTATCCCTGGGATTAAGAGCGCACTGCGCAGAGCGCCAGCGCCTGTTATCGCGATATCACCGATTGTTGGGGGGAAAACAGTGCGAGGGCCCGCCGATCATATGATGAATGTCGCCGGATTTAGCGCTGATGCGATGGGCGTTGCTCAATGTTACCAAGGGGTCATTGATGGCATTGTTATTGACCATTATGACCAGCATCTTGCGCCGCAATTAGCTAAGCAGAATTTACAAGTTATGGTGACTGACACCTTAATGCGGGATCGCATGAGTAAAGCGGAGCTTGCAGACAGGGTTGTGCAGCACATGGCACAAGTTTTTACTTTAGCGAAGGTGGGATAGATGAAAACTAATATTGTGATTCCAATGAAAGCGCCTAACTTTTCAAAAACTCGATTAGGTCCTTGTTTTTCCAGTATACAACGGCAAAAGTTGGCGCTGACAATGTTTGAAGAAACGTTAAGTTTCTTTAGCCAACATTTCCCTGAGTATCATGTGCTGGTGGTCACCAGCTCAGCGCTTATTTCACTAGTGGCGAAAAAGCATGGAGCGAGTGTGCTTACCGAGCGCTTGCCCGGTCTGAATCAAGCGGCGACCAGTGGGGCGATTTGGAGTCTTAACAATGGTTTTGACTCACAGCTACTGATCCCTGCTGACATTGCGCAGCTCGATGTCAAAGAGGTCAAGAGATTACTATCCATCAAGCGATTGGTTCCATCGGTGTTATTAGCCCCTGCGGAAGATAACGGAACGAATGCCCTGTTAACCACGCCGCCAAACGTTATTGACTTTCAATACGGTGTTAATTCCAGTAGGGCTCACCAAATAGCAGCTGTTTCCCAAGATATTAGTTTTCAATCGATTGCGCTACCACATTTGGCCTTGGATATTGATACGCCAGATGATGTTGCTCAGCTGGCTGCATCTGCCCACCCATTAGTTCAGGAGTTAGTGCCACAATGGAGTTAAGTCATCACAGTGAGGTAACGATTAGTGCTATTCCAGGTATTCCTGAAATAGAGAGTGGTGACGACTTGGCGCAAATTATCTTAGCCAGTCTAGACCATGCGCAGATTAACCTTGAAGAAGGTGACATCTTAATTGTGGCACAGAAAGTGGTTTCTAAAGCTGAAGGCCGTTTAGTCGCACTTGAGCAAGTTACGCCGTCTGAAGAGGCACTTGCATTGGCGCGGCAAGTGAATAAAGACCCACGCAAACTGGAGGTTATTCTTCAAGAATCTAAGCGCGTCGTGCGAGCGGTAAAACGTGGAGATGATAAAGAAGGCATTGTCATTACCGAACACAACTTAGGGTTTGTTTGTGCGAACGCGGCGGTGGATGAATCTAATTGCGCTCAAGAAGATACCTTAATTTTACTTCCAGTAGATCCCGATTTTAGTGCAAGAAAATTACGAGACCGGCTCAGTGAAGCTTTTGGTGTCAGAGTCGGTGTGGTGATCACTGATACCTTTGGCCGCCCATGGCGCATGGGATTAGTTAATGTCGCTATTGGCCTGGCTGGCGTTCCGGCAAAGGTTGATTTAATTGGTGAGAAAGATGCGTTTGGCCGTGAGCTATTTGTTACTTCACCGGCACTCGCCGATGAGCTGGCCGCAGCGTCTGGTTTGCTAATGAGTAAAGACGGCATGAAACCCGCGATTTTGTTTAAAGGGGTTGATTGGGTTGAGCAGGACAGTAGCGCTAGCGATTTAGTGCGGCCGCCCCAAGAAGACCTATTTAGATAACCATTTAAGGTTAAATGAAAACATAATAAAAATAAGGGGTTAAGATGAAAATTGCAATTTTAGGCGGAACTGGCCCTCAGGGCAGCGGCCTTGCATTACGTTTTGCTATGTCGGGTATCGACGTGGTACTAGGCTCAAGAGATGCTACTCGTGCTAAAGAAATAGCGCTTGAGCTGTCGAATAAGCTAACCAGTTGCCCTGGCTCTATCAGTGGCCTAGATAACGATGGTGCAGTCGCCGATGCTGACGATATTGTCATTTTGGCGGTGCCATACAGCGCCCATGATGCGACGCTTTTAGGCGTAAAAGAGCAACTAAAAGGCAAGATTTTAGTTGATATCGTTGTGCCTTTAGGACCAAAACCGACCATGGTTGATATGCCTGAGGAAGGCTCGGCTACCGAAGCGGCACAAGCAATACTGGGGGATGAAATTCCAGTTGTTGGCGCGCTGCATAACGTCTCCGCTCATACCTTAAATTCGCTAGAAAGCTCAATCAATTGCGACATTCTCGTTTGTGGCAATGACCTTGAGGCAAAGCAAAAAGTGATGGCATTAATCGCGCAATTAGATGTTGCAACATACAACGCCGGGCCTGCAGTCAATGCGCGGTGTATTGAAGCCATTACTCCCATATTAATTCGTTTAAATATTTCTAAAGCGGTGCCATTTTCCCATGCTGGACTAAAAATTTGGGAACCAGGGACCTAACTCTACTCAATAACCACTTAAATTATAAAAAGGAAAAGATGATGGATTTTGGAATTACATTTAAGGGCTTTGTTAGCCCAGAACGTGCTCGTAGTTTAGTTAAACAAGCTGAAGCGGCTGGCTTTACGCATTGTTGGTTTTATGACTCTCATGTCCTATGGCGCGAATGCTATCCGGCGATAGCGATGTGTATGGAGCACACCTCTAAAATGAGCTTTGGCCCTTGTGTGACTAACCCTAACTCACGCGATTGGTCGGTGGCGGGTAGTCTCTTTGCTAGCTTGGCAGTGCAAAGCAACAATCGCTTCCATGTTGGCTTAGGCCGTGGCGATAGTGCAATGCGTGTTATGGGCAAGAAACCGGCTAACTTAGCGCGCGTGGCTGAGTTTACCACCAAGGTGAAGGCGCTGGTGCGAGGCGATGAGATTATTTATGGCGAAAGCCCTGAGCCAGTTAAATTACCCTGGGCAAATGGCTATGAACTACCTGTTTATATCGGCGCTTATGGCCCAAAAGCCCTTAAAACTGCTGGTGAAGTAGGCGATGGTGTGGTCATTCAAATTGCCGAGCCTTCATTGGTTAAGTGGTTTGCTGACCAAGCCATTAAAGCGGGTGAAGAAGCGGGTCGAGATATGTCGAAATTTGAAATCATCGCATCAGCGCCAGCTTATGTCGGTGATATGGATTATTGCATCGAAGCGACTAAATGGTTCCCTGCGATGGTGGGGAATCATGTGGCTGATATTGTTGAAAAATATGGTGCGCATAGTGGTTTGGTTCCTGAAAGTCTTACTGAATATATCGAGCAACGTAAAGGCTATGACTACTCTAAGCATGGTCAAAGTGACAACCCTTATCTAGATTTTATTAGCAAGGATATTGTTGAAGGCTTCTGTGTATTGGGACAGATGGACGCGCACATTAGCAAACTTAAAGAGCTTCAAGATGCTGGTACAACGCAATTTAATATCTATCTAGATAGTGGCGATGAAGAAAAAATCATCGAGCAATACGGTCAGCATGTTATTCCGTTATTTGGTAAAAAATAACCATATTTTGCCCGCTTAATTTAGCGGGCGAATATGACTAGAGGAGTTCAAAGTAATGTTAAGTAAAAAGATTAATGGTGAGCGCTTGTGGGATAGCCTAATGGAAATGGCTAAGATTGGCGCTACCGATAAAGGCGGTGTGTGCCGTTTAGCACTAACTGATTTGGATCGAGAGGCACGTGACCTATTTGTGCGTTGGTGTAAAGAAGCTGGCTGTAGTATCCGTGTCGACAAAATGGGCAACATTTTTGCTCGTCGCAAGGGTAAAGACGATAGCTTGCCCCCTGTTGTAATGGGCAGTCATATCGACTCACAACCAACGGGTGGTAAATTCGATGGTATCTATGGGGTGTTGGCGGGGCTTGAAGTGATCCGTAGCTTAAACGATCACAATATTGAAACACTGGCGCCCATTGAGGCAACTGCATGGACTAATGAAGAAGGCTCTCGCTTCCCGCCGGCGATGGTAGCTTCAGGTGTCTTTGCTGGTGTGTTTGACCTTGATTATGGCTTATCACGTGCAGATTTAGACGGTAAAACCATGGGCGAAGAGCTTGAGCGCATTGGATATGCTGGTAGCGAAGAGGTTGGTCAGCGAGAATTTAAAGCGTTCTTTGAAGCGCATATTGAGCAAGGGCCAATTCTTGAAGATGAAGAGAAAACCATTGGTGTCGTTACCGATGCTCAAGGTCAGCGTTGGTATGAGGTAAAACTTACCGGGCAGGAGTCGCATGCGGGGCCAACACCGATGTTGAGTCGTCGTGATGCGTTGGTGGGTGCCGCAAAGATCATCGATCAGGTGAATCGGATTGGCTTAGATCATTTGCCTAGCGCCTGTGCCACCGTTGGCTTAATGCAGGTATTCCCAAACTCACGCAATGTGATTCCAGGCGAAGTGTTCTTTACCATTGATTTCCGTCATCCAAATGCTGAGACGCTGTCTGCGATGGATCATGAGCTACGCGAAGTCTGTCAGAAAATAGCCAAGGATCTTGGCCTGACGATGGAGTTTGAGCAAATTTGGTATTCACCACCGGTACCATTTAACAAAAGCTGTGTTGACTCTGTGCGAAAAGCGGCCCAAAACTCAGGCTATTCGCATCGCGATATCATTAGTGGCGCCGGACATGATGCATGCTACATCTCTCGTGTTGCTCCTACTGCAATGGTCTTTGTGCCTTGCGAAGATGGTATCAGTCACAACGAAGCCGAAAATGCTGATCCTAGCGACATTGCTGCTGGTTGTGATGTACTTTTCCAAGCGGTTGTTGAGCAAGCCAACACACCTTAAATTGAGTGGCCGATACTCTCGGCCATTGAATCCTCCCAATAGATTCAAAATTATTCCTTTGTTTGCAAATCAAGCAAAGGGCTCTTTCAGTGCGCCTTTAATCTGGTCTTTTACCAGCAAAGGCCCAACTAAAGGTAGTAACAATGATTATAGGAATAACAACAGAAAGTTCCCTCAACGAAACGAGGGTAGCACTTACACCGGCCAACGTAGCGGCTTTAGCTGCCAAGGGGATTTCGGTGCTCATTGAAGCAGGTGCAGGTGATAATGCAGGGTTTAATGATGATGGTTACACGCAAGCTGGAGCAACGATTTGCCCAACTCAACAAGACGTTATTGAACGGTCGAATATTTTGGTGCAAGTCAATGCAGCGCCATTAGCTCAAAGTAAATTGCTTTTAAAATCACAGTGGCTAATCGGCATGATGGACCCGCTTGGTGAGCCTCAGGTCATTGCTGATTTAGCCCAGCAGGGTGTTTGTGGAATAGCAATGGAGCTTATCCCACGGATTAGTCGTGCGCAGAATATGGATGTTTTGTCATCAATGGCAACAATAGCAGGCTATAAATCGGTATTACTTGCCGCAAACTTTTCAGCGCGGATCTTCCCGATGATGATGACGGCGGCTGGTACTTTAAATCCTGCGCGATTATTTGTCATGGGAGCTGGTGTCGCTGGGTTGCAAGCAGCAGCTGCAGCCAAACGACTAGGGGCAGTTGTTGAAGCCTATGATGTAAGGCCGGCGGCACGTGATCAAATATTGTCTGTGGGAGCAAAGCCTATTGAGCTAGCACTGGAAACAAGCAGTGCTGAAGGACAAGGTGGCTACGCGAAGGAACAAGGTGAAGAATTTCTTATCCGCCAACGTGAGCTAATGAGCGAAGTGTTGGCTCAGCAGGATATTGTGATCACTACAGCGGCTATTCCTGGAGCCAAATCACCAGTGCTTATCACCAAGGAAATGGTGGCCCAAATGAAGCCCGGTGCCGTTATTATCGATTTGGCTTCTGAGCGTGGTGGAAATTGTGAATTAACCGAGCATGCAAAGACGGTAGTCTGTCATGGGGTGACGATTGTTGGCCCAGAAAATATCACAACGTCAGTGGCTAATCACGCCAGCCAACTTTATGGAAAGAATATAGAAAATTTATTGTCTTTGATGAGTGATGAAGATGGTGCACTGAGCTTGGACTTTGATGATCAAATTATTCAAGAAACGGTGGTATGCGACCAAGGCCAAGTATGTAGCGCAAGGATCCGGGAATTACTCAAGTTGGCGCCGTTAGCGATAGATGAGGAGGTAGCATAATGGAACAGTTCGTCTTGTTAATTTCATTATTTGTATTAGCTGTTTACCTCGGCATTGAGTTGATCACCAAAGTACCGCCAACGCTGCATACTCCGCTGATGTCCGGCTGTAATGCTATTTCAGGTATTACGGTGGTTGGTGCACTGCTCGCTAGTGGTGCCCAGTCATCAACACTGGCTAGCACATTAGGGTTTATTGCTTTGGTGTTAGCAACTATTAATGTGGTTGGCGGGTTTTGGGTGACACATCGCATGTTAAGCATGTTTAAGAAGAGGGGATAGTTATGTTAACTACATGGATTGATATAAGTTACTTAGTGGCAGCGGTGCTGTTTGTTTCTGGCATAAAAGGCATGACACGCCCAAAAACTGCGGTTAGAGGGAATATGCAGTCTGCTGTTGGCATGCTCATAGCAGTCGTTGTGACTTTGCTTGATGCTAATATTCTGAGTTATGAAATTATTATCGCTGGGATGTTAATTGGTGCAGTTAGCGGTTTGGTTTTGGCGCAAAAAATGCCGATGACGAGTATGCCACAGATGGTCGCGTTGCTAAACGGCTTTGGTGGCGGTGCATCATTAGCTATTGCCCTGACTAGTTATTTGGACATCATTGGGGCTACAGCCAGTACCAGTCCGATGCTAATGGTGTCTCAAGTAGCGATAGTCTTAACGTTGCTCATTGGTGGTATCACGCTTTCTGGTAGTGGTATTGCACTGGCAAAATTACAGGAGTGGTTACCAGGTAAGCCATTGGGCTTTGCAGGTATGAAATATCTTAATCTCTTGTTGGTTATTGCGGCATTGGGTATGGGGTATAACCTCTTTGGAGTCGATACAAGCCTAACCTCTGTTGCGGTATTAGTGACATTAGTGCTGATATTAGGGGTGACATTAGTCTTGCCAATTGGCGGCGCCGATATGCCCGTTGTTATTGCCTTGCTTAACTCCTATTCAGGCATTGCAGCTGCAGCAGCTGGTTTTATTATGGGCAATACGGTGTTAATCGTATCCGGAGCTTTGGTTGGCGCGTCAGGCATTATCCTTACTCAGATAATGTGCGTAGCGATGAATCGTTCGTTGGTCAATGTACTCTTTGGCACAATGGCGCCAGTCAACGGGGACGTCATCGATAGTGATGAAGTCTATGCGGGGAAAGTTAAATCTTCGTGTCCGGAAGAAGTTGCGATGATCCTTGATAGTGCAAACCGTGTGGTGATTGTACCAGGCTTTGGTTTGGCCATGGCTCAAGCGCAGCATGCGGTACGCGAATTGGCAGATGCATTGCTCGCGCAAAGTATTGACGTGGAGTATGCCATTCACCCGGTCGCAGGGCGTATGCCTGGGCACATGAACGTGCTGTTGGCAGAAGCTGAAGTTGATTATGAATTGATGAAAACCATGGATGAAGCCAATCCAAGTTTTGGTCAAACTGATGTTGTGATTGTCATTGGTGCTAACGATGTAACTAACCCAATGGCCAGAGAAGATAAAGGAAGCCCGATTTATGGCATGCCTATCTTAAATGTCGATAAAGCGAAAACAGTTATCGTGGTCAAGCGTAGCTTAAGTGCAGGTTTTGCCGGTCTGCCTAATCCATTATTTGCTAATGAAAATACCTTGATGTTATTTGGCGATGGCAAGAAGGCTATTCAAGAGTTAACCGCGTCAGTTAATGAAGCGGCTTAAAGTGCTATAGCTGTATAGGAAGGGGGGAGTTGAATCCACTGGTGCTAGAAATACTCTAGCACCAGTTTGGTTTATCTGGATATTACATTAAGCTTAAATAGAACTGAATTACTAACGCGTTAGTGATATCGATAAAGAACGCACCAACCAATGGCACCACTAAGAAGGCCTGTGGTGACGGGCCGTGGCGCGCAACGAGGGCTTCCATATTAGCTACTGCTGTCGGCGTTGCGCCAAGACCAAAACCACAATGACCGCCAGCCATGATAGCGGCGTTATAGTTCTTACCCATGATTCTAAAGGTAATAAAGTAGGCAAAGAGCATTAACATCATTGCTTGAATGAAAATGATGATAATCATCGGCCCAGCCAAGCTTGCTAGCTCCCATACTTTTAATGACATTAATGCCATCGCAAGGAAGATGGATAATGCCATGGTACCCCATAAATCAATACAGGCTCGGCTTATCGAATAAAGCTTTGATAGATCACATAAATTGGTTGCAACAACGCCAAACAATAATGGAATCAAAAAGCCTGGTAATACAACGCCCACTTCTTTAAGGCCAGTGTGAGTCAGATGACCAAGTACCATGCAAGACAAAATGATGAATAATGTTTCCATCATTTTCTTTGGTGTTACTAAGTCATGATCTTCCGGGTTAAAGGTGACGGTATCGTCGAGCTCTTCATGGAACTCATCTGGCTTTAGGTTGTGACGGTTGATCAACCGTTTAGCCACTGGGCCACCGACAAGACCACCGAGCACTAGCCCTAAGGTAGCAGCAGCCATTGCCAATTCAAATACTGAACCTGGCATATTGTACTGTTGAATAAACAATTCTGCGTAGGTTGCACCGTTGCCATGACCACCGGATAAGGTAACTGAACCTCCAATTAAACCCATTAGTGGTGCTAGCCCTGTTGCTGCGGCGATACTGACACCTACCGCGTTTTGCACGAAAAGATAGAGGGTAGCAACACCTAAGAATAGCACCACTTTAGGGCCACCCTTGATCAGGAGTTTGAAGCTAGCGCCCAAGCCAACCGTGGTAAAGAATATGGTCATAAAGGGTGTTTTGAAACTCATGTCAAAAATAACATGAAAGTTAAACACCGCATGGGCAAAAGCAGCAATCAGTGAGAATACTATCCCACCAACCACAGGTTCTGGAATATTATTGTTGCGCAAAAACGCCACTTTGCTATTCAAGAAATAGCCGACAAATAAGATAACCAATGCAACTAAGAGCGTTTCAATGACGCCAACTTTAATGTCCATGGAGCAGGAATCCTCTAATTATTGTTATTATGGCGGCGTATTCTACATCTTACTTAGCACATCTTCGAGTGAATCAGCTTGGCGAATGCAGCTTATGCTTATATTTTGCTCTGCTCCGCTGGCCGCATACACAGCGACTCTTGGCAAACTGTTGTAGTCAAAGTGATTACTGAAATAGTAGCCACCCGTGTCATGAACTAAAACATAATCATTGGGCTCAAGTTTGGGGAGCGGTTGGTTTACGCAAACCAAATCACCTGCAAAACAACAAGGCCCGGCTACGTCAGTTGTGACCACCTCAGAGTTATCACTAGTACGCTCACGGCCATCAGGTAGAAAACCAGTAACACGAATCGGCCAGGATTTTGGTAAAAAAGCGGTGCGAGTCAGTATTTGAGCACCAGCATGTGTTGTGGCGATGTGTCGTCCACCTGAATTCTTTGTATATTCCACTTTGGTTACTATAAAACCATTCTTAGCGGCAATAGCACGTCCAAATTCAGTTTTTACTTGGTATTTGTCGGTAAATAGCAATGGAACTTGTTGTCTTAGGACGGCGGCATACTCACTAAACGATGGCGTTACTTCATCAGAAGCAAAGTTAACCGGCAGGCCACCGCCGATATCTAGGCGCTGAATTTGTTGATGGCCAATACTTTGATTAATTTCTTCGGCCAGTTCACATAAAGCTGCAACGCCAGTGGCCATCAAGGAGAGAGAGCAGCCTTGAGAACCACTGTGCGTGTGCAAACTCGTTAACCAAGGTCGAGCTTGGTAGAGCGCGATCAATTGCTGACGGTTATCACCATCTGCTAATGCATAACCAAACTTTGATGTGGCAGTTGCTGTGCTGGTGGAGCTAATGTCGCCACTGCCAATCTGTGGGTTAATTCTGAAACCAATCACGGATTTTGTATTGGGGTATTGCACCATCAACTCGTCGATACGCGCTAATTCTTGTAGGTTATCAATATTTAATGAAATGTCATTGGCGATACAGGTACGTAAATCATCAATTGTTTTTGCCGGGGAGTCATAAATGATATTTTCAACGCTATAGCCTGCAGCCAATGCAATTTTTAGCTCTCCAGAGCTTGCGACTTCTGCGCCCATACCATATTGTTTTAATGCTTCTAGAACTTTAACCAATGCATTCGCCTTGACCGCAAAGGTATGATAAAAATTGGTTGGAAAAGCGCTTTGTAGATCGCTTACGGTCTGGGCCAATCGGTCAAAGTCCATTATGCCAATCGCGCTAAGCGAACTATCAATAATTTGAGAGTTAATTGCGTGTTGGATGATCTGCTGTTTTCTTTTCATGGCTTACACTTCGTTACGATTAGATATCGTTACGATAAGCCAAGCCAAAAAGAAACAATAATATTAAAGCGTGGGCAGACTATAACCCAAGGCTATAGTCTTTGATTTATCACCTATTTTGTAACCATTTTTTGAATTTTCTTGGCCTTATCCTCATCACTGATATCTTCGGGAGGAGGGATAAGTATGCCTTTCTGGCAGGCTGGCCTTTGGGCTAGTAATTCGAGCCAACGCTGAAGGTGAGGTAGCCCCTCGATATCGATACCACTCCATTCATAAATTCTCACCCATGGCCAGGTAGCGATATCGGCGATAGTGTATTGCTCGCCTGCTAAATAAGTATTTTGGGCTAATTGAGCATCGAGTACTTCAAATAAGCGGCGCCCTTCATGCTGATAGCGTGCAATAGCTGTTGGTATCTGTTCTTCAAGATAACGATAAAACACATTGGCCTGGCCCATCATCGGGCCGATACCTCCCATCTGAAACATTAACCATTGGATTGTCTCAGAACGTTTATTCGCGTCTTTTGGTAGTAAACAACCTGTCTTTTCAGCTAAGTAAATCAAGATTGCTCCTGACTCAAACACACAGAAATCATCATTGTCGTGATCGACAATCGCTGGGATTCGTCCATTAGGGTTTATCGCTAAGAATTCTTCACTTTTTTGCTCATTCTCCGCCAAGTCCAGGTGGTGTAATTGATAGTCAAGCCCCATCTCTTCAAGCGCTATCGATATCTTGTAACCGTTGGGAGTTGCTGCTGTGTACAATGAAATCATATTTAGGCTCCTGGTTGCTATTACAGTGACAGAAGATTCCAATCTAAAACCTGATGCTTATTTAGTCAATCTTAGCCTGACGATTACTGGGTGGTTGTAGTTGTTTTTTATAGATAATGCTATGCTTCCCATTTAAATTAATGACTTATCGACTATAGTTAGTCTAACTTTTATTGATGGAACACTTTGCCATGAGATTATCGACTCGCTTTTATCTGCGATTAGCTCATTCTGTTACGGCTTGCCTGATTGCGTTTGCTGCAGCCAGCTTTCTTTTCGCTCCAGCAGTTTGGGCTGGGTCTACAAAATGCGATCAGGAAATAACAAGGAAGTGTCCAGCCTATGATGGTTGGTTTGTGGGCGGGCAGCTGGGGCAGGCTAACACTAATGTTTCTCAGTCTCAGATCAATGAAGCGTTTAGTAACACTGGAATCGATGCAACTAGTATCGCTGTTAAAAAAAGTGATTTTAGCTATGGGCTATTTGGTGGTTACCAATTTAATCAATACTTTGCCCTGCAATTTGGCTTCTTGGAGTTAGGTGATCGCGCTGTAACCTTTAATGGTGCAACCGCCGATATTGATGCTTTTTATGATGCCGCAGAGCATGTTTACCCTGATACCGCTGAAGGCTTTAATTTGAGTGCTGTGATTTCTTTACCATTGTCTGCGCAGTGGAAAGTCTCTGGCAAGTTGGGCCTGTATGATTGGGAACGTGATTATCAAACTTTTGAAGCGCAAAACCAAATGGGCTCAGACGCAATCTCTGATACCGATGTGGTGTTTGGCTTGGAAGCCAATTATCTCTATAGAAGAGACACTCAACTCTTTATTGCCGCGGATACGGTAAAGCTTAAGCAACATCGTGTTGATTCCTTTAATTTAGGTGTTAGATACTTTTTTGGTAATGATGCGCAGCCAAAAGCTACAGAGCAGCCGACAATTACCCCGGTTGAGCCAATTGTTGAAGTCGTGAAGGTTGAACCAGAGCCGGCGCCTGTACCAGTTGTTGTAGAAGAAAAGACATTGCCGGTACCACAACCGGTTTCAATTTATTTTGATATCAACCGCTTCAACTTTACCGAGCAAGCAAAACAGAAAATTGAACTTGCAAATAACATACTGCAAAAGGAGCCTGATTTAATTGCGACGATGACCGGTTATGCATCAACTCATGGCAGCACCGAGTGGAATGTTCAGTTATCCAACTGGCGTGTGCATGAAGTGGCTAAATCGCTATACCTTAAAGATATCGCTGCCAATCGTATTGGTATGGCTTATGTTGGTGATGCCAATCAAGATGACAGCCCGCAGAGTCAGCGTGTTGATGTGGTGTTTACCCGAGTGGATAAAGGCCTGACAGCTAGTGAAAAAGTGGATATCGACTTTGGCATTTTCTCTGATAACCTAAATTCATCTGATAAAGATAAAATTCATCAAAGTGTTGAGGCTCACAACATCGAACCGCTGGCCTATGTTTCTGTGGTATCTTTTGCTAAAGGCCCGGGTGATGACAATGGGCTAAAAGAATTAGCCGCAAGTCGAATGAGTAAAGTTGTCGCGGTGCTAAAAGCACAAGGCGTGAAAGCTAAAATTTTAAGTAGCTTTGTGCTGTTGGGTGACGAGCAATCGCCGCCAGGACGAAAAGTTCAAATTCAGTATGTTGCCAAGTAATTTTAGCTCCTTGGTTTACTTCGGTAAGCCAAGGGACACTTTCGTGCTAATTTGAAAATAACTTCGCCACATACCAGCCCTTTACGTTAGCATCGATTAACTTATTCCCTAGCAAAGGTTTAGCTTAGCGCTAGCAACAGAATAATTGGCGGTGTTTCCGTCTCTTCGTTATAGTGATTAATTTAATTACTATATCAACGGAGAGAAAGATGGCGATTATTTATGGTGTTCCAGCGTCCCCCTTTGTACGAAAAGTCATGATGGCACATGCCGTTAAAGGCTTAGATTATGAATTCGAACTGACCATGCCCAAAAGTGATGATGCTGAGTTTAGAGAAGCCAGTCCCCTTGGTAAGATACCTGGCTATAGAACAGATGATGGCTTTGGCTTCTCTGATTCTGCTGTCATTGTCGCTTATATCGAGCGGCTACCGTCAGCAGTAAACTTATACCCAGCAGACAACAATCAAATGGCAAAAGCATTATGGCTAGAGCGCTATTGTGATACTCAATTGATGGAAGTGACAGCGGCGCTTTATTTCCAGAAAATCATCGGGCCTAAGTTTTTTCAGATGGAAACAGACCAAGAACGAGTAACGGAGTTGGTTAGCAAGCTCATTCCAGCAGAGTTAGATTACGTGGAGTCACAAGCGACTGATGGTTGGTTTGTTGGTGGCCAAATAACGATTGCCGATATTGCCATTGCATCAAATATGTTTAATTTGATGCATGTCGATTTTGATTTAACTAACTGGCCAAAATTTAATGCATTTGTTGAGCGTTTACGCGCCAGTGATTTTGCTAAAGCTCAGCTAGAGGCTGAATTGAACATGCTGAATCAAGCATTGTGAAATTGACACGCGAGCACAAATAGATATACTGTTGTTATATACAGTGTGCGAGAGTGCGATGCGTAAGATAATACATGTTGATATGGACTGCTTTTATGCAGCCGTTGAGATGCGTGATAACCCTTTGATTGCTCACCTTCCGATAGCGGTTGGCGGTAGTGAAGAACGCCGCGGGGTTATTTCAACCTGCAATTATCTTGCGCGTGAATATGGCGTGCGCAGTGCGATGGCAACTGCGCAAGCATTAAAATTGTGCCGCAAGCTGGTGCTTGTACCTGGACGGATGTCCGTTTATAAAGAGGTATCGAAGCAAATTAATGAGATATACCATCAGTATACCGACTTAGTTGAGCCCCTCTCACTAGATGAAGCCTACCTGGATGTTACCGATTGTACCCAGTGTCACGGCAGTGCTACCTTAATTGCCAAGCAAATCCGACAACAAATTTTTGAAAAAACCGGGCTCACGGCGTCTGCTGGTATTGCGCCCAATAAGTTTATGGCGAAAATTGCCTCTGATCTTAACAAGCCAAATGGTCAGTATGTTGTTACCCCAGATGAGGTTGATAAGTTTTCACGCAATATGTCGCTGGATCAAATATCTGGTGTGGGTAAAGTGACTTTCAACAAGCTGCAAAGGCTAGGTTTAACCACTGGTGATGATATTCGCAAGGCTGAATTTTCGATGCTGGAGAAGTACTTTGGCAAGTTTGCCACGGTACTAAAACAGCGTAGTATTGGGATTGATGAACGGCCTGTAAACCCCCATCATCAGCGAAAATCTGTTGGGGTTGAAACGACGCTGCCAGCAGATATTACGGGGCAGGCAGCCTGTGTTGAAGTGCTCGATAAGCTAATGCCGGAGCTAATACGTCGATTATCCAAAGTGAATCCGCAACAATCAATTAGCAAGCAAGGCATCAAGCTTAAATTTAATGATTTTCAGTCAACCACCGCCGAGAAAGCAAGCACAGCAATAGATCGTCAATTATGCATCGACTTACTGGAACAGGCGCTTGAGCGAGCCGATGGGCGCTCAATTCGTTTAATTGGTTTGTCAGTTGGTTTGCCCAGTGAAAAAGTTGAATCAACACCTTCTCCACAAATGTCTTTGTTTGATGATCGATAGGCCTTATGATAATCAGCTTGGGGATTATCATAAGGCTTAATTGAATATTGTGTGGATAAATGGCCATAAGGTCGACTGGCAACGTGGTGAAGTCATTGTTGCGCAGCAGACACGCTCAATAGAGCCGCGCGCGTTACAAGTACTAAAAGTATTGGTGGCAAGCCAAGCTCAAGTTGTTGCTCAGCAAGAAATTATTTCGCAAGTGTGGGGGGATGTTATCGTTGCTCCTAACGCATTGCAGCGCTGCATTGCTCAGCTACGTAAATCGCTGGACGATGATGCAAGGCGCCAACAGGTCATTAAAACATACCCTAAGCTAGGTTATAGCCTGGTCGCTAATGTTAGCGAAAGTTCACCTGAGCGTCTGAACGAGCGGAGTAGCGATAAGCAGCACAAAGGCAGCCTTGGGGCTAAGGTGGTTTTGGGGCTCATATTTTTTAGCATCATGGCTGGCCTTTACTATTATTTTCAGCCCACAGCGGCACATCAATACACTCAAGTTACGCCACTTACCAGTAGCGACACGCAAGAATTGGCCACGGTGCTGTCTCCAGATCAGAAAACATTGGCCTTTGTTCGTGTGATTGCGCCTGGCAATCATCAGTTAATTGTGCGCGATATGCAAAGCGGTGCAGAATCTCTTTTGCTCAGTCAAACAAACATCATGGGAAAGCTCGCATTTTCAAATGATGGCGCTGTTATAACGTTCGGTCATTTGCAGCTTATCGACAATAAAAAATGCGCTCGCTTAATTCAAGTAGAAGTTACAAGCAAGCAGGTTTCGTTAGTTAAAGATTGCCACAATGCATTCTGGCATAGCCCTCATTGGATAGATAACGCTAATCTACTGGCTTTTCACCAAGCCAAGAATGCCGATGCTAAGCTGATTCGTGTCGATTTAACTCAGCAAACTGTGCATGCCATTAACGGGGTGCCACACGCGATGCATCGCTATGCCTTTAATGAGGTGGCGAATAAATTAGCTTATATCGCGCTGATTGAAGGGCAATGGTTTTTATCTGTTGGAAAATTGTTGAATGATGAATTTTCACCAGAGCGACAATGGCCTTTGCCCTTTATGGAAAATCTAGAGTTAGCTAGTGATGCTTTTTATCCACATTGGTGCGACGCTTCGCAAGTCATGTTGGCGGCCAATAACAAAATTTATCAATTTAACCTCGATGGTGAAGTGACGTATTCAACGATACTGAGCAACGATAAGTTATATAACATTTTGCCTTATCAGCAAGCGCAGTTAATTGTCGAAATAGGACACGCTGATTGGGATATCGGTTTATTCAACTGGCGCGCTCAAGAGTCTCAGTATCAAACGATTGGCCGTTCTACTGCACAAGAAACTCAGGCGCAGTTCAGGCCAGAGCATCAAGGGATTGCCACCCTTTCTAGCAGGACTGGCAAGGGGCAAGTTTGGTTAGTGAGTCAGGGGCAGTCAACTCAGCTGACTCAAGCTAGCTCCTCAATTTCTCATTACTTGTGGTCACCTGACGGCTTGAAACTTATTTATTTGAGCGACTCGAAGTTATTCCTTCTAGATCTTAGCAAGCAAAGTGAAACGCAATTAAAGGTTCAAGGGCCTGTCACTAATCTATTTCAATGGATTGTAGATGAGAAAGGGCATCCGCAACTGCTTATTGAGCTCAATCATAACGGCAAATTGAATATAGTCAGTTTGGATTTAACCAGCCTGTCTCAGGCAGTGGAAATTGAAGGTTCTCAATCTTGGGTGCAAAAAGTTGGGCCACATCAGTTTATCGTTAGTAGTCAGCATGGCCAGCTCCAGTTACTTGATAATGGACAGCGCTTAGCCATCGCTGAGTTGGGGGACGTGGTTTTGCATTGGCGCTTCTATTTACGCGATGACGCTATTTATCTACAAGATAAGCGGTTTAATATCTGGCAATTCAATCTGCGCAATCGCCAGGCAAAAATAGTAGGACAGTTTGATCAAAAAGCCCTACTCATGACAGATATTCAACCAGCACAACAGCACATGCTTAGTGAACGCCTGGTTGGCGAAAACAAAGAAATAATGCTGCTCAAATGAGTTTATCCCATTTACATTAAATATCTGCCCATTTGTGCTAGTTAAAATAAACAATAACAGCGTTGCTCTCAATCCCAATAATCTGCTATTGGTCAATCGAGCGCCTTGTTCTAGATTATTTTTCCAAAGCACAACAAGATCACTTACGTAATGTAAATCGTATCATTGAACAAGTGCTTTTATCTGAGACTCTACATAGTCAATCTCACCTTGAATCTTGGTTGCCTTGGCTAGCTTAAGTGCTTTTTGTAGCGTCTGTTTAGCTGTTAATATTTGATGATTTTTTTGCTGCGCTTTGGCCAATAGTGTTAAGTAGTACAGGCTATTGGGTTTTAGCTTAATGATGTGTTCGAAGGTTTGTTGTGCGGCGGTGGCCTCGTTATGTTCGAGTTGTAATTGTCCCAAGTCAACTAAGGTTGAAAGGGGTGACATTAGGTAACCATATTTGTCCTTAAGTTGCTCATAATAACGGATAACTCCCTCCATGCCTTGGGCTCTAAACTGTTCAATATCTTGTGGCTGCCGATCTTTAAATAGTTGCTCCAATGCTTGGGGCAGCGCGGTTACTGGTGTTGTGTAGTAGTTGATTTCGCTGAGATCGACCAGTTGATACGCCAATTCCGATTTCCCACCTTTTATTATCTTTTCTAATTGTTTGAACAATGGTTTGTTTTGTTCAAAGCTACCCAAGCTGGTGTACAAGCTTGTATGAGGCAATTGATGCTTACTTAATGTTGTTGTTAACCGTTTAAGTAACGCTGACTTGTCGAGCACTAGTGCAGGGCTAATACTGATATAGGCATTAAATAGTGCTGGCTTTGATGCCAATATATCTAGCGGGAAATTGGCTTGAGTTGAATAGCCTTCAATGATTTTAAAAGGTTGGTTATGAAAGTGAGTGTCAATGTAGGGAAATATTTCCTCGGTTAGCACTTTGATCGCTAGTGGCGTCGACAAACCCGAAGCGGCGGCATTTTTGTGTTTTGGTTGATTTGGTAAGGTGATGCTTGGCAGCGCGACAATCAACATTTTTGGCACTGGCCCAAAGTCAAGATGACTTAGCCAGTCAAGCTGCTGCTTAATCAATTTTAATCGTATCGAGTCGGTTTGGGTATAAAAAACCGGATAGCGCTGTGTGCTTTTGGGGTCGTAGCCCTGGGGCGTAATAACGGTAAATTCTATGTCTTGTGACGCTAGCTTAGAGTTAATTTTTATATGCTTGATGCGCGATACATTGGTGGTGTCTGCCTTGGCGCCGTGGCAAATAGTGATTGATAATAGTAGTAATATTAGCGTTGATAGTCTCATCGTCTTTCCTAATGTAAAAAGAATCATTGTGATTAAGTTAATGATAAATAGATTGATTTAGTTGTGATAAATAGCTGATGAAAAGCTGATGGAGGCCTTTCGTTTGGCGAAATCATAAAAAACTAGACACCATCGAGTATTCCAAGTCATTATGTTTAAATACATTTTTCAGTGATGATACTTATGGCTAACTACATTCTTTCGATCGATCAAGGCACCACAAGTTCTCGTGCAGTACTCTTCTCTAATCAGGGCCAAGTGGTTATGCAGGCACAGCAGGAATTTGAACAGCTATTCCCTAATGATGGCTGGGTTGAGCATCGCACTAGCGATATTTGGCAAACCGTGCTTGATTGTTGTTTAGAGGTTATTGAAAAAGCTCACATTACGGCGAGTGATATTGCCGCTATCGGTATCACCAATCAACGGGAAACGACTGTTGTTTGGGATAAACAAACAGGCCAGCCAATTTACAACGCTATTGTGTGGCAAGACAGGCGTACTAGTGAGTATTGTCGCTCATTAAAATCACAGCAACTAGAGCCACTAATTACTGAAAAAACAGGATTATTACTCGATCCATATTTTTGCGCGACCAAAATTAAATGGATTTTAGATACCGTTGAGGGAGCAAGAGCCAAGGCAGAGCAGGGGCAGCTGGCTTTTGGCACTATTGATAGTTTTTTGTTGTGGCATTTAACAGGTGGCGAATCTCATGCAACTGATGCGACTAATGCATCACGTACCTTACTGTTTAATATTCATCAGCAGGATTGGGATAAGGAGTTGCTCGAATTATTTGATATCCCAGCATCTATGCTGCCTAAGGTGCTCGATTGTGCTGCTGACTTTGGGGAAAGCAAAGCAGCGCTGTTCGGTGAAAGTATTAAGATAGCTGGTATGGCAGGCGACCAGCAAGCTGCTTTATTTGGTCAAGCATGTTTCGAAAAAGGGATGGCTAAAAGTACTTATGGCACCGGTTGCTTTCTAATGCTAAATACCGGCTACAACCCTATTTTTTCAAGTAATCGTTTACTTACCACCGTTGCCTATCGATTAAATGGGCAGGTTAATTACGCCGTCGAGGGCAGTATCTTTATGGCCGGTGCTACGGTGCAATGGCTTCGCGACGGCCTACAAGTTATCGATGATGCGAAAGACAGTGAAGCGCTGGCACAGCAGGTTAAAGTGGATCATGGGGTGTTCTTGGTACCGGCATTTACAGGGCTTGGTGCGCCCTATTGGGATCCTGATGCCAGAGGTGGCATTGTTGGTCTTACCCGGGATTCAGGCATTAAAGAAATTGTTAGTGCGGGATTGCAGTCCGTTTGCTATCAAACAAAAGATTTGCAAAAGGCGATGGAAAGAGATGGCGTTAGGCCAACTAATCTACGTGTCGATGGCGGTTTATCTGCCAATAACTGGGTAATGCAATTTTTGTCTGACATGTTGGACGCTCCCATTGAGCGCGGTGAAATTATTGAGACAACAGCGTTAGGTGTTGCTTATCTGGCAGGATTGCAGACTGGTCTATTTAAATCACTTGAGCATCTTGCCAAATTGCGCAAGGCTGACCGAGTGTTTAAACCAAGCATGTCTGAGCAGCAACGTAACAGTCTGTATCAGCAATGGTTGATTGCGGTTAACCGTATGACGAGTTCAAGCCAGTAATTAAAGATTCTGGTCTCGACTATAAAGTGGCAGCGTATTTAATCTATCGTCAATTTGTTTAATTAAATGCAGGTAAGCAGGCGCATCAATATGTTGATAGGCGTCTTCAAATTCATGCTGGCTCAAATTTTCAGGGAGGGCTACGCTTGGTGGAAATAGGTCTTGCTCGCCAAACTCCCCTTGAATGATACGCTGATGAATAAAGGCCGAACGTTCATTCATCGTCGACAACTGTGCAAATAAAACACCCGCTCGGTCCGCCATCAAATCAACAAAACTAAACCCACTGCCATTTAAATTGCTATCGAGTAACTCCTTTAGCTCGCCAACAAACTCGCTGGTTTGTTTGGATGATAATAATTCAATGGCGGCAGAGTATACGAAATGCTTAGTTAAGTCTTGACGTTTAGCAATGGTGGGAATGGAGTAACAACGTGGTTTCCTTGGTAGGTCAGTGGAAAGCTTGCCAATAAAATATTCGAAACGATAAGAACCAAAATAGACAGCCAAGGCAAAAATAGCAGCTCGGTTTTGTTCGACTGCGCTATAGCCAGCCTGACGCATCTCTGAGGATGATTTTGCCAATGACTTAATAAAAAAACTCAATGGTTGTGTTTGACATTGCCTCGAATGATGTTGCATATTTTGCAACTGGCGAAAGTACAGGGCGGTAAGTGCTAAGTCGTTGTCAATATTATGTTGTGAACCGAACCGTTTGGCTAAGTTTGTTAGTGAGCCAATTAATTGCTGCTTGTTGTTTACCATGGTATAGCCAAACGCCAGCGATTGCTCCGTAATAGCAACGTGGTTGATATTCTCTAGTAATTTAATACCGGTAAGTTGCTTGAGTAGAAAGTCAACAAAAGTGATAGTGTATTGCGTGGGTAGTGCGATATCCCCTACGCGTATATATTTAATGGTGAGGCCGTTGGCAGATGGCACCACTAACAATGATAAGTTGATGTATCGCTGCCAATATGATCGAAATGTTGTCTCAAGATAAAGGCCATTATTAGAGAGATTGAGCCTGGCGGCAATATTCTTGTTGCTTCGTTCTATTATTTCAATGAGGCTGGCTAACTCAGGTGCTGATGCATTCAAGCTAATATTGTTTTTGTCCTGACTAAGTGCCTTAATGTTTCTGGCAATTGCTGATTTTGCCATACGGGCCGTATTGGCGTTAACTATTGTACTAGCCGACTGCAGCGGTTTTTTGTCATGAATTATGATAAAAAACAGGGCTGCTGCAATTAATATCGTGATGATGACAAGCACAAGCGTAGTAAATAGTCGCCTAGCTAAACAAATAATCAATAGCGATAGTCCTTTATATAGTATAACGTGGTGTCGATAGCGTATAGACAGCTCCTGGGCAGGGTCTTTGCTTTCTTTATATAGTATTTATTGTATCTAACAACGAGGACAGGGTGTTACATATTATTAAAAAAGCAATATGTTTAGTTGTCTTATTGTCTACTAGTGGTTATGCAAATGCGTTATTTTCCGATAAACAATTGCAACAGCGTATTCTAGAAATAGAGGATAGCGCAGACAAATCAGCTGCACTTGAACAAATCATTAGTCTTGCCAATGATGACTCACTAACACCAAAACAACTTATCTATGTACTCAAGTCAAGCGTTTCGCTTTATCGTAGTAATGATGATTCGGCGGGAGCGATCGACGCCACCAAAGGTTTAATCAAGATTGCAAAAGAGCGCAAACTACTCATTGCAGAAGCTGAAGGGCATAAGATATTAGGGATATTATTTTATTATGGTGGAGAGTATTCGCAGTCATTAAGAGCCTATCAGCGCTCATTAAAAATATACTTGCCGTTAGAAAAGCCTAAAACAGTTGCTGCTTTGTATAATAATATCGGTCTAGCCTATGCGGCCATCGATGATGCAAAAGAAGCAATGGTTAACTACCAACGTGCCACTGAGTTGTATAAAAGCCATGGCGATGCCAAAGACCGTATTGATATCTACTTTAATATAGCTGGGCTATACACTCGTTTGCATCGCTATGATATTGCCATTGAAATGCTACTTAAAGTGATTGATGAACGTAAAAGCATCAATGATACCGATGGTGTCGTGTTGGCTTATGGTGATTTGGGAAATGCCTATTTTAGTGCGAATAATATGCTCCAGGCTAAATTCTATTATGAAAAGTCATTAAAACATTACGAGCAAACCCAACAGCGTTATTTTATTGCCTCACAATCTCATAACCTCTCGGAAGTCTATATACTTCTTGGGCAGTTTGAACCTGCAAAGTATTATGCCAATCGAGCGATTGAGCTGGGCAAGGCTACGGCCAATCAGGCTGCCCATGTTGGAGGGCTACACACGCTTGCCAATGTACAATTTCAACAACAAGACCTTGTAAATGCCGATAATAATATTAGCTTAGCGCTTGAGCTGGCTAAAGAATTAAAGATGCAAGATCGAACACGTAAATACTTGGGGTTAAAAGCCTTAATTCAGGCTGCGCAAGCCCAAACCGAACAATCCCTGGTGACACTGCGGCGCTTTATCGAGTTGAATACTCAGGAAAAAAATCGCCAACTTGCAGACCAGCTTTTTCGGTATCAAACCCATCAGGAATCGACCGTTTTGCAGCAAAAGCTGGAAGAGATAAAGTTTAATGATGATTTAAACCAACTGAAGATGGAAGCGACGAACTACCAGCGTAATATGCTGTTTTTTATTGTTATAGTTACACTTGTTGTACTGTTCTTTATCTATCGCAGAAACGTTAGTGTGAAGCTTAAGCGTGAATTAAAACAACAAGTGGCCCAGCGAACGAGTGAGCTTGAGCAGTTAACCCAGGAGTTACAGCAAGCAAGCTTAGTCAAAAGTCAGTTTATGGCAAACATGAGCCATGAGATAAGAACACCGCTTACCTCAATTATTGGCCATGCTCAGTCCCTTGTAAATGGCGAAGTAAAGTTAGTTGATCAACGCAAAGAAGTTGAGGTGATCTTAGGTAATTCGACACATGTTCTGACCATAGTAAATGACATTCTTGACCTTAATCGCTTAGAAGTTGGTAAGCTAAAAATGAATTATCAATCACATGATATTCATGTTGTTATCGAAGAGTTAAAGCAATTATTTCATGAGCAAGTTAGTAAAAAAGGGCTGACTTTTGAAGTTAAAAATCAATTGCCGATCCCATTTAATGTAAATATTGACCGAACTAGACTCAAGCAAATCTTTATTAACCTCTATTCAAATGCAATTAAGTTTACCCACAGTGGCAAGATCACGATTGAACTTTCATCTGAACAGAATAATTTAATCTTTAAAATATCCGATACAGGCATAGGGATTAAACAAGAGCAATTACAAGCGATCTTCAAAAGCTTTAGTCAGGCTGATAATTCGATAAGTCGGCGATTTGGAGGAGCAGGGCTGGGGTTATGCTTGTCGCAGGAATTAGCCGGTATGATGGGCGGGCGCATTTCCGTCATTAGTGAGCATAATCATGGCAGTGAATTTACCTTGGTTCTTCCCTGCATTGAGGAAGACCCTACACAGCTGCCCCACGTTGTTGAAGTGGTAGAGCCTCGCCATGATGAACTTTCTGGCACGGTATTACTGGCAGAAGATCATACTGATAACCGGCATCTAATTGCACGCTTGCTGAAGGTCATGGGTCTCACCGTATTGGAGGCGAGTAATGGACACGAAGCCATTTCTCAATGCCGCGAACATCACATTGATTTAATCCTCATGGATATCCAAATGCCAGAAGTAAATGGCATTGATGCCTTTAATACATTGCGTGAGCAAGGGTATAGCCAACCGATCATTGCATTGACAGCTAATGCGATGCCCCACGAAGTGGATCGCTATCTTGAGATAGGTTTTGATGACTACCTTGCTAAGCCTATTGAGCGTAAGCGATTTGTTGCTACTGTTGCTCATTACCTAAAGCAGGTGATATTGCCAGATGCACAAGATTCTTTGTCACAAGTTGATATGAGCGATTTAGTCGAAGATTTTATTGCCTCGCTACCAGCTGATTATGAACTGATTTCTCAGCATATCGAAGAAGGTGACTATACCAGTATTGCGACAATATCCCACCGTTTATCGGGAGCGGCATCCATGTTTGGCTATAATACAATGGCTTCCCTTGGTGGCGATATTGAGCATAAAATTGCGCAGCAGCAATATGATGAGGCCGATAAGCTCATTGATATGTTGAGAGCGATGATGAGCCGCACCTCTCTTGATAGTAAAGGATAATCAAGTGAAGGTTGTTTTATCTGTAGGTATGATGGTATAACAGGTTGTAGTTGTTATACCACTATCAGGACTTGTCATGACCTCATCGCTTTTAAATCAAACTCTTTCTCAAATAGCCGCAGCTAAACCGCTGGATTTACTCGAGCTGGTTAACACACTTGATAGCGGATCCTTGCATACGCTATTTAACGAACTGGTGGCACAAGCAAGCCAAGAAAACACGAATATTGAAGCAGCATTCTATCTGCACCTGGCAAAAGACGTAAAAAATCAACTGAGCCTTAATACCCCTCCGGCCGAGTTGTTAGAGACGTTGTGCAATAAGTTATCGGTATTACAAACCGGCAGTACGCTTAGTAAATATTGCAGCGGAAAGAGTTTTCATATCAATTCCAACTATCAAGCTGATGTGGCGATGCTGGGCGATTCGATAACTGAGTGGGCGCATTGGCATGAGTTAATGCCAGGCATTAAAGTGATAAACCGTGGTATCAGTGGCGATGTAACCCAAGGCATGCTGCAGCGCTTGGATGGGGTAATTAATGCTAAACCCAAACAAGTGTTTTTTATGGCGGGCATTAATGATTTGAGTTTCGGTTTTGCATTTGATGGCGTTGTTTCTCGTTATATCGAGATTGTAAAAACATTGCAATCGCAAGGTATTGAGGTGCTGGTGCAATCAACGCTATTTGTAGGTGAGCGCTTAAGTGATTTAAATCCAACAATAGTTAAGTTCAATCAAACATTAGCACGCTGGTGCCAAGACAACGACACAACCTTTATCGATATTAATCAGGTGTTAAGCGAAGGTGGACTGTTAATGCAGCAATATACCTTTGATGATTTACACCTAAACGGACCAGCTTATTTGCAATGGAATAAGCTGATCACGCCATACCTTAGCTGCTAGCGGTAGCATTCACTCTATCGCCGTGACTTGGCGGGGTTGATGTCACAGTGAAAATTAATACCTGATCATGGCAATTGGCCAGTTGGTGCAATTTACCTGCTGGAATATGAATGCCCTGATTTGGACCTAGCTCAAACGATTGCTCACCACATCGCATGGTTGCAATACCTTCTAGGACATAAAAGAATTGCTCGGCATGGTGATGAAAGTGCTTGGCTTCATGCGTCCCAGAGGGCATACGCTCTTGGATCACACTAAGTTGCGGCGTTTTCACTAAATGCCAGCCATCACAATTATCGCCCCAAGTATAATGCTCGGCGTTTTGAGTACAGATAGCTGACACTGTCATTTGCCTACAGCCCTTGCGCGTACTGCGCATTGGTTGATACTGTCACTAGGCGATTTAATTCAGCCTTGGCGCTCTCGCCGCCATTAAGTAGTGCTTCAAAATGCTTGATTAGCTCCACTTTGTCCTGTTCTTCTTTAGAGCCTGCCCCGATATTGGTTAGGTCGATAAAGAACTCGTCAAACAGGTTAGATAAATCGTCTACCGCATCAACATTTAAGAACTGTTCGTCATTGTATATGCTTGGGTAACCGCCTTTTTGCTTATCAACTGCAAAGGATATACCTTTAACATTGGTGATAGTGGTCGCTTTTTCACATTTGAGCATACAACCATCCTCAATCGCTGGTTTGTTACAGCCAACGGTTTGCTGGAAGAAACATTGACGAGAGGTCATCATCAAAATTGGATGATAGATGCTATAGAGTAACTTGAAATTCTTTGGTCGGGCGATGTGTCTAATTTGCCCACGGTTAATTTCATTTGAAATAAACGCACCCGCACAGTTAAGTTCTTCTTGTAGCGTTTTTAAGGCGTATGAATTAGTGGTGTTTAAAAACGGCCCTGCGATCCATTCAATTCCCATTTCAAACGCTTTAAAGGCAACACCAGTGTTGTTTGACACGATGCGTTCAGGTTTAACTTGCTCTAATACCTTAACCGCTTCAATATAATCCTTACCAATCAGTACCGCTGGGAACCAAGGGATTAAGCGTGGATTTTGCTGGAAAATCTTAATGTATTTTTTGTCATTCTTTTTAAAGCTTTCAGGCAGTTTGAAGTAGATGTCAGCGTTAGTTACATCACAGAGCGGTAGGTCTTTTATATCGCTGATTAATAAAGATAGCTTTGGTGAATCTTCAACTTTTGGGTGCTTTACCAGTTTCGGCAAGTCAACTGGGGCAATAACTGCTTTACCATCATTAAGCAAACGCGCTGCCTCAGCTTTTATTAAGGTAATTTCTTTAAATGGCAAGCTTAGGCTTTGATCAAGGGCGGTAAAGTCAAAACCACTAATAATATACTTTGCATTGTTAAAGCTTCTAAAGCGTTTTTCGAGCTCAACAATATCCATGTTTGGTTTAGCGGCCTTAATTAAGGTGCTGCTCGACTTGGCGACCAAGCATTGCTCTTCATCTGTGCCGGCATTGATCGTTAGGTTAATCGCAAGCTGTTCACCTTCTTGGCCGGTAAAGGCAATGGCTAGTGATTGCTTGTCGATGTTTAAAAACTCAATTTTGGCGGCAAGTTCATCCCCTAAGGCATTTTTAGCGTGATAAAGCTCAGTTTTGGCATCTTCAATTTGGACCACTGAGATTGCATCGTTTGATGCGACCGCATGTTTAACGGCATTATCACGTGGATTGTCGATAAACATGTCTTTAGTTAGATTACCTTTCAAAAAAGAGTTGGTGAAATCCCGGTTAAACACCTTATATAAGTTGGAGTCATCATCTAGTAGCTTGCCTGTATCGATGAAGGTATCCATCTGTTTACGCCAACTATCAACGACGGTATAAACATAATGCGCGCCTTTAATTCGCCCTTCAATTTTAAGTGAGTCAACGCCTGCGTCCACTAATTCTGGCAAGTCGAAATAAGCCGAATTGTCTTTTAAGTTAAGTGGGAAGCGATTGCCGGCATTGGTTACCTCATATTCATCGCGACAAGCTTGCGAGCAACGGCCACGGTTCCCCGAGTTACCAACACTCACTGAGCTTGAGTAACACTGACCAGAGAAGGCAATACACAATGACCCATGCACAAATACTTCGCTGAGCATGCCGTTATCATTGGCAAGTTTGGTGAGATGCTTTATTTCACCAAGGTTTAACTCGCGTGATAGGTTTAGGCGAGAAGCGCCGGCTTTAGATAAGAAGTGAACTTGGCCTTCGTTATGAGTAGTAAGCTGAGTTGATGCGTGAATATCAAGGGTTGGGAAGTACTTTTTAACTAAGTTAAACATCGCCAAATCTTGCACGATAATGCCATCTAGTGTGGTATTTACTAGCTTGTTAAGTAGTTTAAACATCCCAGCAATTTCATGCTCAAGCAACACGACATTGAGGGTTAGAAATACTTCACATTCAAATTTATGTGCCAGGCGTAAAATACCATTTAAGTCATCAAAGGATAGATTCGCCGCGCGATTACGTGCATTAAACATATCCAGCCCACAATACACGGCGTTGGCACCAGCAACAATTGCTGCTTTGATCGCTTCAACATCACCACCTGGGGCTAATAACTCTAACTTCTTACTCATCACATCTACTCACATAAAATTTTGAGCGGGGATTTTACCTTTATCCACGGTTCATTGCGAATAATTGATGTGCTGCTTGGACGAAATGTTTTAATTCCCGTATTAGGAAACCACTAAAATTTTAATTATTCCAAATTAAAGCCACCGCTCCTTCATATAAGACTAATGGCTAGCTAGATTGTCGACAATTTTACCGTTTTTTATTGACCAAAGGATCTAAATAGGGTTATATTGTCGACAGTTTAAATTTTGAAGTGCATCACATTTACTATGTCGCCATTTACCGAACAGCCCGTTACAGCAGCAGATAAAACGTTTTTTCAATTGCGAAAGGATATTGTTGAGGGGGTTATTGCAGCTGGAACGAAACTCAGTGAAACTGAGTTGTCGACAAAATATAGTGTTAGCCGCGCTATAGTGCGTGAGGCGATTAACCGCTTGGAATCAAGCAGTTTGGTTGAACGTAAGGCTAATGTTGGTGCACGTGTGGTGTCATTGTCACCTGAGGGGCTAGTCGAACTTTATCAAATCCGTGAGTCTCTTGAAGGGATGGCAGCGCGCTTAGCCGCTAAAAACATGACTGATGAAGAGATCGCTGACTTACAGAAACTACTTAATAGTCATTTTGATACGGTTCAAGCAGATGGTAGCTATTATCAGGAAGCTGGTGATGTCGATTTTCACTATAGAATTATCTTAGGTAGTAAAAACAACCACTTAATATCAATGTTGATCAATGGAATCTACCATTTGGTGCGAATGTATCGCGTGCAGTTAGGTATGGCTGGGCCACGGGTTACAACGGCCTTTGATGAACATAAACATATTGTACAAGCGATTTGTAACCGTGATGAGGAGCTGGCAGAAATGCTAATGCGTCGTCATATCATGTATTCCAAACGTAATATTGAAAGCAAATTAATTAAATAAAATAGAATAGACAGAGGACATAGCGATGAGCGCAGGTAAGAAATTTCGTCAGGCTTTAGCCGACAACCAACCACTTCAAATTGTAGGCACCATTAACGCGTATAGCGCAATGATGGCCAAACAAATTGGTCATCAGGCAATTTACTTATCAGGCGGCGGCGTAGCCAATGCATCTTACGGTCTTCCTGACTTGGGGATGACCTCGCTAAATGACGTATTAGTTGACGTACAACGTATTACTAGTGCGTGTGATTTACCATTACTTGTTGATATCGACACAGGTTGGGGTGGTGCATTTAACATTGCTAAAACCGTACGCGATATGGAAAAAGCAGGCGCAGCAGCAGTACATATGGAAGACCAAGTAGCGCAGAAACGCTGTGGTCACCGCCCAAACAAAGAAATCGTATCAACTGAAGAAATGGTTGATCGTATTAAAGCGGCTGTTGATGCACGTACTGACCCTGATTTCTTCATCATGGCACGTACTGATTCATTCGCTCAAGAAGGGCTGGAAGCGGCAATCGAACGTGCTAAGGCCTATGTTGCAGCAGGTGCTGATGGCATTTTCGCGGAAGCGGTTAAAACTGAAGAACATTACCGTGCATTTAGTGAAGCACTTGATGTACCAATTTTGGCAAACATTACTGAGTTTGGTCAAACAGAGCTATGGAATAAAGAGCAACTTGGTGAGTGGGGCGCAGCAATGGTGCTTTACCCACTATCAGCATTCCGTGCAATGAACAAAGCAGCAGAAAATGTTTACCGTTCAATCTTAACTGAAGGCGACCAAAAAGCCGTAGTTGACACAATGCAAACGCGCATGGATTTATACGACTACCTTGGTTACCACGATTACGAACAAAAACTAGATAGTCTGTTCTCACAAGGTAAAAATCTATAGAAGTCTATCTTCTTGCTAGTTAGCTAAGCTTCGGCGTCGAAAGTGCTCATTTATGGTCATAAACTCCGCGCTTTCTCCTAGAATCTAAGCTAACTATCGGCGAAGAATGAACTTCTATTTAGAATACTTTTAATGAAAAGATAATAAATAATTGAAATTGAGGAAATAGTCATGGCAGAAAAGAAAATTGGTGGCGCAGGGCTACGCGGTCAAAGCGCAGGTGAAACAAGTTTATGTACAGTTGGTAAATCAGGTTCAGGTCTAACTTATTGCGGTTATGACGTGTCAGATCTAGCAGATAACGCAACGTTTGAAGAAGTTGCTTACTTGCTATTTAACGGTGAATTACCAAACGTAGGACAGCTGGCTGAATACAAAGCAACGCTAAATCAAATGCGTGATTTACCACAAGCACTTAAAGAAGTGTTAAAGCTTATTCCTAAAGACGCACATCCAATGGATGTTATGCGTACAGGTTGTTCTTTCCTGGGTAATGTTGAGCCAGAGAACGATTTTAGCGAACAACAACAAGCGGCTAACCGCTTACTTGCTGCGTTCCCGGCAATCATGTGTTACTGGTACAAATTCTCACACGAAGGTGTGGAAATTGATTGTACTTCTGATGAAGAGTCACTAGGTGGCCACTTCTTGCGTTTGCTTAACGGCACAACACCAAGCGAGCAACATCGCCGCGTAATGGACGTATCATTAATCTTATACGCAGAGCATGAGTTTAACGCTTCAACATTTACTGCACGTGTTTGTGCTTCAACACTATCTGATATGTACTCTTGTATCACTGGTGCTATTGGTACATTACGCGGTCCACTACATGGTGGTGCAAACGAAGCTGCGATGGATATGATTGAGCGCTTTAAATCTCCTAGCGACGCGAAAGAACAAATGGCTGGCATGCTTGAGCGTAAAGAGAAAATCATGGGCTTTGGTCATGCAATCTACCGTACATCTGATCCACGTAACGTGATCATCAAAGCATGGTCAGAAAAACTAGCCGCTGAAAATGGTGATACATCACTTTATGACATCTCGGTAGCTTGTGAGGAGTTCATGTGGGATACCAAGAAACTGTTCTGTAATGCTGACTTCTTCCATGCGTCTACATACAACTACATGGGCATTCCAACCAAACTGTTCACACCAATTTTCGTGTGTTCACGTCTAACGGGCTGGGCTGCACACGTAATGGAGCAACGTGCTAACAATCGTATTATCCGCCCAAGTGCAGACTACACAGGCGCTGAGCCACGTAAAGTTGGCCCAATTAGCGAACGCTAATTCCTTCCACCTCCACCACCTGTGAATAGGTGGTGAGGGGCCTTGGCAGCAGAATGAGGGGGTCAGCTTACTTGTAGCAAAAGATATTTTTCAGGGATGAAAAATCAAGCGTACAGGGATGTATTTACCGCGCTTTTGCGGAGATTAAGCTGATGCCCATCGTCACTGTTAAGGGATGACAACCATTTGATGGACACACATATGAACACCAATTACCGCAAGCCGCTAGCGGGCACAACGCTAGATTATTATGATACGCGTGCTGCTGTTGAAGAAATTCAAGCAGGCGCTTATGCTAAACTTCCTTACACTTCTCGTGTATTAGCCGAACAGCTTGTTCGCCGCTGTGATCCAGCATCACTTACTGATTCCCTAAAGCAACTGATTGAACGTAAGCAAGACCTTGATTTTCCTTGGTATCCTGCGCGTGTTGTTTGTCATGATATTTTAGGACAAACGGCATTAGTTGACCTTGCTGGTCTGCGCGATGCAATTAGCGAACAAGGTGGCGATCCGGCAAAAGTAAACCCTATTGTTCCTACTCAGCTTATTATTGACCATAGTCTGGCAGTAGAGCATGGCGGTTTTGAGGCTGATGCCTTTGATAAAAACCGTGCGATCGAAGATCGTCGTAATGAAGACAGATTCCATTTTATCAACTGGTGTCAAGATGCCTTTGATAACATTGATGTTATTCCTGCCGGTAACGGTATTATGCATCAAATAAACCTTGAGAAAATGTCACCAGTGATCCAGGCGCGTGATGGCGTGGCATTCCCTGATACTTGTGTTGGTACAGATTCTCATACTCCACACGTCGATGCGTTAGGTGTTATTGCATTGGGTGTTGGCGGGCTTGAAGCTGAAACCGTTATGCTTGGTCGTCCATCAATGATGCGTCTACCAAACATAGTTGGTGTCGAGCTAACCGGCAATCGCCAACCGGGCATTACTGCAACCGACATCGTATTAGCAATCACTGAATTCTTACGTAACGAAAAAGTTGTTTCAGCTTATCTTGAATTCTTCGGTGAAGGTGCCGCCAACCTAAGTATTGGCGATCGCGCAACGATTTCTAATATGACGCCAGAATATGGCGCGTCAGCTGGTATGTTCTATATCGATGAGCAAACTATCGATTACTTAAAAATTACCGGACGTGAGCCAGAGCAGGTTGCTCTTGTTGAGCAATATGCCAAAGAGACTGGCCTATGGGCTGATGATCTAAAAACTGCTGAATACGAACGCGTGCTAACGTTTGATTTATCAAGTGTTGGTCGTAACATGGCGGGTCCATCAAACCCACACCGTCGCTTGCCAACGTCTGATTTAAGCGAACGTGGTATTGCTAAAGAATGGACTGAGACTGAGGGCGAAATGCCAGATGGCGCGGTAATTATCGCCGCTATTACCAGTTGTACTAATACCTCTAATCCGCGCAACGTGGTTGCGGCGGGGTTAGTTGCCCGCAAAGCAAATGAGCTAGGCCTAATCCGTAAACCATGGGTTAAATCGTCTTTCGCTCCGGGGTCAAAAGTTGCAGAGCTTTATCTTAAGGATTCAGGCTTGTTGCCAGAACTTGAGCAGCTTGGTTTTGGTATCGTCGGTTTCGCCTGTACTACGTGTAACGGTATGAGTGGTGCGCTTGATCCAAAGATCCAGCAAGAGATTATCGACCGTGATTTATACGCAACTGCCGTATTGTCAGGTAACCGTAACTTCGATGGTCGTATCCATCCACATGCTAAGCAGGCATTCCTTGCGTCACCACCATTAGTTGTTGCCTATGCGATTGCTGGCACCATGCGTTTTGACATTGAGCAAGATGCTTTGGGCACAGACAAAGATGGTAACCCAGTAACGCTTAAAGATATTTGGCCATCGGATGAAGAAATCGATGCAATTGTAGCGGCAAGTGTTAAGCCTGAACAATTTAAAGCGGTTTATGAGCCAATGTTTAACGTAAAAGTTGAAATGGGCGAAACCATTAAACCACTTTACGATTGGCGTGAAATGAGTACTTATATCCGTCGTCCTCCTTATTGGGAAGGCGCGCTAGCGGGTGAACGTACCATGAAAGGGATGCGTCCATTAGCAGTACTTGGCGACAACATTACCACCGATCATTTATCACCATCTAATGCGATTCAAATGGCCAGTGCGGCAGGTGCATACCTTGATAAAATGGGCGTGCCAGAAGTTGACTTTAATTCATACGCAACACACCGTGGCGATCATTTAACTGCGCAACGTGCAACATTTGCTAACCCGAAACTGCTTAATGAAATGTGTCGTGATGATAACGGTGAAGTTAAACAAGGTTCACTTGCTCGTATCGAGCCAGAAGGCAAAGAATCACGCATGTGGGAAGCTATTGAAACCTATATGGACCGCGGTCAGCCATTAATTATTGTGGCAGGTGCAGATTACGGTCAGGGGTCATCACGTGACTGGGCTGCGAAAGGTGTTCGTCTTGCTGGTGTTGAAGTGATTCTAGCTGAAGGCTTTGAGCGTATTCACCGTACTAACTTAGTTGGTATGGGCGTGCTACCGCTTGAGTTTACTAACGGTGAGACTCGTGAGACTCACGGTATCGATGGTACTGAAACTTATGATGTTATCGGCACTCCGGCGCCGGGTAATGCATTAACAGTTAAAGTAACTCGTGCTAATGGTGAGAGCTTTGAAATCGCGGCTAAGTGTCGTTTAGATACGGCTGAAGAAGTTCATGTGTATAGTGCTGGTGGTGTTTTGCAGCGCTTCGCGCAGGACTTCCTTGAATCCAATCAGTAGACTACGTTAGCTCATCATTAGTTTTGACGTGCTATTGCGTGCGGCGTACAAATTGACTTTGTCGTGTGCACGCCAGTTACTTTTCTTTGCTTCGCCAAAGAAAAGTAACCAAAAGAAAGGCGACCCGTTAATTTATCGCTGATCTTCTAATAAATAACAGTCTTAACGAAACCGCTTTTTATCCGCATCCTTGCGGAAAAAGCTAAAAAATCATCCCTGATTTTTTCTTCTAACTGTCATTCATTTGAAGGCGATAAAAGACGGGAATAGCCACGCGTCAATGTATGGCGAAGGTGTGTTGGTTGCCCTAGAGAAAACGTTTTTTTCATGGATGAAAAGCAGAGCGTACAGGGATGTATTCACAGCGTTTTTCGGAAGGGTTACCAATTCAACTTCGTTGCAGTGGAATTGAAAGGACCAAAATTATGGCTCATGTACCACAGATAAAAATTCCTGCCACGTATATGCGTGGGGGTACCTCGAAAGGGGTGTTTTTTAATTTAGAAGATTTACCACAAGAAGCGCAGGTGGCTGGTGCTGCTCGTGATGCAATTTTATTGCGTGTTATTGGTAGTCCAGATCCATACGGTAAGCAAACCGACGGTATGGGTGGTGCTACTTCAAGTACCAGTAAGACAGTTATCTTGTCGAAAACTAGCCAGCCTGACCATGATGTCGATTACTTGTTTGGGCAAGTCGCGATTGACAGAGCGTTTGTTGACTGGAGCGGAAATTGCGGTAATTTAACAGCGGCTGTCGGTTCGTTTGCGATTAACTCTGGTTTGGTTGAGGCCAGCCGTGTGCCACAAAATGGTGTGTGTACGGTGCGTATTTGGCAAGCGAATATCAAAAAGACCATTATTGCTCATGTGCCAATCACCAATGGTGAAGTGCAAGAGACGGGCGATTTTGAGCTGGATGGCGTGACTTTCCCAGCAGCAGAAGTACCAGTTGAATTTATGGATCCTGCCGATGGTGAAGGCGCTATTTTCCCTACGGGGAATTTAGTTGATGAGCTTGAGGTGCCTGGTGTTGGTACGCTAAAAGCGACCATGATTAATGCTGGTATTCCAACTATCTTCTTAAACGCTGATGAAATTGGTTATACCGGTTGCGAGCTTCAGGAAGTGATTAACGGCGATCCGGCAGCATTAGAGCGCTTTGAAACAATCCGTGCCCACGGTGCTATTCAAATGGGCCTAATTAAAGAGGTAGGTGAAGCGGCTGCGCGTCAGCATACGCCTAAAGTTGCCTTTGTCGGTGCTGCGACTGATTATGTATCATCAAGTGGCAAAGCGATTGGAGCGGGGGACATTGATTTAAATGTTCGTGCATTATCAATGGGTAAACTACACCATGCGATGATGGGAACGGCTGCCGTTGCTATTGGTACAGCGGCTGCTATACCTGGCACGTTAGTTAACCTAGCGGCTGGCGGTGGTGAACGCGAGTCGGTTAACTTTGGACATCCATCGGGCACATTAACCGTTGGCGCTGCAGCACAGCAAGTTGATGGCGATTGGTCTGTGATTAAAGCAACCATGAGCCGTAGTGCGCGCGTATTGATGGAAGGTTGGGTTAGAATACCTGGCGATTCTTTCTAAGCTTTATTGCTAAAGCCAGACTATTCTCATTACTAGAATAGTCTGGCTTTTTATTTTATCACATCTGTAATTTAATCTAACTTGGGCTTTCTTGCGTATAGACACAACATATCTAGTGCAATAGTCGCGGCGGCTAATGCGGTAATTTCACCCACATCATAGGCCGGAGATACCTCAACCTGATCCATACCGATAATATTTATTCCTTCAAGGCCGCGTAAAATACGCTGTGCTTGATATGTGCTTAATCCGCCAACCACTGGGGTTCCAGTCCCTGGCGCATAAGAGGGATCTAAGCAATCAATATCAAAGGTCAGATAACATAGATTATCTCCCACAATTTCCTTGATTTTAGCAGCGACGTTCAATGGTCCGTTTTCGTGCACCCAATTACTATCAAGCACATTAAATCCCAAATTGTCGTCGATTGAGGTGCGCATGCCAATTTGTACTGATTTTTGTGGATCGATTAAGCCTTCCTGAGTAGCATGATAAAACATCGTGCCATGCTCAATTTTTCCCTCGCGGTCATTCCACGTATCATAATGGGCATCAAAATGGATAAGGGATAGTTTCTTGCCAAATTGCTTGGCGTAGGCTTGTAAAATAGGGTAGGTAATAAAGTGATCACCCCCCAAGGTTAACGTCGCACAGTTGTTATTTAAAATGTGACTGATGTGGGCTTCAATTTCCTTATGGCATTGGTCGGGTTTACTACTATCAATGCCACAATCACCGTAGTCAATTACTGCGAGTTCATCAAATGGGTCAAAGCCCCATTGTGGTACTGGGCCCCAGTTTAAGCCGGATGATACTTGGCGAATAGCACGGGGACCGAAGCGTGCACCCGGACGGTTGGTCACGGCTAAATCATAGGGCACACCAGTAACTGCGATATCTGCATGCGTTAGATCCTTGGTGTATTTGCGACGCATATAGCTTAATACACCGCTGTAACTTGGCTCTATCTCAGTACCCATTAGGTCTTCACGGGTAATTGCAAAATCGGTTGGTCTAGTCATCTTAACGCTCCTGACAATAATTATTGTTTACGCATCAGTGATAAAGATGCGGGGTTGAAAATAGTATTTCAAAATCACGCGTTGTTGGTTATCCCTTGAAAGGGGGATACAGGGAGTAAAATGGCTGCAAGATTCGGGGTTAGTGTGTATGCTTAAAGTTACTTATTAAACAATGTTACAAAGCTCAGGTTAAATTCAGATGTTACCGATTGGCCAATCCCCCGATTTACTCTCCTGGAATCAGACCTTGGCAAAAGTGTTTTGTGCAACTGACCATGAAGATGGCATTACATTGCTGCTTCGAGGTCTCGAAAAGCTGATCAATGCCACCTCTGGCATCATTACTATTTACCCGCAGGCTAGGCCACCACACACGACTCATCACCGCTTATTAGCTAATGAAAGCCTGGAATTACAAATTGATAAGTATGCCAGTGGCGCTTATTTGCTCGATCCCTTTTATCAAAAAGCCGTTGTTGAATGTGCTGAGGGGGTTTTTACCATTGCCGATATCGCTCCTAACGGGTTTAGGGAGTCCGAATACTATAATGTATTTTACAAAAAGCTTGGCTTATGTGATGAGGTTTGCGCGTTGATTCAGAGTGAACACAACCAGAGCGCGGTGACCATTTCGTTGGCGCGACACCGACAAGAACAACCGTTTTCAGCGGATGAGAAAAAGCTACTGTTAACAGTTTATCCGCTACTCAATGCAATAATTACTCGATGGCTCAATGATAAAGCAGACGATACCTCGGTAAATTTTGGCAATCATTTAGACAGTGCATTAGCCACCTTTGGCTGTTCGGTACTTACCCCTCGCGAGTGCGAAGTATTGCAGTTAATATTGCACGGTTGCTCAATCAAATTTGTCGCTAAAAAACTCGGTAATAGTTTAGAGACGATCAAACATCACCGAAAAAACATTTACACCAAACTTGATGTCAGGTCGCAGGCAGAGCTGTTTTACCTTTTTATCGCGTCGATAAAGTCGATGCCTCATAGTACCACCGCCGATCCCTTAACCTTCCTTTAAATTATCTATCTCTTGATATTTTTCATTGTAGTGATTCAGTTATGAATTAAAAGTCATATTTGAATTACTTTTGTCGCGATATTTCGTTCAACTTTGAATGCAATGTAGTTAACCTATTGTTTTGTAGTTATTATTTGTGTTGGCATGAATTTGGCATTTATATGGCATGTATCAAATTCAGCTTGATGTGAAGCTGGGCTTTGTTGAGCTATTTAGTCCTATGGAATCTTATATGAAAACTTACAACAACCTTTATATTAACGGGCAGTGGACTGCACCAAATAGCAATGAGGCTATCGAAGTAACTAATCCTGCTAATGAGCAAGTCATTGGTCAAGTTCCCCTAGCTAATGCTGATGACGTCGATGTTGCGGTAAAGGCAGCGCGCGCTGCTTTTGCTAGTTGGTCGACCACCAGTGCCGATGAGCGAGCCGCTTATATTAGCGCCATTAGTAGTAAGTTAGCTGAGCGCAGCGAGGAGATGGCGCAAACTATTACTGCTGAAATGGGCGCTCCACTGGGTTTTAGCCGCGAGGTACAAGTTGAAGATCCAATAGACGCATTGGCAAGGCATGCTGATTTTACCAGCCTGGTGGATGAAGAAAAGAAGCTATTTAATATTGATATTGTTAAAGAGCCTATCGGCGTATGTGCCTTTATCAATCCTTGGAATTATCCATTGCACCAAATGATCGGCAAGGTCGCTCCTGCGCTTGCTGCTGGTTGCACCATGGTAGTAAAGCCAAGTGAGATCACCCCGCTACACGCATTTCTATTAGCCGAGGTTATTGACCAAGTAGGATTACCCGCTGGTGTATTCAACTTGGTGAGTGGCTACGGTCAAGGGTGTGGTGAAGCGCTTTGTGTGCACCCGGATGTAGACATGGTGTCATTTACCGGTTCGACTCGCGCTGGCACTCGCATCGCACAACTTGCCGCGCCAACTGTTAAGCGTGTTTGTCAGGAACTAGGCGGTAAATCTGCTTTTGTCATTTGTCGTGACTCAGATTTAGAAGCCGCGGTGCGAATGGGGGTTGATGATGTGATGTATAACACCGGTCAAACGTGCACTGCACTAACTCGCATGCTGGTTCATAAGGATCAGCTCGAACAAGCAATTGCCATCGCTAAAGAACAAGCCGAGGCATTTGTATTTGGCGATCCGCTATCCGAAGACTCAATGGCTGGCCCCATGGCCTCGATGTCACAGCGCGAGCAAGTACTTAAATACATACAAATAGGGTTGGATGAGGGAGCTCGCTTAGTCACTGGTGGTGTTGAACGTCCTGAAGGGTTTGATAAGGGGGCGTATGTACGTGCAACCATTTTTGCCGATGTAAGCAATGACATGCGAATCGCGCGTGAAGAAATTTTTGGTCCGGTGCTTTGTATTATTGCCTATGAAGATGAGCAGCAAGCCATCGCAATCGCCAATGATTCCCCCTATGGCCTTTCGGGTCGCGTATGGCATAACAACAAGGCACACGCAAAACAGTTGGCACGTCAAATTAAAGCGGGCCAAGTCTATATTAATGACGGTTTTTGGAATAACCAAGCGCCATTTGGTGGGTATAAGCAATCAGGCAATGGGCGCGAACTAGGTCAAATTGGCGTCGAAGAGTTTTTTGAAACGAAAGCACTTATTCAAAGTTAATAGTGTTGGCCAAGCCCTTTATTAATATGGTTATCGAGGGCAGGCGAACATAGATAAATAGTTTAATCATTAAAGATTAAGCTCATTGTGATGGCGTAAGCTAGCACAATAAAGCCACTAGACAGTTGTGCTCGCGTTAGTTAATAGATTAAATGTCTATCATTACTATGTTTGCTGCTGGTTAATCAACATGTTGTTTAGTTGGAACTCGATGCTTAAGGTCTTAATTGTTACCTTCAATATGAGATCGCTTAAGCTTATATAATAATAAATAGTGAGAAGTAGAAAATGTTAGAGCAAACTAATCAGAGAAATATGTTTCAACTGAAAGACATTATTTTCTTTTGTTCGTCGGCGATTTTGTTGGTGGATCAAATCGCTTTGTCAGCTGCAGTAGGTCCATATGCAGTGTTCTGGTGGGTAGTTACCTTAATCTTATTCATGATCCCAAACAATCTGGTGACTGCTGAAATGGGAGCAGCATATCCTGAGCAAGGGGGGATCTATGCCTGGGTACGCGATGCGTTCGGCTTACGCTGGGCGGCGCGAATCACTTGGTTTTATTGGATTAATATTGCCCTCTGGGTCCCTTCGGTTTTCATTATGTTTGCAGGAATGATTTCTGCCATGTTTTTTCCAGATTTGACTCTATGGCAGCAAATTTCTATCGGACTAATTGCCATCGCGGGGATTGGTGTTATTAACTGTCTGCCGCTGCGATTAACTAAAATGATTGTAGCAGTGGCAACGCCACTTAAATTGATTATTATCTTAATTGTTGGTAGCGCAGGAATTAGCTATGGCTTAGAAAATGGTTTTGCAAACAACCTTAATTTTTCTGCCGCGTTAGATGATTTGGGGCAAGGCTTCGCTTACATCCCTGTTCTGGTTTACGGTTGTCTTGGTCTTGAGCTTATTATGTCGGAGAGCAAGAAGATCATAAATCCAGGTCAAAATATTCCAAAGGCAATCTTTGCCACTGGCATTTTGGCGACCTTGTTTTATATCTTTGGTACCGTGGGAGTGTTAGCTGCTGTGCCTGCTGAGGAAGTTGAGATTGTTAATGTATTTGTGGTGACACTCAAGGAAATATTTGGTGATTCAGCAATGGGAACAGCTATTGTTAATGTCTTAGGCATTGCGACGCTATTCACCTTTTTTGCCACCATGGTTGCGTGGACATCAGGTGGTAATGCGGCAATGGCTGAGGCGGGTCAAGAAAAAGAAATGCCAGCTATTTTTGGTTTACTCAGCAAAAAACACGGCACACCCGTTGGCTCAGCAGTACTACTTTGCGCAATTAGTGGCATTATTTTAGTCATTTATGGCTTTATGGCTCATTCCGCAGAAGAGCTGTTTTGGACCTTGTTCTCATTTAGTGCGATTATCTTCTTGTTACCATATATCGCAATGCACTGTTCATTTTTAAAACTAAGATCACGTGATGCCAATCACCCACGTCCTTTTAAGGTGCCGGGCGGTGCAGCGGTGGCTTATTTTGTGGCGGGTTTAAGCATCTTTATCTTATCTCTATCCATTTTGTTGTTCTTTTGGATACCTGGAGAGCCGCTTGATATGGTGTATATCATGCAAATCGGTGGTGGCTTGCTGGTTACTCTGGGAGCTGGTGAAATCATTGTACGTATGACTGAAGCGAAGCATAAACCTTATCAACTGAAACAGGCAACTAACTAAGCGAACAGTGCCCGCTATTGTTAGTGGGCATCTTAACAGGCTGACGGCACGTAACCAGCGGTTACTTTAGCCCATGTTTTTTGAGCCTACGTGAAGCAGTGGGTTGACTAATACCTAGGTAGCGCGCTAACTCATAAGTCCCTTTGCAATGCTCAAGTGCTTGTTGTAAAAGGTGCTTTTCAACTTCATCCATCGCGTCATTAAGTGAACGCTGCCCAGGGATGACGGGATCTACCATAGACATCTGAGGTACCGGTTGTGGGGGGGATAATAATGCTTGCTCTTGGTTAGAAAAGTCATCAAAGGGCTGGATCATCTTGCCAATACTGGCCAGATAAGAGCGCTCTAATGCATTCTCTAGTTCTCGCACATTACCAGGCCAGGTATGATTTAGGAAATGACGGCGTAATCGACTCGATATCACCTTTTCCTCACCGTAGCGAGCATTTAGCTTTGTAAGAATAAAATCGAGTAACACCGGGATATCTTCAATTCGATCTTTTAGTGGCGGAATTGAAATTGGGATCACGTTGATACGGTAATATAAGTCTAATCTAAATTCACCATTCTCAACCCGTTGATTGAGCTCTTGGTTGGTGGCGGTAATTAAGCGAAAATTAATGAGCTGGCTGCTGGTGCTACCGATGCGACTTACCTTTCCATCTTGCAGTACTTTTAATAGCTTCGCTTGCATCGGTAAGGGGAGTTCTCCTATTTCATCGAGAAAAAGTGTGCCGCCTTGTGCCTGTTCAATAAGGCCCACTTTTCCCTGTTTATTGGCGCCAGTAAATGCTCCTGGTGCGTAGCCAAACATCTCAGATTCAAATAGTGTTTCCGGGATAGTGCTGCAGTTTACTTCGATAAATGGACCACTTGACCGCTCGCTTTGTTCATGAACAAGTTTAGAAAATGCTGTTTTCCCAACACCTGATTCGCCTAAAAACAAGATGCTGGCGTCGGAGCGAGAGACACGTTGTAGCAGTTGGTGAATCTTGCCAATGACTTGGCTTTTTGATGGTAAATTGGTTTGCTGTTTGGGCGGTGATAGCGCTTGATCTGATTGCGCCATAAACTGGGTTTGTAGCCATTCATATTCTTTCTTTAGCTGACGTATTTCAGTTAGGTCGGTAGCAAAGCTAATGACGCGGTAGAGGTTGTTGTCTTGATCAAAGATGGGAAAGCCCTCACTCATCATCACCCGCCCGTGTTGGGTAACCTGCATTACTTGCGCTTCTTTACCTGTCCTTAATACTTCGAGAGAGACTGATGGGTTTAATATTCCCTTGCTTTCTAATTCAAATAATGAAGAGCCAACAAACTCCTGTTGGCTTACTCCATAAATTGCCGCGTTACTGACACTCGCTTTGATGATGATGCCTTGTGCGTTTGAGATCACGATATTTCCGGGGCAAAAGTTGAGAGCGGCAGTAAGTTCTAGCTCAGCATCATGAGACATCATATATTCCAATAAAAAATTACATTTTTGAATTGTAATTCATATTTGAATTATTTTCTACAGGGTTGTAATTCACAATGGAATTGGTGGGCTCTAAGTTATTGAATTTTAATTCTTTAATTGTGTGGCATGACAATTGCTAAATTAGCCCGTATCAACATGAATAATCCATAATAAATCTAATCTAGGTAATTAACACAGTCGAGGAAATGATGAAATCTGTTATTCGAATTAATAAAGACGGTAGTGGCGCGGCAGGATTAACGCGCTGCGCTGCAATACCACAAAATGCAGTAATTGAGGGGGAAGCAATAGAAACGGGAGAAATTCATTTTGAGTCGAGTGATAGCAAGGTGACCGTGGGTACTTGGCAATGTACACCTTACGCTGAAATTTTAAATTGTAGTGATTTCTCTGAATACTCAACAATTTTACAAGGCAAGGTAGCCTTAACTAACCCTGATGGGAGCATTGAAACGTTCGGGGCTAGCGACGCTTATGTGTTACCCGTGGGCTGGCAAGGACGTTTTGAAGTGCTTGAAACACTGCGAAAAATTTACGTCATCACAGCCGCATAACGGTTGCTGCGACACTAAAAATATACATTGATTAAAAAGGTAGATAAATATGTCCTCAGATAATCCAAAGAAAATACTAAATCAACCGTTGGGTGGTAATGATATGCCACGCTTTGGCGGGCCTGCAACCATGATGCGGCTGCCAGCACAGGAAACTGCGCAAGGTTTGGATGTGGCGTTTATTGGCGTCCCTTTTGATTTAGGCACGTCTAATCGCCCAGGAGCTCGCCTAGCGCCGCGCCAGATACGTGACGAGTCACGTATGCTGCGCCCTTACAATATGGCAACGCGCGCTGCCCCATTTGATAGTTTGCAAATTGCAGACATTGGTGATGTGCCTATTAATCCATTTAATATGATGCAAAGCATCGACATTATTGAAAAGTTTTATGATGACGTTTTAGCTAACGACTGTGTGCCGATGACCTTAGGTGGTGACCACACCATCGCGTTGCCGATTCTACGTGCATTAGCCAAAAAACACGGTCCTGTTGGCATGATCCACGTCGATGCCCATGCTGATATTAACGACCATATGTTTGGTGAAAAAATTGCTCATGGCACACCATTTCGCCGCGCAGTCGAAGAAGGCCTACTAGATCCACAACGCGTGGTGCAAATAGGCTTACGCGGTACGGGCTATGAAGCTGAAGACTTTGATTGGCCACGTGAACAAGGATTTCGTGTTGTTCCGGCTGAAGAGTGCTGGCATAAATCTCTTACGCCATTGATGGAAGAAGTGAGAGAGAAAATTGGCGGCGGTCCGGTGTACATTAGTTTTGATATTGACGGAATCGATCCTGCCTATGCGCCCGGCACCGGCACAGTGGAGATTGCTGGGCTAACTGTACCTCAAGCATTGGAAGTTATTCGTGGTGCTAAGGGACTTGATGTTGTTGGTGGCGACATCGTAGAGATATCTCCTGCGTATGACACGACCGGCAATACCGCATTGCTCGGGGCAAATTTGCTCTATGAGATGCTATGTGTGCTGCCTGGTGTGAAGTATCGCTCTTAGTTTGGGCTACGCCCTGCGCCTAATGATTAAGTTACAATAATGTGGCTTAATCCCCCCCTGATATAGATTATTGGTACGGTATTAACAACCGCCCTATAAGCTAATTGGGCTTTTTGTAAATCAGATAACGTACCAGCTAATACATTAGCTATAGTATAATTTACTGTGAACACAACCTAAGTAGGCGACCTAATGGCTAATCGCGAACAGCTAATAAAATGGCACAATGTATTGGCTACTGTTGTTGCCAATAACGCTAATTCGCACGCAATAGGCTTATTGCTTAAAGGATTAGAAAACCTAATTGATGCTAGTAGCGGCATGATCACTATCTTTCCCCAAGGCCAGGCGCCGCAGACAACTCATCATCGCTTGTTGGCAAATGAGAATGTAAAGACTCACGTCGAAGCCTATGACAATGGCGCATACCTGCTTTGCCCATTTTACTGCAAAGCAATGGAGGAAGACGGGGCCGGTGTTTTTTTGATGCATGATGTTGCACCAGAAGACTTTGAAAAATCTGACTTTTATTTCTATTTTTATCAACAGCTTGGTTTTATTGACGAGCTCTGCTTATTATTTAAAACGAATCAACAAGATATTGTTTCCATTTCTTTTGTTCGCCATGTTGACGAGCAGCCTTTTTCAGTTGACACGATGGAGCAGCTGAATATCATCTATCCATTGCTTAACGCTATTATCACCAAATGGCAGCAAAATGAGCACCACGCCCCAGCAAACCTCAAGCGTCAGTTAGACAATGCGTTAATCAAATTTGGCAGCTCGGTGCTCACTGCTGCTGAATGCCGCGTATTGCACATGATATTACATGGCTATTCAGTCAAATCGATTGCTCAGCGTTTAAATAATAGTGCCGAAACGATTAAGTACCACCGAAAAAATATTTATATTAAGTTAGATGTGAGCTCGCAATCAGAGCTTTTTTACTTGTTTATTGCGGCATTAAAAGTTATTCCCGAAGGAAAAGAGACGGTACATGATCCGTTAATTTACTTGGCTTAATTTTGATTTAATATTTAACTATTTGTATTTACGATTATTAAATAACACCCCCCCTGATCGTGGGATTGTGGTCTGTCGGCATATCGCGCACCCTGTTTAGCATAAATAACACAGCGTTCAAACGCGATGAGGTTCCTAAAATGACAACTAAGACAGCTGCAGAAAAAGCGTTGCTAAAAACCAAGTTCTTTCCTTTTTGGCTCGACAATGAGGCCGCGCCAGAGCCTGAAGCTCCTTTGGAGGAAAACGTACAATGTGACTTATTAATTGTTGGTGCTGGCTTCACAGGCTTATGGGCAGCAATTCATGCCAAAGAAGCTAATCCACAATGCGATGTCGTTATTATCGAAAGTGAATGCGTGGCTATTGGAGCCTCTGGCCGACCTGCGGCTATTTTATCGACGTCGGTGATGCACGGATTAGACAACTCAGAACGATTATTCCCCACTGAAATGGATGAGCTTGAACGTCTGGGCAAAGAAAACATGGACGGCTTTAAGAAAGCGTTGGTGCGCTATAATATCGATTGTGATATCGAATGGGGCGGTGAGTTAACCGTGGCGATTGGTGACGGTGCAATCGAAGATATTAACGGCGAATATGAGATTTATAAAAAGTATGGTCATGACGCCCACTTCCTTGATAAAGCAGCAGTACAAAAAGAGTTAAACTCGCCGATATTTAGTGCTGGGATGTGGTCTAAAAAACGTAGTGGTACTGTTCATCCTGCCAAGCTTGCCTGGGGCTTAAAACGCGCCGCACTGGAACTTGGTGTGCGCATTTATGAATATTCGCCACTACTAAAATCGAAGCACCTAAAACCTGGTGTGTTAGTGACTACGCCCAAAGGTAGTGTTAAAGCCAATAAAGTCTTGCTGGCGACTAATGCGTTTGCCGCGGGTAGTAAAAAGATTAAGCGCAGGGTGTCAGCTATTCGCGATCGTATCGTGGTAACTGAGCCACTAACGGATGAGCAAATGGCGGTCATCGGCTGGAAAAACCGCCAAGGTATTTATGATACGCGAACTCAGTTAAACTACATGCGCTTGACCAGTGATAACCGTATTTTATTTGGTGGTCGTCTGGGTTATTTCTTTAATGACAATACGGATCCGGTGGCGGATAAATCGGCCAAGAATTTCTTGCCATTGATGACCCAGTTCTACAAAACCTTTCCCTCACTTGCCAACATTAAGATATCTCACGCCTGGAGCGGACCGATTGCACTGACCACTCGTATGGCTGTTCATTATCAACATTACTATAATGGTGACATGATATATGCTGGTGGATATTCTGGTTTTGGCGTGACAGCCTCACGATTTGGCGCTCGTGTTGGACTTGAAGTGTTAAATAAGACCGATGCCCCTGAAACTAAACTTGAGTTTGCCAGTTCACTGCCGGGCTACATTCCACCGGAACCCTTCCGTTGGCTTGGTGCTCAATTGACTATGTATGCGCTGGATACATTGGATGAAAAACGTGGTTGGCGCGTACCTTGGGTTCGCTTGGTTGAAAAAATGGGCTTCCCGGTAACTCCGCCTGTTTAATGCCATAAGCTATTTTCTGCTGAGGTAAATGGGATTGATGCACCACGATTTATCTCGGCTACTGAGTAGCTGGAATGCTGCTCTAGAGGTTAACAAAGCGACGTCATCACTTGACATTTGGCTAAGGGTTAACCTGTCGTCGGCCAATTCATTGAGATTATAGCGCCGCCGGCAGGTGAGTTATTGTTAACCGTTAACTCACCGCCATGTTGGTGAATAATCTCTCTGCATAATGATAGTCCGATGCCGGAACCATTGGATTTTGTCGAGTAAAAAGGGGTTAACGCATTCTCTAGATTGGCAAAGCCACAGCCATTATCGATGACATCAACAAACTGTTGTTGCTCTTGCCGATAGACCACCACTTCAATCGTTAATGCGCTTTGTGCATGTGCTTGCTGGGCGTTAGTAAATAAATTCGTAAACACCATGGAAAGTTGCGCTATGTCGCCAAAACATTGTGACTCTCCTTTTATATTAATCTTGGTTGAATCTGCCAAGACGGTCGCTGCTTCATCGATTAAATTGCCGATATCAAACCACGCCAGATTAGGTTCGCTTAATTGACTCAAATCGGCATAACGACCAATGAATTCCAGCAAATGACTACTACGTTTATGGATACGCCCTAACACTAAGCGAGCTTGCTCCTGATCCAAATGATCGCTACACAGTAAAGTGTCTGTCATCGACGCCATTGGGGTGAGGGAGTTGCGTAGCTCATGGCTAAATACTCGAATAAGATTCTGTTGAATTATGCTTTCATGTTGTTGCAACGAACGACTAATATTAATCGCAGTATATAGCCATTGTTGCTGGCCGTTGTCATGATATGAAACACATTCGACTTGCCAGTTGCCATCAAAATATTGATGAGATAAGGGGGGCGAATCTTTGTTTAGGCGAAAACCACTGTCTGTAGCGTGAGAGCCAATCAGTAGCGGTAACTTTAATTGCTGATACATTGCAGGGTTACGGTAGCTTAACCGCCACTGTTGATCAAAAATACAAATGGCAATGGGCAGACTGTCCATCATCGAAGACAACATAAGTAGAGAGGATGGCGACTGGGTTGAGTGGTTTGTTTTTGCTAGTTGTGCTATTTCCAGTTGGAGCTGACTTATCAGGCCATCACCAGATGAGGATTTTGGGGCGATATTGCCGACACCTTCAGCGAGTAGCTGAGTATAACAAGTCAAATCCATCAGGCTTGTTTGCCATAGTTTAAAGATTTTTATCGAGATATAACTGAGGATAAACAAAGTCAAAAATGACGTGGTAGCGATAGCCAGCAGCGACCAGTCTAAACTGATACCAAGTGTTATGCAGAGTAACAAAATAATTAGGGAGTTAATGGCTAAACCAATAACTAGCTTTGATTCATGCGTCATAATCGATGCCGTGTTTTTCTAGCCGTCGGTACAGTGCATTGCGTGAAATGCCTAAGGCTTTTGCTGCTGCAATCACTTGACCGTTTGCATTAGCGAGCGCACGATTTATCAGTGCCACCTCGCTTTGCTCTAGGGATAATACCTTATCGCTAGTCTCTGCAACCGACTGAGTATGACCATCAATCAGAATCTTATCAGCATCGATAGATTCATTGTTAGATAGCAGTACGGCACGCTCAATAACATGTTGTAATTCACGCACATTCCCCGGCCATTGATGTTGTTGTAATAGACCTAACGCATCGCTTGTAAGGGAAAGCGCTGATTTATTATACTTGGCTGAGAAATTCTGGACGAAGTGCTCTGATAATGACTGTATGTCCTTTTTACGCCTGCGTAGTGGTGGCAAGTCAATGACAAAGGTATTAAGCCGGTACAATAAGTCTTGCCTAAAGGTTCCTTGTTTAACCAGTTCACTTAAATTAGCGTTGGTTGCACTTATGATGCGCGCACCGCTTTGCTGGGTTTGGCTTGAGCCTAACACTTCATATTGTCCGGTTTCGAGCACTCGTAATAACTTGGGTTGTAGTTCTAATGGCATGGTGCCAATTTCATCTAAAAATAAGCTCCCATCATTAGCTAACTGAAAGCGGCCAACGCGCGAGTCTTTAGCATCGGTGAAGGCCCCTTTTTGGTGTCCAAATAACTCACTTTCAAACAGATTGACCGGGATCGCCGCCATGTTGACTTCTATCAGTGGTTGCTGTTGACGCTGAGACAGTTGGTGAATTCGTTTGGCAAGTAGTGACTTGCCGCTACCATTTTCACCTAAAATCAATATGTTGGCGTCGGTTGGTGCTATTTGATTGACTAATTGTTCAATCTGTTGCATCGCCGGCGATTGAGCTATCCAGGGGAGTTCATCGGGAGGGGTTAATAATTTCTTTAAGCCATTATTTTCAATGGCAAGATCGCGCATCGAAAGCTGCTGCTTGATGCTGTTGAGTAGCTTAGCTTTCTGCCAAGGTTTTTCAATAAAATCACAAGCGCCGTATTGCAGCCCTTTAACTGCCAGCTCAATGCTTCCCCAAGCGGTAATTAAAATGATTGGAATGGCTAGTGGCACAAGTTGTGACACTAGCTCTAACCCTTCTGCACCACTGGTGGTATCGCGAGTGAAATTCATATCGAGTAAAATCAAATCAGGTTTATGCCGGTTGGCATTAATCATCACGTCTTTTACACTTCCTGCCTCCAGGGTTTGATAGCCCTGGCTTGTTAATAATAGGGACAACGCTAACCGAATGTCAGCGTCATCATCACAAATTAAAATGGTTGCACTCATTGTAGTGGTTGATTTCCTTCTTGTTCTAGAATCAAAGCCTAATCTTGGCGTAGCGCACTGATAGGGTCTTTTTTGATTACATGCCATGCTGGAATGATGACTGATAGTAGCACAATAATGACTAAGGCAGCATCGAGTAATCCTAGCGTTAACCAATTGAAATCAGGTAATAAGCCTAGGCTCTCTTTTATCCAGTCGTAACCAAATACCGTTATGATAAAACCAAGTGATAGCCCACCCATTAATAACCACATCGCGTCTTTGATAATAAAATGTAGTAACGATTTTTGGCTGGCACCTGTTGCCATTCTTATTGCTAGCTCGTACTTCTTTTGATGAGTAGTCATTAAGGTTAAGCTCGAAACCCCAATCGCCGCCAATAGCAAGGTTAAAATTGATACGCCAATTAGTACCCACAGATTGAGTTGCTGTGAAGCCGTAATATCAAGAAAAATACCTTCTAGAGAGTCGGCCTGGATGAGCTCAAGTCGAGGGAATAACTTGCTAAATACAGGTCTCAATTGTTTTATTGATACTGCGGTGCCATCACTCTTGGTAACTAAAAAAGTCAGCTGATTAAATAATCTCTGATCGTCGCTATACAATACAGGTAAACTTTGTTCACGTTGTAAGCCTACTCTTTCTACAACACCGTGAATAATACGCGCCTGCTCTTTATCACCAGAAAATGGCAACTCTTTACCGATAACGTCCTGATAACTAAGTTTAGAGAAAAGTGTCTGAGCCATTGTTGTATCAATAACAACCAGCGGCTCTTTATCATCAATCTGTTGTTGGCTTAATGCACTACCGGCCAAAAATTCAATATTGAGCGCATCAAAATAGTTGGCACTTAGGTGATTCGCTATAAAAGTGATCTTTTGCTGATCATTCTCTGAACTATTGACTGTCATTATGCGCATCGCACCGTCAAGCGGGCCATATGGAGCCACATGGACAACTTTGCTATCTGGGATTTCTCGCTCTATAGCCTGACTTAATTCAATAATTAATGGTTTGTAGCCATCCCCATCGCTTTTTATTGAATCGACTATGGAACTGTGTAGCGCCTTATCTATAATCTCAAACCTGAGTTGTTGATTATTACCCACTTCAAGCCCAATATCTTGATTAACAAATTCATAACTTTGCTTGGCCAACATCACTGAACCTGCCATGAGAATAGATGCTATAGACAACTGCACCAGCATTAACGAACGACTTAACCAATAGTTATTTTGCCCAGCATTGCCCTTGCCGCTGCTGTTGAGGTTATCCATTAAGCGGTGCTTATTAATATCTATAAGCGCTAGCATGCCAAACAGCATTGCTAATGAAATGACTAATAATACGCCAGCCACCAAGGTCGTTGTATCCAGCCTAATAGCACTCAATAATGGTAGGTTACTGTCTGAGACAACAGGTAAGGCTTTGATTAACCAGCCGCTGAGCAATAAGCCAACGATGCCGGCAACAAAGAAGCTTGGTAGGTTTTCTAATGTCATTAACAATCGCATTCGCCATTGACTAGCGCCAACACTTAATTGAATCGCAAACTCTTTATTACGGCTCTGATAATGAGTTAAAAATAGATTAACGAGGTTTAAAGAGGCCATCACAAGCAAACCAATTACGGTAACAATAAGTGCAATCAGTAGCTGATAAGTGTCGCTGAGGAAGTTGGCTCTATACGCTTCAACTTTTACCTCTAATGCAACATTACTGAGAAACTTTTGCATGCGTGGATTACTGACCTCTTGCTCTATATAAAGCGCTAACCACTCGCGTAGTTCAGCTTCGGAGGGCAATGAGACACCTTGCCCAGGCTTTACCAGCACGCTATCGAGTGTGTTTCCACCGATCCGGCCATTGCCAAAGCCTTCAGCTTTACTATCATCAGTAATTAACCATACTTGATTATCCAGTATTTTACGCTCTGTTCGAATCGCTAACACATCCTCAAGGACGCCTGCGATAATATATTCTTTGCCTTTGAGGGTTAAGCTCGTACCAACTATCGATTCAATGCCAGCATAGGCCTGTTGCCATAAAGAATTAGAAATCCAAATGTGGTTTGCTTCAAAATTTTTATCAATCGCGGCACCGCGTAACAGAGTCGTTCCCAGAATATCGGTAATATTAGTACTAGCAGAATACTGGATGATCGAATGGCTAACATCATCAACAGTTAGCTGCTCATTCTCAGTACTAATGCCAGCCCAGGGACCAATATCTTTAAAATGCTTACGGGCATGTTCCAGCACATGCGGGGTAAAAGCTGGAATAAATGAATCTTTGCCAAAGCCAAAACTAACTTTTACCGTATGTAGCTTTTCGGCATTGCTAATGCCTGGTAGCGGGTTTAGCAGTAGTGCTGATGCAATCGCTACCACACACAATACTGCACCGAGTGTCGCCCCAAGCGCAATAATAAGAGATAGGCTCAATCGTGGCAGTTGGAATATGCGCATGACTCCACGTCTTAGCGCTTTTGATTCTAAACTCATGCGACACCTTCTAATTGTTTCTCGGTGATGATCTCACCGTCTAATAATTGGATTTGGCGACTAGCACAGCGCACATAACGCGTATCGTGCGTAACCATCACGATAGTTGCACCATCTTTGTTGAGTTTTTCTAGTAGCGCCATTACCTTGTCACCGTTGATGGTATCCAGGTTACCGGTGGGTTCATCAACCAAAATAAGATCCGGGTTACCAACTAAGGCGCGAGCAATGGCAATACGTTGCTGCTGTCCACCGGACAATTGATTGGGGCGATAATGCTGGCGAGGCAACATATCAACTTGGCTTAATACTTCTTCTACCCGCTGCTTTATTTCCGCTTTGGGTGTTTTGCGGTGCTCGAGAATAAGCGCAATATTATCAAAAACAGTCATCTCATCAATTAGGTTAAATGACTGAAATACAAAGCCGATATGCTTGTTTCTGATCATTGTCTTTTGGTCAACTTTAAGATCTTTGGTATCTACCCCTGCAACCGTATAATGACCAGATGTCGCGCTATCCATTAAGCCCATAATCGATAATAGCGTTGACTTACCACAACCAGATGGTCCGGTAATAGCAACAAATTCACCTTGGTATATTGCCAGTGAAACACCTTGAAGCGCCTTAGTCTCGATTTGTTTATTACTGTAACTCTTGTGCAGGTTGTCGATATCAACGAGTAATTTATTGGTTTGATTCATGAGCTGTCCTTAATTAATTGCTAGGGTGCTAAATTGCTGGTAGTCGCGCATATCATTAGCGACGATTGTTTCTTGGTTGTTTAAGCCACTCTTGATTAGTAGCTTATCGTGAGTTAATTGGCCAAAAATAACTTCGCGTTGAATGAGTTGTTGCTCATTGATTTGGACGAATAAGTTATGCTTGCTATTTGGCCTAAGACCCGGACTTTGTTTGACATAAGTCGCTTTCTGTTTGTGTTCGAGAAAGATTTTCGCTGTGATTGGTAGTGATGGTCTGGCATTTTGGGTTAGTGGTCCAGCGAGAATTGCTTCAGCTAATACTGAACCGTCGGTCACTAAGCTTTCGATACGAGAAATATGGGCAGGTATCTTCCCCTTTTTGGTATCGATAATCACACTAGCACCCAAACTGATTTGATCTGCCTGACGCTGTGGCAGTCTGAGTTTGGCAATTAACTGGTTGATACTACCTACCTTGGCAATGGACTGACCAAGGTTAACGCTTTGCCCTAGCTTAACTTCCAATGTTTGTAAGGTACCACTGAGTCCAGCGGTAATCGACATCTGTGCTAGCTGCTTTTCAAGTAAGTGTAATTTATCTTGCTGTTGCTGGACTTCAATCTGCTTTTGGGTCAGTTGGTAGGATTGCATCTCAAGAAATTGAGCGTATTTTTTTTGTTCAAACTCAAGGCTACTAAGGCTTTGTTTTACCGCTAGCTGCGCGCGTTGCAGTTTTATTTTTGAAACCGTTCCCAAATCAAGTAAGCGTTGATTTACAGAAAGCTCTAACTCATCTTTCTCCAGCTTTGCTTTTAGATCTTCGATTCGCCCCAGATAATTAAGGCGAGCATTGGTTTGTTCATATTCAAAAGCGGCCTGCATCGCTTTACGTTGCTTTAATGTTCCTTTGGCCTGATTTACTTGCTGAGTTAGCTGTGGGTTAAGCAGGCGTAAAATTACTGTTTCGGGGGTAACCAGCGTTCCTGGGCGTATTAGTATTTCGGCGACTTTACCTAGAGCGGGCGCTGTAAGTAGTCGTTCCTCGCGAGAGATGAACTCCCCAAAGCTATCCACATAGATGTCTAAAGGTCCTTGCTTAACCTGATTAAAACTTAGTTGCTCTAAGGCTACCGTTGGAGAACGGGGAGAGAGGGCTGAGAAAATCGCGACGCCCACAGCGAGGATGATTATGCCTATCGTAAGGTATCGTTTGGCAGAGGCTGATTGTGGTAAATCAATGTTCATGGCTTAGTATGTAATTAAGACTTAGGTATGCTTATAGTGAAAAATTCATGCCAGAATTTAAAGTTGTTAAAATACAGTGGTTTACACTTGTTTTGTTGGCGTGTGAAATGTTCAATGTTCGGTTTTAAGTATTTTTGTGTTCGGTTTTAATCAGGGAGGTGAAGAACTTGTGATGCTATTGCCTAACACTAATGCCAGGCAAGCTGAAATATTCTCTGAAAAAATACGCGAGAAGCCGACGCAAAATACAATTGGTAATACATCTCAAGCGATAACCTGAGTATTGGCGTTAGTGAATACTCAGCACACAGCTCGCCAAAGGCTTGGCTAAAGCACAAGGCCGAAATAAAGTCGTTGTTAGTCCTAACTTTTGAGTCTCTGAACAATCAATATTCGCTTAAGCTTGTTCAAATTGTAACTCACATAAACGTCGGTAAAGTGTAGAGGACTCTAGCAAAGAGTGGTGTGTACCACTATCGACAACCTTCCCCTGATCCATCACCACAATGATATCGGCATGAAGCACGGTCGACAGGCGGTGAGCGATAATAAGTGTGGTGCGATCTTTCATTAGTTCATTCAGTGCTGCCTGCACATGGTGTTCACTTTCTGCGTCTAGGGCGCTAGTCGCCTCGTCGAGTAATAAAATCTCCGGATCTTTCAAAATAGCCCGAGCTAAAGCGATTCGTTGTTTTTGACCGCCAGAGAGGCGTACTCCCTGTTCACCTAAAAAGCTCTGATAGCCATCAGGAAGCTGCTCAATAAATTCATCTGCGTGTGCTCGCTTTGCAGCTGCTATCACTTCTTCTTTGGTTGCATCAGGCTTACCGTAGGCAATATTGTTATACACGTTGGTGCTAAATAGCACGGGTTGCTGTGATACTAATCCCATTGATTGCCTTAACTCCGTTAACGCAATATTACTAATATCGATGCCTTTGAATTTAACTTGCCCCTGCTGCGGATCGTAAAAGCGTTGCAATAATTCAAATAAGGTCGTTTTACCAGCTCCCGATGGCCCTACAAGGGCGACAATTTTTCCTTTTGGAATCGATAGATTGATATCTCTTAAGGCGGCCTTGTCAGGGCGAGATGGATAATAAAAATCGATTTGCTCAAGCGAGATAGCTTGCGGATGGTCAACTGGCATTGTGATAGGTAGGCTTGATTCTTTGATGTCACTTTGTACCTTGAGTAACTCAAGCAAGCGAGTAGCAGCACCTGCCGCCCGTTGTAGTTCGCCGTAGACTTCTGCAACCGTTGCAACCGACATCGCAACCATAATGGCATAAAATACAAAAGCACCTAAGTCACCACCACTCATTTTTCCATTAAGAACATCTGTGCCGCCGCTCCATAACATCGCACTAATAGCGGCAAAGGTTAAAAATATTACCCCGGCAATAAGCAGCGAGCGTTGCCACACTCGGTGCTTGGCTATTTCAAAAGCCTTTTCTACTTCACCAGAAAATGCCTGATGCTCAGCCTCTTCTCTGGTGTAGCTTTGTACTACCTTAATATTCTGAATAATTTCACCAGCATAAGTACCGACATCGGCAATGGCATCTTGACTGCTGGCCGCTAAATTGCGCACTCGGCGTCCATAAAGCATCATTGGCAGTAGTACTAGCGGCAAGGTCGTCAGAACAATAAGGGTTAGTTTGAGGTTCGTGACAAAGAGCATAACCAACGCACCAATGAGCATAAAGCCAGAGCGCAGTGCCATCGAAAAGGATGATCCGACGATGGACTGTAATAAAACGGTATCGGTGGTAAGCCTAGACATTAATTCACCACTACGGTTTTCCTCGAAGTAGCTGGGATGAAGTGCCACGATCTGTTTAAACACCGCCTTTCGAATATCACCACTTACTCTTTCGCCTAGCCACGACATCAAATAAAAGCGACAGAAGGTGCCTACAGCGAGCAAACTAATTAAACCAATCAGCACTAAAATAGCTTGGGTTAATTGTTCTTGCGAGCCCGCAATAAAGCCACTGTCGATAACATACTTTACTCCTTGCCCTAGCGATAAACTCACCATTGCAGTCAATACCAAGGCAAGTAATGCACTAGCGACCCGTTTTTTATAGGGTTTAATAAAAGCGAAAATTGGCAACAAACTGGTAAATGCTGCTTTTTCTGTTTTTGAATTACTTTCAATGGACATTGATATAGCCTGATTAGTTGGCGGTGATTTAATAGACATGATGGCCGACACCTGTTTTTTCAAGTGCTTAGTCTCGTATTAATTATTGGACTAGCTGATTCACGGTGTAGATTAATTAAACGGACAATAAAAAGGCGTCGGTTGCAATGGAGTGATTCTATAAAAGTGAGTTAGCGGTTATACTTCACCCAATCACACAATGAGAATAATAATATGATTGAAAATAATGCCGCAATAACAGCTACTTTTATTGCCTATTTAGTACTGATGATGGGCATCGGCTACTATGCTTACAAACGTACGGTTGATTCAACAGACTACTTTTTAGGAGGTCGAACACTTGGTCCTTGGCCCACAGCAATTTCTGCTGGCGCTTCAGACATGAGTGGTTGGTTATTGTTAGGTCTTCCGGGATATGCTTTTGCATCTGGTATGCCAGCATTATGGCTTGCTGGTGGATTACTATTGGGCACTTGGGCCAACTGGTTGGTTTGTGCCAAGCGATTAAGAACTTTTAGCATTGAAGCTGACAATGCACTTACGCTACCTGAATTTTTTGCTCGCCGCTTTAATGATAAAACACGCTTGTTACAGACGATCTCGGCGTTTTTCATCTTGATGTTCTTTTTGTTCTACACCAGCTCCGGTCTGGTCGCGGGCGGCAAGTTGTTTGAGACGGTATTTGGTCTTGATTATAAAATTGCGGTGATTATCGGTACCGTATGTGTGGTGTCGTACACCTTATTCGGTGGCTTTTTAGCGGTGTCTTGGACGGACTTAGTTCAAGGGCTACTAATGGCTGCTGCACTTGTCATTGTGCCTATTGCCTCACTTGATATCTCACTATTGCAACTATCAGACTCGTTAGCGGCTAAAAATCCTGAGCTGCTGGATATGTTTACCAACGTCAGTGGTGAGTCGATGGGGGCTATTGCAATTATCTCGTTAGTAGCATGGGGACTTGGCTATTTTGGCCAGCCGCATATTCTTGCGCGCTTTAACGCGTCGCGTTCAAATAAAGACTTAACTACCGCACGACGTATTGCGGTTACTTGGACCACTATCTCTATGGCTGGTGCAATGTTGGTAGGTTTAGTTGGGTTGCTATACGTTGATGCCAACTTGGCGGGCAAGTTAGAGGATAGTGAAACTATCTTTATGTTACTGGTTAATGCGGTATTCCACCCAGTGGTTGCAGGTATATTACTGGCGGCAATTTTAGCGGCAGTAATGAGTACTGCTGATTCCCAACTGTTAGTCTCTTCGTCTGCACTTGCTGAAGATTTCTATAAGCAGTTGCTACGCCCAGAGGCGAGTGCGACAGAAACAGTGATGGTCGGACGCATCGGCGTGGTGGTGTTATCTTTAATTGCTTTAGCACTGGCATTTAACCCTGAAAGTACCGTACTGGGCTTGGTATCCTATGCTTGGGCGGGCTTTGGTGCTGCATTTGGCCCAGCATTAATACTTGCACTGTATTGGCAACGCATGAATAGCCATGGCGCACTGGCTGGTATTGTCGTTGGGGGCGTGACGGTTGTGGTATGGAAGCAGCTTAGTGGCGGATTATTTGATGTGTTTGAGATAGTTCCAGGGTTTATTTTTGCAAGTATTGCGATTGTTATAGTAAGTCTATTGACTAAGCCTCCTGGTGAAGAAGTACTTAACCTGTGTGATCGGGTTGATGATGCATTAGCTCGTGACTAGCTTCTTGAAATAATATAAGAATTGCATTGGTTAGTATATTAGGAAGTCTAGTGTGAGATATCTCTTACAAGGCTGTAAGAAGATATGTAGAGAAATGTAATCTACTGTTATTAAGTTATTGATAAATATCAAGTATGGATTGTATTTCAGCTTGCACGTTAAATTTTTTATGAAAATGCGACTAGAATGGTCTAGCGAATCATCCTATTATTTATATCGAAAGGACGCAAAGAGAGACACAGGAAGTGACTCTACTGTCAAGGACCAAGGAAGAAGACAAGCGCTAGGATGGCGTGACAAGGATGATATCCCATGGAAGGGGTAAGGTGCCAGGATGGTGCCATAGGAAATTGGCCCACGGATGGGTCTAAGTGCTAGGATGGCGCTGTAGGAAATTAGCCCACGGAAGGGAACGTCAGGATGACGGCGGTGTTAATGGAATTTAGCACTAGGTTAGATGGAGTTTGTTGATCACGGATGAATGACTAGGGCGCGGCTTATGCTGCGCCCTAGTTGTTTCTGGCGTTTAGAAAATGAATAAGCGCTCTGAGCGAGCGCTTATACGACACTTCTAGTTAGCTGAACCGTCAATCGCATCTTTCATCGATTTCTCAGCAACTTGCTCTAGCCAAGCTAAATCCATTGTTGCGTGCGCTTCACAAATAAACCATGGTTCGCGAGAGTCAGGTTCTAACATCACACCATTGTCGATCAGATTCATTGCAAACTGTGTATACAGATCGCTATCGGTTTGTTTCCAATCACGGTAATTGGTTGGAACTGTGCTGCCAAAGTGAATGCCAAACATCGAGTCAGGCCCGGCAAAACAGTGCTCCACACCAAACTTACTAAACACGCGAGAAAGTAGCTGTTGAATCGACTGCCCTACACGGTTTATTGTGGCGTGAACTTCAGTTTCTTTAAGCACAGTTAGCGTTGCTTTCGCAGCTGCTAAAGCCACCATGTTAGCCGTGTAGGTACCGCCATGAGTAACACCATTTTTCTCAAATGAAATAGTATCCATAACATTAGCTTTGCCACCAAAAGCGGCGACCGGATAACCATTACCCATTGCCTTGGCGTAAGTCGTTAGATCAGCATAAATGCCGTATAGCTCTTGTGCGCCACCACGTGCTACGCGAAATCCAGTTTTTACTTCATCGAGGATAAGTAGTGAGCCGTTAGCATCACACACATCACGCAGTTTTTGCATATACTCTTGCGTTGAAGCGATAGAGCCACAGTTACCCATGATTGGTTCAATTAGGATGGCAGCAATATCATCACCATCTTGAGCAAATACTGCGTCCAGTGCGTCAAAATCATTTAGCGGCACGCTAACTTGATGCTCACGAGTATTTACCGGAATACCTGCACCAAAAGGGATGATTTTAGGTGCACTCTCGTTAGCAACATCCCAATTATCAACATCAGATTTCCACATCACTTCATCATGTAGGCCGTGAAATCCGCCCTCAACCACTACAATCTTGTTACGCTTGGTATAGCCACGAGCTGTACGCACCGCACCGATAACAGCTTCCGTACCTGAGTTGGCGAAACGCATTTTCTCGATGTTTGGGCACATTGATTTGATTAACTCAACAACATCAGAGTCTAGCCCCGTTGAAAAACCTGAGATTGTTCCAGTGTTAGTGATGGCATCGATAACGACATTATCGATGCGCTCGTCACGATAGCCCAAAATAATCGGGCCGTAAGCCAAACGGAAATCAACGAAAGTTTGTTCATCACAATCGGTTATGGTGCAGCCTTTCATGCTACTTAAAAATACGGTGTTCTCTTCACCCCAGTAACGATAGCTGTCTGCAACGCCCATAGGCATATTTTGATGAGCTCGCTTGAGCATCGCGACACTATTTGGCTTTTGTGGTTTAGTCATGAGGACCTTCTATATAAGCTGAATTTTATGGTGGCGATAATACAGATCTAACCTTAGGACGGGAAGAGATAGCCGCCATTTTTTAACGTAAGTTTTGATTAATTCGAGGTGTTGCTTATTTGTACGTCCTGAGGTGTGTGATAGAACACAAGAAAATAAAATAGGCAGTGACAATAAAAGCTAGAGGTGATACTACCTTTGAGTTCAATTATCAGGAGCTAGCTCTTATATATTATTGACCAAAATATTAAGTTGTTGTTGTTCGATTAGCGATAAATTGATGAATTTAAAACCGAGTAAATAATTACACTGAGTGACTCGACGTTTGATAATTAGACGGACCGCTAAGCTGATTTTTCCCATTTGTTTGGAGTCCAAAGCAATTTGACATTCAATGGGGCTAAGCGTTAATTGCTCAAGCGCACTGATAATCTCAGGGGTGGACTCTAATTGAATTCCACCAAGAGAAATATTAGTTGCCCTAGTGGTATATAAGCGTTGTGAAATCACCAGCTCTACATCAAAGGTTACGGCTTTGCGTGGATGGTATCGGCGCTCTATTTTCATTATTCACCCCCTCTATCCATTCTATTTAAACATAGAATGGAGAAAAAGGTGTAGTGTTAGGCCGTAGAACATATCAGCTGTTGAGCTGCCTTGACCATGTACCTTGCTTGCCAGGCATAACAGTTGCCATGTTGGTATTCCCGATAGACAAGGTTAGGCTCAAGGGGACTGATTAATTACTGGAAATGATGGGCTCAAAAAACAAGTTCCGCAAGGCAAGTGCTTGCTTCACATTGCTAAACTGTACCCCACAAAAAAATCAGCAAGTTAGTTTGAAAGTATCTCGTGCTTTAGTTAGGCACGACAAAACTTTGGTCTAATACTTTTTACCTGCTATCGCAAATATATTAATGACATTGGCTGGTTTCTGGCTGGCTGCTTACCTTAATTTAAACTAGTACGTTATCTCTTTGATTTATTTCTTATCACAGGGCTGTTAATGATAGTTGGTATTATGTGCAGGGATATATATGTTGAATAATAAGCGCTGCTTAAGTGTTGCCATTGTAAGTACAATCGTTGTTTTAATCGTGTTTTATATAGTCAGTGCCTTGTCACTGAGTACAACAAACTCAGCTATCATGATAGCTTTCTCAGGCCTTGTCAGTGTGTTTGTATCAGTGAGGTATTTCATCGATATACCTGATCAAAAGCAGTATCAGAAAATTGCCCAAAGTATCAATGTCGTCGCTGAAAAATTAAATATAGAAGAAATTGTTGAGCAGCGAGAGCAGGAATTTACCGGTGTTGGGCGTGAAATCAGTGACAGAGCCAGTGAATTGGCAATAAACTCCGCTCAGGTTGCTTTTTTTGTACAGCAATTAGCCGCTTCAATTGATAGCAGTGGTGATGATGTCAGCCGTGTTGCTACGGCGACAGAGCAGTTGGTTGCAAGCACAACTGAGATAAACAACAGTGCCTCTATCACCGCTGAATTGGCGGTTAAGGCGATGGTGGCAAGTACCTCGAGTAAAGAGCAATTAGCCAGTAGTATGGACAATATTGGCTCTTTAAGCGACGGTATTCATGATGCATCATCGCAAATTCAGTTGTTGGCCTCAAAAGCTGCAGAAATACAGAGTATTACGGATGTTATCGATTCAATAGCGCAGCAGACTAACTTATTGGCTCTTAATGCTGCTATAGAAGCCGCGAGGGCGGGCGAACAGGGCAGGGGGTTTGCCGTGGTCGCCGATGAGGTTCGAGCGCTAGCATCGAAAACCGCTGACGCCACAGAAAAGATCGGCATTATGCTTAAAGAGATCACCAGCCAAACTGATACGACGACACAAGTGATGGATGAGGTTGTGGTACAAACGGGTAGCGTGGTTAAAGTGACTGAAGATCTATCGAACTCAATGGGCGAAATAACTGAGCTAATGGAGAATTCTTCGGCGTCCATCGAGCAAATAAGCTTCGCACTAAAAGAGCAAGATCAAACAACACAAGAACT
>CAKZQF010000006.1 GCA_937139475.1 uncultured Gammaproteobacteria bacterium | reverse complement strand
GTACTGGCTTCTCCGCGCTTTACTACAATTAGTTACCGTACTAAACAGCAACAACTCAGTCTACAGCAGGTCACGCTTGAGTGGGACTGGAGCTGTGTCTGGGATTCTAGCCTCTGTGTTAAAGCAATTAATATCGATAACTTCAGCTTCAAGCAGACTGAACTCAGCAAAGAGCCAAACGACACTGGGGCCATTGCCCCGATAACACTGCCCTTTGCTGTTTCCTTAGGAAAATTAGCGGTTGCAAAGCTCTTAATTACATTGCCCGAACAAACCATAAGTGTTGACGATTTAGCGCTTTCTTTTGCCGCCCAAAAATCGAGTATTAATGGGGTTACAATTGATATAGCGCAGCTCAAGCTCAATTCAACTAGCCCCCAGCAAGAGAATGGCCAGCCATTCGTTATTGATGAGTTTGATCCTGCTGTTTTTGCTGAAGCACAATTGCCTGCACTGCCTTTAGCGTTTACTTTAAGACGCTTGCATGTCAAGAAGTTCAGTCATCAAAGTACTGGCTCACCAGTACAATCATTATCAGATATTGAGCTATCCCTAGCAGCCAACAACGAAAACGTATCGGTTAGCCACCTCTCATTAAAGCATGATATAGGCGAGCTTTTGGCCAGCGCTAAGCTCCAAAACAAATTATATTTTCCTCACGAAATTAACCTTTCATTAAAAACCAAACAGAGCGATGACTACCAAAAGTCGGCTATCAAACTGACCAGTCGTGGCAGTTTAGAAGATTTGAAACTAAATCTTAATACCCAAGGAGCAGTGGAGGCAGCTGCTAATGTCACAGCCAACCTTGCCACATCAGCGCTACCATTATCGATTAAGGCTGCGTGGCAGGACATCACACTGCCATTGGCAGGCAAACTTAAACTAAATGCGGGTTCACTCGATCTATCTGGTGACCGCCATAATTTCGACTACAAATTAACTGGCGGAGCAGCATCAACCACCCTACCAGCGATACAAATAGCGCTCACAGGTACAGGGTCTCAGCACAACTTAGACGTTAAGCAAGGCGTGATTGAAACCTTGGCAGGAAAGATTAAGGCCGCGGGATTAATAAAGTGGAGCGATAAGCTCAGTTCTAGCGTTAATATAACGCTTGAAAATATCCAACCACACACTTTTTGGCCTGCCCTTGAAGGTAATATTTCTGGAGAATTTGCCAGTGAGCTCTCGCTAGATGAGCACGATTGGATGGTAAAAATTAATCAATTGGATCTTAATGGTTCTTGGCTTAAGCAACCCCTTGCCTTAAGTGGTCAAGTTGCAGGCAACTCGGATATAACGACTCAATACGGGCGCTGGGCCATTGAATCACTGGCGCTTAAAAGTGGTAGCAACGTGCTAAGCGCGCAAGGGCTTATCACCAATAGAATTAACTTAGATAGCCAAATAAATGCGCCGATACTTAGCCAAAGTATTCCTAATATTACCGGCTCTGTTATCGGTGCGGTAAAATTATCAGGGGACGTTGCAAGGCCACGTATCATCGCCGAGCTAATGGTAAAAGACTTGTTAGCCAAAGATTATGATCTGCAGGCGAAGTCCTTACAATTTTCTGCTGATACAACACTAAATAAGCAACGACCCATTGACGCTAAGTTGACACTAAATAAATTACAATACCAACAGCATCAGCTTGATGTCGCTCGGTTTTCGTTAAATGGAGATGCCGCAAAACACCAGTTAACCTTTACCTCTGAAGGTTCGCCGCTAAATGCCCAGTTGCAACTCAATGGCACTCACAGTGATGTGGGTTGGTCGGGCGATATCATTCAAGCGAGTTTTACTACACCTCTGAAGGAGTGGCGATTAGAAGAGCCTTTTACTATTGTCGCCAACCAACAACAAAAGTCCATTTCAGTACAACCCCATTGCTGGGCGCAAAACGGGGAAACTAGCAAACTCTGTCTCAATAAAGAGTTTATGCTCGATAGTAAAAATAGCAGCTCTAGTGTTGCTAGCATAACTTTAAACGACTTCGCGCTTTCGCAGATCAATAAATTCATTAAGGAACCAATTACCGTAAGTGGCAGCCTATCCTCTGACATTGTCTTTGAGTTGAAGCCTGGCAATCAAATCTATCT
>CAKZQF010000005.1 GCA_937139475.1 uncultured Gammaproteobacteria bacterium | reverse complement strand
TTTTTTTGGGGGGGGACTGGTACAGTAATGCAAAAATTTTTGATAAGAATCGTTTGTAGCGGTGAAATCACGCCATAGTTACCGATTAAAAGAAACGTATAGGTCTAGCTATTTACCTTACGTTGATGGCCAATTCGTTAGAAGACTATTAATAAGGTAATGCCAGTGTTCTAACGAAGGCCTTCAAGATTATTAGTAACGGCTAATCCTTATAACCCCAGGGTGGTGCAGGTGGAGTGACTGGTTTAGTAAGGTCAAAGTCAACTCTAAACTCGCGTCCTTGGCGGGTTAGTCTATAAGTAAACTTTTCTTGGTAGATGAACATTTGCCAAGTGTTGCCTGTTGATTGGGGAATACCACTTTGCACAAACAGTTCTTTAGAATATTGGTCTGCTGGAAACGCTTGGACGTTGTCCCAGCCTGCATCAATAGTGTGACCGCCGTACATTGTTGACTTATCGTTGCTGCCATCAGGCTTGCGATGGTCATGTTTTAGTGAAAGGCCTGAACCCGTTTTGGTGATGATCCAAGTGCGTGAAGCGTCATCGCCAACATGAAAAGGAATTTGTAGCTGCGTTTCGCTACATTTACGTACGTGCATGATGAGTTTTTTATTGGCGAAACTGGTGCTATTGGCGTTATCTACAGTCACTTTTCCCTGATAGGCTTTTCCGCAATGTAACTTTAAGTTGTTGAAATAGTTATCGTGAGTAAGGATTGACACCAATGGTGCTGGAGCGATGGTTTGTGTTGTTGCATAGGTAGTAAAGGCGCAAAGGCTCAATACGACGGCAATATATTTCTTCATTATAATCTCTTGTTTTAATTTTTATACACTGGACATTATATGTCATTGGATGAAAATAGCACGTTGCAGTGCCATTGTGGGATATTTTTAACTAGGTAGCTGTGATACATTAGCGTTAATTTCATTCACTTAAGTCAAATCATTAGCGCGTATGCAAACTCGATCTCTACTTAGAATTCTAGGTCTGCTCATTACTATCTTTAGCACAACACTGTTAGCGCCAGCCGTTGTCGCGGCGATATTTAATGATGGTGGTGGTGTTGCGTTTGTACAATCATTTGCGATCTGCGTGATGATTGGCTTGATTTGTTGGTATCCCAATCGAACCTTTCGCCGTGAACTGAAGGTGCGTGATGGCTTCGTGGTGGTCGTGATGTTTTGGCTTGCACTTGGCAGTGTGGGTGCCGTTCCATTCTTATTATCTGAACGACCAGACATGAATTTGGCAGATAGCGTATTTGAGTCTTTCTCTGCGTTGACTACGACAGGTGCGACAGTTATCACCGGTTTGGATAATTTACCCAAAGCCATTTTGTTTTATCGCCACTTATTACAATGGTTAGGCGGTATGGGAATCATCGTATTAGCTGTTGCCGTATTACCAATGCTTGGTGTCGGTGGTATGCAGTTATATCGGGCCGAAACGCCGGGCCCTGTGAAAGACTCCAAGATGACACCTCGAATCGCCGAAACGGCCAAAGCATTGTGGTACATATACCTCGCGCTTACTACCTTGTGTGGGGTGGCATATTGGGGGGCTGGTATGAGTGTTTTTGATGCGGTTTGTCATAGCTTCTCAACGATTGCCATTGGTGGGTTCTCGACACATGATGCGAGTATGGGATATTTTGATTCCGCGCTAATTAATGTAATTTGTGTGATCTTTTTATTAATTTCTGCAGTTAACTTTAGCCTCCATTACGCCGCTATTATCCGCCCCAAAGTGATGTTTAGATCGTATTTTAAAGATCCTGAATTACGCTTGTTTCTGATGTTTCAACTTGCTCTTATTTTGGTTGTGTTTTCTGTTTTATATAAAGAAAACATTTACTTATCAATAGATGATGCATTTAGTCATGCCATGTTTCAAGCGGTTTCCATGTCCACAACGGCAGGATTTGGCACGGAAAGTTTTAGTAGCTGGCCTTTGTTTCTGCCGCTGTTATTAATATTTGCTTCTTTTATGGGGGGCTGTGCCGGTTCGACAGGTGGTGGCATGAAGGTAATTCGGGTCGTATTGCTATTTTTACAGGGAGCTCGTGAATTAAAGCGCTTGGTGCACCCACGAGCCATTTTTGCTATTCGATTAGGCGAGAAAGCCCTGCCAGATCGGGTTGTTGATGCCGTTTGGGGATTTTTTGCTGCCTACGCCTTAGTGTTTGTAATTTGTATGTTAGCCCTCTTATTTACTGGACTAGATGATATTACAGCCTTTAGTGCCACGGCGGCGGCGCTGAATAATCTAGGGCCTGGGCTCGGTGAGGTTGCGGCTCATTATGGCAACATTAATGACTCGGCTAAGTGGATTTTAGTTATTGCGATGCTCTTTGGCCGGCTCGAGATATTTACATTATTGGTATTATTTACCCCTGCTTTTTGGAAGAATTAATTTTATGTCCCACACACTGTTAATCTACTCGACCAATGATGGTCAAACTAAGAAAATTTGTGATGCTATTGAGCAAAAGCTTACCAGTGCAGGTGAGTCTGTTTTAGCTTTGCCATTAGAGACCGCACACACAGTGGATTGGACAACCATTAATAAAGTGATTATTGGCGCATCCATTCGCTATGGTCACTTTAATAAAGCGCTAGCTGCTTTCATAAAGCAATTCCAGCCGCAATTAGAACAACGCCCTAATGGCTTCTTTTGTGTAAATTTAACTGCGCGCAAGGCTGAAAAGAATACCCCGACAACTAACGCCTATATGAAGAAGTTTATCGCCACTTCACCTTGGACCCCTCAATTACAAGCCGTCTTTGCTGGCGCCTTGCTATACAGTAGATATCGTTGGTTTGATAAAGTAATGATTCGCTTTATCATGAAAATAACTGGTGGAGAAACTGACACTTCAAAAGATATAGAATACACTGATTGGGACAAAGTGGCTGAATTTGCGAATGAAATAACTAATGCAAATAGTATCAAATCTTAAATAAAGGGTTAAACCCATTACGAATAAAGTGCTTATTGCGTCGCCGGCAAGACGCCATCAAAAACCGTTGATTATTGCAGGCGTGATTCTGTTTGCGGGCGTCATTATGCTCCAGCCAACATTTCCGCAGCTTAAGCCACAATTATTGTTAGTCGCTCTGATAGGGGTTGTGCTCATTGCGGCGGGCTTTGCAATAAAATTAGAGCCTGCCATCAGTATGTCACTATCGCAGACCAAGCTTCGTTACTTTCATCGTTATGGTCAGTGGTCGGTGCCATGGCAAAATATTCAACGCGTTTTTCAACCTTCATTTACCTATCAACTTGAACAAAAAGAAATACCATATATCGCCATAAGACTCGATGATATTGAGGTGATAATCGAGCGGATTTCCCCTCGGCTTGCGAGTCGGCTTATTCATGAACAAAGGGATATAATGGTGTTAGCTTGCCAACAAGGTGATATTGCCCCTGAGCAAGTACAGATAAATTTTGCGCCATATAAGACACGTAGCGGTTACCAGCTTAACGGTCCCATTGCTGGTTTCTTACATCAAGTGACTGTTTTAAATAAGGCTTATGGTGCACACTTATTTATACCAACAAGTTGCTTCACGCAATCTAGCAGCGAGTTAATTGAACTGCTTAACCAATATAAAAGGTCATCGGTCTTATAGGAAAAAGGCGCTTGGCGAGAATAGGCGTTCAATATCACCGATATGCTTTTTGTCGATTAAAAATAAGATAACGTGATCATTGGATTCAATTTTGGTTTTGTCATGGGCGATTAAAACTTCATTATCGCGAACTATCGCGCCGATAGTGGCACCGGGAGGTAGCTTAATATCCATGATTCGACGCCCGACGACCTTAGAGGTCATTGAATCGCCATTGGCAATCGCTTCAATTGCCTCTGCAGCTCCACGGCGTAACGAATAGACATTACTGATATCACCACGGCGGACATGCGAAAGTAATGCTGATATCGTTATCTGTTGCGGGGAAATGGTGATATCGATGTTGGTATCTTCCATCAAGTCGGCATAAACGCTACGTTGAATAAGTACCATGACCTTCTTTGCTCCCATACGCTTGGCGAGCATTGATGCCATGATATTTGCCTCATCATCATTTGTTACAGCAATAAAGAGGTCCGTCTGTTCAATGTGTTCTTCACTGAGTAGCTCATGGTCGGCGCCGTCACCAATGAATACTGTTGCATCCGTGAGTTGCTGCGATAACATTTCAGCCTGCTTGGGATTGCGTTCTATTAACTTAACACGATGATCCTTCTCAAGTTGCTTAGCCAAACCGGCGCCAATATTACCACCGCCTACAATCATTATTTTTTTGTAGTGATTTTCGAGCTTTTGTAACTCGCCCATCACCGCACGGATATGACCTGTTGCGGCGATGAAAAAAACCTCATCATCAGCTTCAATAATCGTGGTGCCTTGTGGGCGCACTGGGCGGCCCTGGCGAAAGATAGCCGCTACTCGAGCGTCAATGGTTGGCATATGTTCGCGTAACGCTGATAACGCATGACCAACCAATGGGCCACCGTAGTAGGCCCTAACCGCAACCAAAGAGACTTTACGATCAGCAAACTGCAATACCTGCAATGCACCAGGGTAGTCCACCAATCGACGAACGTAACCTGTTACTAAGGTTTCCGGAGAGATAATTTCATCTACGGCAAACCCCTTAAAATTGAACTCTTCACTTTTGCGATCGTTTTTATCGTGGAATAATTCTTTGGCGCTATTAATGTAGTCCTCATTACGAATACGGGCAATCTTTGTTGGTACATTAAATAGTGAATAAGCCACCTGGCAGGCGGTCATATTAATCTCATCTGAGTTGGTCACAGCGATAACTAAGTCAGCATCGTCAGCGCCAGCATCAAGTAGCACTTGCGGGTGTGAAGCATGACCACAGACGGCACGTAAATCGAGTTTATCTTTTAATTCGGCCAGTGCTGCACGATCACTGTCGACGATGGTAATATCGCTGTCTTCACCGACTAGGTTTTCAGCCAGGCTACCACCTACTTGCCCTGCGCCTAAGATAATTATCTTCACTCGATTTCCTTTTTCCGTCTGCTATTTCTTGTGCAGTTTCGCGTAGTAGAAGCCATCAGCATCATTAACGCCAGGTAGTAGCTGCCAACCTGGGTTCTGTGGTGTATCTTCCTGATGTAGCGGAACTAATTCAGCATCTTGTTGCGAATTTAGGAAGTTAGCAACCTGCTGACTATTCTCATCGGGTAACACTGAGCATGTAGCATATACTAATGTACCCCCTGGTTTGAGCAGACTCCAGCATGCGCTTAGAATTTGTTGCTGTAATTCGACTAATTGCTTAATGTCGGTATCGCGGCGTAGCCATTTGATATCTGGATTACGGCGAATTACGCCTGTGGCCGAGCAAGGGGCGTCGAGCAATATGCGATCAAATTGTGGGCCTTGCCACCATTGTTCTGGTTTAGTACCGTCACCACATATCAATTGAGCCGTTAAGCCAATACGGTCCAAATTTTCTTGTACCCGATCAAGGCGTTTCTGTACGCAATCTAGTGCCACAACTTCTAAGTCACTGGCTGATTCTAGAATATGGCAGGTTTTTCCACCTGGTGCCGCACAAGCATCGAGAATGAGTTCGCCAGATTGTGGATCTAATAATTCTGCCGCCTGTTGAGCTGCAATATCCTGTACCGAGCACGCACCAAGCTCAAACGCGGGTAATTTATTAACACCTACGGGCTTAGCCAGCAAAATAGAGTTATTGCCTAGTTCACCAGCGCTTGCGTCAATTTCAAGGGCTTGTAATTTCGCAAGATATTCATCGCGTGTTTGTGAGGTGGCATTGTTTCTTAGCCACATTGGTGAACGTAGATTATTGGCTTGGACTATTTGTTGCCACTGCTTAGGGTATGCTTTGGTAACGCGTTTGATATACCATTTGGGGTGATTATAAGTGATAGGGCCCTTGGTCGGCATTTTTTCACGAAGCTCATCCTTACGGCGTTGTAAATTACGCAGTACTCCGTTAACCAATCCCTTAAACTGAACGCGTTCGATATCATTGGTGGCTTCTACTGTTTCGCCAAGTGCTGCGTGCTCAGCAGTGCGCATATGCAATAATTGATATGCACCAACTAATAATAGGTGATGGACAATGCGTTGCTTGCCCTTCATTGGTTTGTCCATTAACGCCGTTAGATAATATTCTAACTGGGTTAATTCGCGCATGATGCCGTAGCAAATCTCTTGTAGTAGCGCCTTATCCTGTGGGCTATCTACGCGACTTTGGGCAAATGGCAATGCAGTGGCGAGAGACTCACCATTATCTAATACCGCGCTGACTGTTTGTGCGGCGACTGCTCTAATATTCATACCGTTACCTTAAACTACAACACGTTACCAGGCGCAAATAATTCCTTGCGGCTGTTTAGAATATCGCTAATTACCATGGCTTTCTTGCCTGGAAATTGCAGTTTCTCCAAGCAAATTGTCCCTTGGCTGGTGGCAACCACAATACCATTTTTGTCAGCCTGAACAATCGTGCCCGGAGCAGCATTGGAACTAATCTCGCTGACACTGCTTTGCCACACTTTTATTGCGTGTTGTTCTAACTGGAAATAAGACACTGGCCACGGATTAAATGCCCGGACACAACGCTCGATATGAGCAGCGTTATCTTGCCAATTAATCTTTGCTTCTTCTTTCGATAGTTTCTTTGCGTAATTAGCCTGTTCATCATCTTGGATCTGGGCCGGTAATTTGTCCTGAGCCAATAAATCAATTGCTTCAACGAGCGCTTGTGGACCTAGTTCGGCCAAGCGCTCATATAAGGTGCTGCTGGTTTCATCGGTTGCGATATCGAGTGACGCTTTGTGCAACATAGGACCGGTATCGAGTCCTTCATCCATTTGCATGATGGTGACACCACTTTGCTTATCACCAGCCCAAACTGCGCGCTGAATCGGGGCGGCACCACGCCAACGTGGAAGCAATGAACCATGCACATTAACACAGCCAAGGTGTGGCGTTTCGAGTGCTGCCGTTGGCAAAATTAAGCCGTAAGCGACGACTATCATTAAGTCAGCATTAAATTGTGCCAGTTGTTCTAAGGCCTCTCCATCTCTTAGCGATTTGGGTTGCACAACAGGTAATTGATGCTCTTGCGCCAAAACCTTCACTGCACTGGGTTGTAATTTCTTACCACGGCCAGATGGAGTGTCTTCTTTGGTGTAAACCGCCACTATTTCATGGTCTGTCTTTAGTAGTGCGGCTAGATGCTTTGCAGCGAAATCTGGGGTGCCGGCAAAAATAATACGCAATGGTTGCAATGACTTATCCTTCTTTTGCTAATAACTTAGCTTCTTTTTCTAACTTTTTTTGAATTCTATTGCGCTTTAATGGTGATAAGTAATCAACAAAAAGTTTACCCATTAAGTGGTCTAGCTCATGCTGTACACAAATAGCTAATAGCTCAGTGGCATCAAATTCAAAAGGGTTGCCGTCACGATCAAGTGCAGAAACACTAACTTCCTCGGCACGCTCTACGCTGGCGTATGTTCCAGGAACAGATAAGCAACCTTCTTCGTTCATCATTGAGCCTTCACGCCTAGTGATCTCTGGGTTAATCATGACAATTGGCGTGTCATGGTCTTCAGAGCAGTCCATAACAACAATACGTAGGTGGATGTTTGCTTGAGTAGCTGCCAGGCCAACACCACTTTCGTCATACATTGTCTCTAGCATGTCATCGACAATTTTTTGGATTTCAGGGGTTACTTCATCAACTGGCTTAGCAACAGTGCGTAAGCGAGGGTCTGGAAAGCGTAAAACATTAAGAATAGCCATATTTTTTCTCGTATTATATGCCGCTAATATATTAGGCATAATTTGAAACTGTGATATGCTTTTATTTTAAACATATCAACGTGTCTTGGATAGGTTTATATGTATTAATAGAGTGCATAATTGTACTGTTTGATAATAAATGCGGGCTAATTCAATAATCAGTGATTATTTTATGCTTGCCACTGAAGAATATTATTTATAATTACCACAAGGATGTTGCTATGTTGCGACTGCTTATTGCCTTACTTTTACTCGTATTGGCTCCATTGACTTTAGCTGACGTGCTGAAGCTTAAAAAAGATTCTCCTCAAACTTATGTTGTTGTAAAAGGTGATACTCTTTGGGATATTTCTGCTAAATATCTAAACTCTCCCTGGCGCTGGCCTGAACTTTGGGGATACAACAAGCAAATTGCTGACCCGCATTGGATTTATCCTGGTGATAAAATTTCGTTAATCTATGTTAATGGCAAGCCAAAGCTGGTGGTTAATAAATCCAAGCCTAAGCTGACGATGAGCCGTCACGGCAGAAAAAGCAGCAAGATAAAGCCAATTCCAACACTGGCGCTTGAAGACATTGAACAGTTTCTAACTCATTCACAAGTGGCAACGGCGGCTCAGCTTGAAAATGCACCGGTGCTTGTTGGTAGTGAGCGCGATACGTTGTTCTATAAAAAGCACGATATCATTTTTGCCAATAAATCACTGATAGCTGGTAAAAAATATGGCATATATCGCAAGGGGCGCTCATTTGTTTCACCTGCATCTCAAACGCACTTAGGGACTGAGTTAGAGCTAGTAGGGCGCGCGGTGGTCACTGTCAACGCTGCCATAAGCCGCTTAGAGATTTTGGAAGTAGAGTCTGAAATCAATAATGGACAACTGTTAATGCCACTGCTTGATACTTTGCCTGCTTACTTTATGCCTAAAGCCGCAGCTAAAGATATTAAATCATCTGTTATTGCTACTGCGACATACTTTAAAGAAACCGGAAAAAATAATGTGGTTATTATTGATGGCGGCAAGGCGCAAAATATTGATGTCGGTAGTGTATTTTCAATCTATCAGCCGGGCAAAATACAGTTTGTCGACAGTGATGGTACAGTTCGCGACCCAATGAGTTACCGCAGCTACGACAATGTTAGAGCATATTTTATTGATGATGAAAGCCAACGATTACCAAACGTTTACCGCGGCGAACTCATGGTGTTTAGAAGCTTTGAAAATTTGAGCTATGCTTTGGTCACCAATATTATAAGACCTGTTCGTAATGGGGATGACTTAATTAATCCGTAAGTTGTCGGGTTCCCTCTCTGGTCTTTATTAGGCCGGAGAAGGAACAATGGAACGACTCGCTCGTGCACTCACCTTAGATTTACTCCCACACTTAGGCGTTTATCGCTTAAAGAAAAAGCTTAAACAACGTTGTCCATTATCTTTATTCGACCTAAAGCCCAATGAATTACGCCACTATGGCTTTAGTGACGCTCAAATAGCGTTACTGAGCACACCGCCACAGCAAAAAATAGATCAGGCATTAGCTTGGCAAGCTGCTCATCCGCTTCGTTCGATAATCAGTTATTTTGATATTAACTATCCAGTCTTACTGAAAGAAATATCTGCGCCCCCAATGTTGTTGTTTTGTCATGGCAATATTGGACTGTTGTCCCAGCCTCAAATCGCTATTGTTGGTAGCAGGGCGGCTTCCTATAGCGGCAAGGAAAGTGCAAAACGTCTAGCTCATGAATTAGCAACAAGCGGTTATACCATTACTAGTGGGCTGGCGTCTGGCATTGACAGCTATGCACACCAGGGGGCCCTTGCTGCCTCAGGCAATACAATTGCTGTGTTAGGTAGCGGCCTTGATATTTTATACCCAAAGTCGAATATTGGCTTAGCTACTGCTATAGTCGAAAGTAATGGTTTGATTATTTCTGAATTCTGGCCAGATGTAGCACCTTATGCTGCTAACTTTCCAAGGCGTAATAGAATTGTGAGTGGCTTGTCGTTAGGCGTTTTAGTTGTAGAGGCTGAAGCTCGAAGTGGTTCGCTAATTACGGCGCGCTTGGCGGCTGAACAAAATCGCGAAGTTTTTGCGGTACCGGGAGCTATTAATAACCCTAAAGCGAGCGGCTGTCATAAATTAATTCACCAAGGTGCTAAACTTATAACTGGACTTGCCGATATCTTAGAGGAACTTCCTTGTCTTTTATCTCAGAAGGAAGATTGCGAACATAAGATATCATATGAACCCGTTGAGTCTACGAAGCTCCAAGATACATTTCTAGACTGCATTGAATTTGAAGTAACGTCGATTGATCAAATAGTTATCCGTAGTGAGGCCTCTGTTGAAGAGGTGCAGGAACGCTTAATTATGTTGGAATTGGCTGGTTTGATTACTTCAGTTTCTGGTGGCTATATCCGAGTAAAAGGAGATACATGATGTTTGAATGTCTTATGTACTTATTTGAAAACTATGTTCATAGCGAGATAGATATTATGGTTGATAACGAAATACTTCATGGTGAATTAACCGATGCTGGCTTTCAAAAAGAAGCAGTATCAAAAGCATTAGCATGGATTGAACGGTTGGCGTCAATGCAGCCGGACGAAAAATTTAAGCCATCGAACAATCTGCACGCTATTAGGGTGTTTACTGTGAAGGAAATGCAACATTTCGATGTCGAGTGTCGTGGTTTCTTGCATTTCTTAGAGCAGATTAATGTGTTGAATTCAGAGACACGAGAGATGGTCATTGATAGGGCTTGTGAAATTGAGGGGGAAGTTTTCTGCCTTGATGACTTAAAGTGGGTCATTCTCATGGTGTTATTCAATTTACCGGGCCAGGAGCGCGCATTTACTCAACTTGAAGGCATAATGTTTGATGAAGCAGGTGGTACCCTTCATTAACCCTCACTGTAGTTTGCTGCTAAAGCCATGGACGATTTAGTCCGTGGCTTTTTTATGTCTAACCTATATTATACTAAAAACAACTTAACATTTTGGATTACAAATGAAAATCTGGGTTGATGCCGATGCGTGCCCCGTCGTGATTAAAGACATACTTTATCGCGCGGCGCATAGAACAAAAATAGAAATGACCTTAGTTGCTAATCAAGGGCTGACCGTCCCGCCTTCTCCTTTTATTAAAACCCTTACCGTTAGTAGTGGCTTTGATGTAGCTGATGATGAAATTGTCTTACGCCTTACTAGTGGCGATCTTGTTATCACGGCAGATATTCCTTTGGCTGATGAGGTCATTACCAAAGGCGGACAGGCGTTAAGCCCACGTGGTGAACTCTTTACTAAGGAAAACATAAAGTCGCGACTAAATATTAGAGACTTTATGGATACCATGCGCTCTAGTGGGGTGCAAACGGGAGGTCCACCGCCATTAAGTAAGACCGATCGACAAAATTTTGCGAATAAGTTAGATGTCATTTTGGCTAGGGCTAAATCATGACAATTAAAGCAATACAGCCAGTGGCGTTAATCACTGGTGGTACCCGAGGTATTGGCGCAGCAACTGCACGTTTGTTGGCGCAGCAAGGGTATGCATTATGTTTGAATTACCGTCAGGATGAGGCAAGCGCAAAAACAATGCAGCAAGAACTGTCTGCTATCGCACCAAAAGTCATCATTGCCCAAGCTGATGTCGCTATTGAATCGCAAGTTGTTGCGTTATTTGAACGGATAGACAATGAGCTGGGAGCATTAACAGCTTTAGTCAATAATGCGGGTAAATTAGCGCAACAAATGCCTCTGGTGGACATGTCAGCGAGCCGCGTTAGCGATGTATTAATGACTAATGTGATGAGTTGTTTCTTATGTAGCCGTGAGGCGGTGAAGCGGATGTCAACATCACGCGGCGGCCAAGGTGGGAGTATTGTTAATGTAGGCTCGGCAGCCTCATACACAGGCGCTCCTAACGAATATGTGGATTACGCCGCGTCTAAAGGTGCTATAGATAGTATGACCAAAGGGCTTTCACTTGAGGTTGCTGGTGATGGTATTCGGGTTAACGGCGTGCGCCCTGGCTGTATTTATACACAAATGCATGCCGATGGAGGCGAACCTGAACGAGTCGACCGCTTAGCATCTTTGTTGCCGATGGGCCGAGGTGGCCAACCTGAAGAAGTGGCTGAAGCCATTGCTTGGCTATTATCAAATAAAGCGTCTTTTGCAACGGGAACCTTTATCGATTTAGCTGGTGGCCGCTAAAGTTAAACTTTATATCCAAACAATCAACAGTTTAATGTTATTGTTATCACTCTAGTTATTACCACTATAGAGGATTTGCCATGGGATTAAGCTGTGATATGGATAGAATAGCGAGTAAGCCAACGGCTCCATACTTATTTATTTTTGATCTTGCGATCTATATATCGGTCATGTTTTTAGTCCGGGAGATCTACTTTTCTCAATATGGTTTCATGACAAATGGTCTGTTTTGGTCACTTACAACCTTAGTGGTTGCTGCTAGCTTGATGCGCTTTCGTGATGTGTCCTGGCGAGAATTGGGGATATTTAAGCCACAAAGCGTTAAAAAAACCATGTTAGTTACCGCGTTCATATTGGTCTTTGCCATAGCATTGATTATGCTTTTCCAAATCATAAAAGATCAATTGGGCCTACAAGTCGCACCTGATACTTCGAATGAGCAAGCAACCTCAAAGTTTGGTGACTTGGCGGGTAATTGGGGACTGTTTTTTTCAATTATTCCATTGATATGGCTACAATCGAGCCTTGAGGAAATCTTGGATCGTGGCTTTTTGATCAACTGGATTGAGAAAGCACTTGCGAGTACGTGGTTTGCAACGGCAATAGCTGTATTTAGCCAAGCCGCTATTTTTGGCTTTAGGCACTCATATGACTTATCCGAGCGCTCGATTACCGTCGGGCTAATAGGATTTGCGATGGGGATTGGTTATGTTTGTTTTGGACGTAATCTTTGGCCTCTAATTATCGCTCATTGTCTTTTTAATACAATGTCGATGATTGATAGGGTTTAAGTAAAATGGCTTAATATCATTGCGTTATGTTGTTTTGTGCCGTGTTTGTAGTAAGCTGAATAATAGTGACTATGAGTAAGCTAATACAACTCTGCTCATCGGTTGCTATAATTGTTCCATAGCGAATAGTTGATGGAGCTAATTATGATTGAGCCCGTTAGAGCATCAGACAAGCCCTATGTGATCGAGGTGGAAGCTGGAGAATGTTATTTTTGGTGTGCCTGTGGAAAAAGTGCGACTCAGCCTTTTTGCGATGGTTCGCATAAGGGAACAGGTTTTAAGCCAATAAAATATAATGCGACTGAATCAAAAAAAGTGAGCTTTTGTGGCTGTAAACAATCTGCGACTCAGCCCTTTTGTGATGGTAGCCACAAGAACAGCTAGTTCCAGTGTAGGCTACCACAAGCATTTACTATAAAAGAGGCGCTCGCTTTGCTTTACATCTTTTTGACGTATTGAGTAATGATTACGATGCGCGTGCCATTAACGCGACCTTCAATATGTTCCGGATTACTTGCCAGTGAAATGCCACGAACCGGCGTACCGCGTTTGGCGGTGAAGTTTGCACCTTTAACAACAAGGTCTTTAACTAGTACCACGTTATCACCAGCAGAAAGCACAGCCCCATTGCTATCTAGGTGGGGCTCATCATTATCTAGCTCTGTGCTACCTTTGTTAGCCCACGCCAATGTGTCATCGTCAAGGTACAGCATATCCAATAAGTCTTGCGCCCAAGTTTCTCCGGCACCAACTAAGCGCTTAAGCATTCGATAGGCCATCACTTGAACAACAGGGACTTGGCTCCACATGCTATCGTTGAGGCAACGCCAGTGATTTACATCTAGAGATTCTGCTGTGGTTATCTCTGAGTTACATTTATCACAAATAAGCACGCATTTGTCTGAATGGGCTTCAGTTGGTGGGACCTCGTGAACTGTAAGGTTGTTGCTGCTTGCACAAAGTTCGCAGGCATTGCCGCTGCGTTGTTGTAGTGTTGCTTCAATACTCATAAGGAGTTGCTACCTGTAAAATTAACGTCTGGCCCACTCCAACAGAGCGGGCGATATGGCGATAGTATACGCCTAAAATGTTAACACCTGATAGCTGATTACTTGTTTAACTCATCAATAAATTTATTAGACTCGGCAATTGATTTGTTTACCTCGCTGACCAATATTTTTATTTCTTTTTGCAGCGATTTAAATTCTAAGCCAATTGCATTGATAGCGCTGGCGTTAAGGTTATGTTTTAGGAATAAAACGTTATCGTTAAGCGAAATTAATACGGGCGCCATTTTCTGCTCTGAGCGACGCATGCTTCTTACAAGCTTGGCGTAAGATAACTTGGTTTGGCGTAATTGGCTTTGACTCGTTTGTTTAAACTTGGCGCTGCTATATTGAGTGATCTCTTGTTCCCACTCTTCGAACAGTGCTTGGGCAACACTTTCAATTTTATCTATTTTTGTGCTTACCTGCTCGGCAGCTTCTTTGCTTGAAAGATACTGATCGTTTAGGGTGTTGTAAACAGACTGAATATCACCGCCGTCAAAGTTAATCACTGAGCTTAACTCTTCTAATGCTGATTTAAACTCTTCTTGAGCCTCACCCTGTGCATCTCGTGCTGATTCAACACGATCAACTAATATGTCGCGTTTGTGGATGCCAACTTTTTCCATTGCGTTGTAATAGGCGCTTTGGCAACCGGCTAGTGACAACAGGACAACAAGAAAAGATAAATGTTTGAACATAATAAACCTCATGGCTTTCATTAAAAATAGACGTGTTTTATATTTGGTATATTATAATCGATAATAAATAATTATTTGTTAAATATTAATGGGATTATTGACTTGGACATCAATACATTTTTTTCTCAGCTGCTTTTTCAGTTAAAGCGCCTGCCGGCGTTATCTGTCTATGTGTTTAAACGGATGCAACAAAACCGTCTAAAAATGGTAGCTGGTCACTTGGCTTATGTAACCTTGTTATCAATCGTGCCATTGGTTGCTGTTATTTTCTCTATGTTGTCTGCTTTTCCAATGTTTAAAACGTTTAAGGTTCAGATAGAGGAATATGTATACCAGAATTTTATTCCGGAAGCTGGCGATATAATTCAGCAAAATCTCACTGAGTTTGTTGAAAATGCCTCAAGAGCGAGCGCTGTTGGTATCGCATTTTTGATTGTGTTTGCGCTACTGCTTATTTCGAATATAGACAAAGTCCTTAATCAGATATGGCGTAGCCCGAACAAACGTCCGTTAGTCATCTCATTTTCTATTTATTGGATGGTGATTACTCTTGGTCCTTTATTTCTAGGCGCAAGTTTGGCTATCTCTTCATACATCATCACATTAGGGGGGCTCGATCAGGGAATGTTTAGTAGCCTAATGGAGTTTGTATTGAGGTGGCTACCGCTATTGTTTTCAGTCTTGGCTTTCTTGATGATGTATTTATTGGTCCCTAATGTACGTGTCCGTTTCATTGATGCGTTAATTGGAGCCATTGTTGCTGCTGCACTTTTTGAGTTGAGCAAGAAAGGTTTTTCTTTGTATATCAGCAATTTCCCTTCGTATCAGGCTATCTATGGTGCGCTGGCTGCCATTCCAATATTATTCGTTTGGGTTTATTTATCTTGGATTGTGGTGTTAATAGGTGCAGAATTAACGGCTAGCCTACCCGAATTTTATGGTATTAAACAGGAAGAAGAGCTAGAGGACACGACCCCTACCAAGGAGTGCGATGATGTATCAGCTTTACCCGGTGATAAAGCCTTATAGCGAAACATTTGTAAGAGTATCTGATCTCCATCTGTTATCGGTATCACAAAGCGGTAATCCCGAAGGTATCCCTGTGGTTGCACTACACGGTGGTCCTGGTGGTGGTCGTTCTGCCCGCTTAAGCCAACTATTTGACCCAGGACGCTACCGCATCATCTTATTTGATCAACGGGGCTGTGGTCGCTCGACCCCTTATGGCGAGTTGGCAGAAAATGACGCTAATACCTTAATCGATGACATTGATTGCATTCGCCGGCACTTGAATATTGATAAATGGGTTGTCTCAGGGGGATCTTGGGGGGCTCAATTGGCGTTGCGCTATAGCTTTAAATATACTGAATTTGTTAGCGCATTGATTCTTCGCAGTCCATTTCTTGGCCGTGAACAAGATTTACGTTGGCGTTTTTTTCCTGATGGTGGCGCTGCGCAGGTCTTCCCAGATCATTATGTTCACTTCGCCCAGCAGCTTCCTTTGGAGCATCGACACGACCCGATTCTTGGTTATTACAACTTATTTAATAGCGACAATGAGTTTGAGCAATTAAATGCTGCTCGCCATTGGTCGATCTGGAAAGGGGGGCTTTCTCATTTGTTACCGCTAAAAGATGCGCAGTCGCGTTTCGGCTTTGCTCAGCAGGCATTGGCATTAGCGCGTATAGAGAGTCATTTCTATCACCACCAGTGTTTTATGCCAGAAAACCATGTCATTGATAATATTAATAAATTAAGCAATACTCCGGCCGTGATTATACATGGTCGTTACGATATGGTCTGTAAACTTGAAGGCTCACAATTGCTGGCGCATTCGTGGGGTAGTGCGCAACTACAGATTATCCCAGGTGCAGGTCATTCAGGAGGTGAACCTGGTGTAATAGACGCAGTGATTCAGGCAAGTGATAAAATGGCCAACTGGCTTTATTAAACGGCTGTGACTAGTCGTACTTATTTAGAAGATTAGAGAGAAGTAATGATAGCGTTAGTACAACGGGTAACACAGGCAAAAGTAGAAGTAGAACAGCAGGTTGTAGGACAGATAAGACATGGCTTGGTTGTATTGTTGGGGGTGCAAAAGCATGATGATCAAACCCTGGCCGACAAGTTATTAAAGAAGGTTTTGAGTTATCGTATTTTTAATGATAATGACGATAAAATGAACTTAAGTTTGCTCGATATTGAAGGGGAGTTACTCGTTGTCTCTCAATTTACCTTAGCGGCAGAGACGAAAAAAGGCCTCAGGCCTGGTTTTTCTACTGCAGCCACGCCGGCGCAAGCACAAGAATTGTATCAGCATTTTGTCTCACAAAGTAAAACCTACGGGTTAGATACACAAACAGGAAGCTTTGGCGCAGATATGCAAGTATCGTTAACCAACGATGGCCCAGTTACTTTTTCTTTGACGGTGTAAATATGAAGCTTACATGGCAAACCCTCTCTAGCGATAGTCTCCTCTTATGCCAGTTTATGGTGAATTATGAATTACGCCAAGGGAATTACATTGTTGGCTTGGATAGCCAAGATAATATTATTGCTGCAGGTGTGTTGTTTGAACAGACGAAAGGGCAGGCACAAGTCGATGTCGTCGTCGCCCCTGATTTTCGTCAGCAAGGCATTGGTAGTGAACTCGTTCGCCAATTAACGGAGCAAGCGCTAACTAAAAAACTTCATCGCTTAATTGCGCATAGTGTAGCCCCTTTTTGGTTGTCACTTGGCTTTGTTAAGGTCACAGATAATGTGTTTGCTCGATTGCTCGATGGTGCGGCAAGTGAGCTTGTTGATATGTGGCACCAAGGCATTCCAATGACCCAGTTCATGGGATTAGAAATAACCAGTTTCTCTCCAAGTAGGCTATCAACCAGCGCTAAAATGGAGAGCTGCATCAATGTGCATCAAAGTATGTTTGCTGGTGCTATATATTCTCAAGCCGTATTGACGGGGTGGGGCTTATTGCATTTAGCGATGGTGAGGTATGATTTGAAAGGAAGCATTGTATTAGCTAACGGTGAGGTTAAATACCGTCGCCCGCTAGTAAGCGACCCTTGCGGTATTGTTGAACAATCGCTAACGATTGATGATTTTGCTGAATTAGCAGCCGGCAAGAAATGTAGTATAGAGTTAAATGTGTCTATGCGTGAAGGAAACAGCGACCAAAATTGCGCTACATTTTTTGGTCGCTATGTCATTATTCCTAGTTAGCTAGCTCTGATAATGTAATTTGAATTTGCTGTAACTTAGGGCGAAGTTGAGTTGTATTATCGGGTCCCATTCTTAGCATTAACTTTTGTGCTGCTGGCAGCTCCTCGAGTTCCTGATCCTTGAATTTGTACATCACCGAAGGCGCAACAAGTTCAATTGGTTGACGGATCACTGGCGCGGCTAACATCATTTCAATGGCATCTATCAGTGTTTGATTAAAAGCCCCACTCTCATAGCCAAGCTCCATATAAGCTTCGTCAATTAGCGGCATCAAACGCTGATAATGTTCTAACGCCAACTCAATGTTTAAGGAGTTGATAATATCGATATAAGGTGTGTAACGTTTATAGCTGGTTTCATCAAGAAATAGCTTTTGTTCACTTTCCCTGACTAAAAATTTCTGTTTGGGCCTTTTAAGCGGTGTAAATTTAGTTGCTAGATTGCCTTTTGATAAGTTATCAATAAAAGTTACAAAATTACGCAACATATCTTTCGATATCAGGGCTGTGGTGTAATTGGGTAGCCATGAGAGTTGTGAGGCTTTTTCCAGTGCCAGTTTGTCTGAATCATCAAGACTGGGAAGCGGCGGAAGTTCGATCTTAGCGACCTCTGCCTCTACTTCAGGCTGAGCTTCTTCACCATCGTTTGTCGATACAGTGGCAACAGTTTCTGGCGGCTCGGCCACGAGTTCCTTTTCGACTGGCTCTGGGGTTACGATTGGTGTTGAAGGTGATGGTAGTTCAGGTTGCTTTTCCACCAGTGGTTCCACAGGTGGTGTCACCGATTGATTGTAAAAAATAACACCACCAACAATGGCTATAAGGGCGAATGCAATCACAACGTAGACTTCCATTGAAGCCTTATCTGATTGCACTTTTTCGGGTTCTTGCATAATACTTCCTTCCAAATTCTATGCTTGGCTATAGTGACTCTTATTACCTAGCCAGCGTTTAACAATGGGTTGTACCCACTGTGGGTAATGCGTTATTAATTGCTGTGCCATGTGACCGACTTGCGGTATGAGCACTTGATCGCGAACTAAATCAGCAATTTTAAGGTCGGCAAGTCCTGTTTGCTTGGTACCGAGCACCTCTCCAGGTCCTCGTATTTCTAAATCTTTTTGTGCAATAACAAAGCCGTCATTGGTTTCTCTAAGAACACCGAGACGTTTGTTGGCCGTTTGAGATAAAGGACTGCGGTAAAGTAAAACGCAGTGACTATCAATACTCCCTCGTCCTACGCGACCGCGTAGTTGGTGTAACTGGGCAAGCCCTAATCGCTCAGGATTCTCAATAATCATCAAACTGGCATTTGGCACATCAACGCCAACTTCTATTACTGTTGTAGCAACCAGAAGCTGAATGTAGCCTTGCTTAAACTGCTCCATGACGGCTTGTTTTTCTTTGGGCTTCATGCGGCCATGCACCAAGCCAATATTTAAGTCAATCAAACTGGCTTGAAGTTCCATTGCTGTCTGCTCTGCGGCTTGGCACTGCAAGATTTCTGACTCGTCAATGAGGGTACAAACCCAATAGCTTTGACGTCCATCGATGCAAGCTCCTCGCACACGCTCAATCACTTCATTGCGTCGTTGATCGCCGATTGCCACTGTTGTCACAGGGGTTCTACCTGGGGGGAGTTCATCGATAATTGATGTATCCAAGTCTGCATAAGCGGTCATGGCTAAGGTGCGCGGAATTGGCGTTGCCGTCATGATGAGTTGATGTGGGTAATATTGTCCTTGGGTGCCTTTTTCACGCAACGCTAAGCGTTGGCGCACGCCAAAGCGATGTTGCTCGTCGATAATCACTAATACTAAGTTGTGGTAATGAACATCAGCTTGGAAGGCTGCGTGCGTGCCGATGACCATTTGCAGCTCACCAGTTTGAATTTGTTCTAACGTTAGTGCGCGAGCCTTACCTTTAAGCTTACCCGCCAGCCAACCGACTTTTATACCTAAAGGCTCAAGCCATTGGCTAAACGTAAGGGTATGTTGCTCGGCTAATAGCTCTGTTGGTGCCATCAGCACTACTTGTTGTTTCTGCGCAAGTGGCCCTAACGCGGAAATTGCGGCGACCAAGGTTTTACCAGAGCCTACATCCCCCTGCACTAACCGCATCATCGGAGCTGGCTGGGCTAAGTCTTGCTTTATTTCACCAATGACACGCTGTTGAGCGTTGGTTGGTTGAAAAGGTAGGCTGGCAAGTAGTTTCTCTTCTAGCTCATTATGTGCGGGGACTGGGCAGGCTTTTAACTGTTGAGATTGAGATCTGGCCAACAGCATTGATAAATTGTGGGCAAGCAGCTCTTCAATTACAAGACGGTGCTGCATTTTATGGTGACCACTGGTCAATTGGTCGAAGTTTGCCTCTGCTGGTGGTTGGTGCATGTAGAGCAATGCTTCTTTTAAGGATACTTGCCCTGGGTAGAGGTTGGGTGGCAATAGGTCGGTAATTTCAAAACGTCGCAGATAGTCGATAGCCTGAAAGGCGATGTTGCGTAATGTTAATTGCTTTACCCCTTCTGTTGTCGGGTAGACAGGGGTGAGTGTTTGCGCAAGTTCAATGGTTTCGCTGGCTGAAACGATTTTGTATTCAGGGTGAATTATCTCAAAGCCACGGTTGCCTAGTTTGACCTCGCCAAAGCAACGAATAAGCCTGCCTGGTTGCATTGCATTTTTTTGGCTGGCAGAAAAGTTAAAGAAGCGTAATGTTGCGCGGCCAAAGTCATCATAAACATGACAAATCAGCATACTGCGGCGCCCGTGGGTTACTTCGCAATTTTCAATAGTCGCAATGAAGCTAACATGATCACCGGGAGATATTTGATTTAAGCTATAAAGCTTGGTGCGGTCTTCGTAGCGACTTGGTAAATGAAACAGCAAGTCTTCAATGGTTAGTAGCCCAAGTTTTTTCAGCTTTTCTGCCATTTTTTCACCGACACCTTTTAAGTCTGTTAGTGGTGACGTCAGCATACTTGTGCGATGGTGCATGGGCTGTTCTTTATGGTGTGTGATAAGGAAACAATATACCCCCCATGCTAAAAACCGCAATAGTAAACTAGTGATATTTCCATATATGTATTTTATTTTTGGATCTAGCTAGCCTCTGGTGTTTTTTTAGCGGTGTTAAATCGTTTGATGGCACCGGTGCTTATCAATGGCAACCGTGATCTATAAGTTGCGGGGGCTAACGTATGATGAGTGTCGAAAAAAGAAAATGCCAAGTTAGTTGAAAGCCACCCTTTGGCTTCATTAGTTGCTGAGCGCAGGGGGAAGTTGTAACGATGAATTCATGGTTGAGGAATTTGTTGTGGCTTGGAACCGATAGAGAGTTGGTATGTGCAAAGTTACGGTGCGTCAGGGCAACCACTAGGTTGTCGAGCCTGTAAATTGTTCAAATGCGCTTTTAAGTAGGCTTGCCGCCGTTTTAGCGGCAAGCCCTGCCAATTAGTCTGCTACAACTACGTGCCAAACTTCAAAGCCATCTTCTTTGTATTCTCCGTTGTCTTGTTGTGCTGTCATCGAAATAACAACGTGCTTATCATCACCAATCACCACTTGTTGCATAGTGATAGTTTGACTAAAGCTACCATCGCTTCCTTGTGGGTTTATGGTGAGTAAGCCATCTTGCTCTTGTGACCAAAGTAACTCAAACATTTCACTACCTTGATCCTGAGCGATATCAGGGCAATTACTTGCATCTGCAAATCCAGCCCCTTTTGTTGTGTCACTAGCGTTAAGGGTTATTGCTAAACTACACTGATCACCCTGTGCAATAGTCAACGGAGTTTGTGAGCCAATAATATCACTTGGCATCATCGTGAGTTTATGAAGGTTAATTAGTTCTAGTTGTCCTGTACTAGAATCTATCTCGCCATCTTCATTGGCCATTTCAAAAATCATCATATGATCTTCGCCAAGGCCACCTTCAACTTGGAACAACATCCAGTCATGTCCCATTTTCACCAGTAGCTTGCCATT
>CAKZQF010000004.1 GCA_937139475.1 uncultured Gammaproteobacteria bacterium | reverse complement strand
TAGGGCTTGATGTGCTAGTGAATAAATTGCCACACAATCAACAGGTCGCGACGCAGTTGTTCTGCCATGTGGCAATATTATTTTTCTCTTTAGCCGTGTTGGTATTTGGTGGGGTTAAGTTGGTGCTACTCACGTTTAATCCTGTACAGATATCACCAGCACTTGGTTTCCATATGGGGTATGTCTATTTAGTATTGCCGCTGTCTGGAGTGCTAATGACTCTTTATGCTGTTAATGAATTGATGGTTACCTGGCAACAGCGCGCCAATGTGGAGGCACCATAATGGAAATTAGCGTTTTAATTTTAGTAGTAACCTTCTTCGGTCTGCTGCTGCTCAATGTTCCTATCTCGTTTAGTATTGGTATAGCGACACTCGCTACGATGCTCTATAGCATTGACTTCACTCCTGCTGTTACGACGATAGCGCAGCGAATGGCTGGTGGGCTTAATAGTTTTGCGCTATTGGCGATTCCGTTTTTTGTGCTGTCTGGTTTAATCATGGGGCGCGGGGGGATCGCCCGGCGTCTGATTGAATGTGCCATGGCATTAATCGGTATGCTGCCCGGTGGATTGGCCTTGGTTAATGTACTTTCTTGTACCCTTTTTGGCGGTATTTCAGGGTCGGCGGTGGCGGCAACAAGTGCCATCGGTAGCTTCATGATCCCTGAGATGGAAAAGAAAGGCTACGATCGTAACTTTTCGGCGGCTGTCACTGCAACGGCAGCGACTACAGGGATGATTATTCCACCAAGCAATATCTTAATTATCTATGCGATTGCCAGTGGCGGAGTGTCTATTTCGGCGCTGTTTATTGCTGGCTATTTGCCTGGTTTATTAGTCGCGTTAGCATTAATGATCGTGTGTGTTGGTTATGCCAAAAAACATCAATTTCCGACCGAACCTGTATTACCGTTTAAGGTGGTGCTTGGCAAGGTCATGGCGGCGATACCTAGCCTGTTGCTCATCGTTATTGTAATTGGCGGTATTGTTGGCGGGATATTTACCGCAACGGAAGCGGGAGTTATTGCGGTTGTTTACGCGCTGTTTCTCTCGGTTGTGGTTTATAAAGAAGTCGCCTTTAAGGAACTGCCTGACATCTTAATAAAGTCGGCAGGGATCACCGCAATTGTCATGCTATTGATTGCAACATCATCAGCCATGTCATGGATACTTTCATATGAAAATATTCCCCAGGCGATTACCGATGCCATGCTGACGTTAAGTGATAATCCCATCTTAATACTGTTGATTATTAACTTGATTTTGCTCGCTGTCGGCGCGTTTATGGATATGACTCCAGCGGTATTAATCTTTACTCCAATCTTTCTACCAGTTGCAGAAAGCTTAGGTTTATCGCCAATTCATTTTGGTATTATGATGGTACTTAACTTATCAATCGGGCTATGCTCACCACCGGTAGGTTCGGTGCTGTTCGTTAGCTGTTCTGTGGCTAAGACGTCGATTGATAAGATCATTAGGCCGATGCTACCGCTGTATTTCGCGATGTTTATGGCGCTGATGCTAGTGACTTTTGTTCCGGCAATTAGTGAATGGTTACCGACGATGATGGGGTTGATGTAATTAAACCGCAGTTGTTGTAATACGCAGCATCACTCCGTTGGTGCTGTGTTTCCCCTTTTTATTTAGCCCCCCCTGCATTAGATACTCACATTTTTTTAACATTCCTTTGAGTTAATGGTTGTTTAATTCTTGCACTTCCTTTAATGTTGTCAGACAACTGATAACTGAAGTCATGTTGGTTTTACTCGGTAATAACAAATATAAATTCGGCTAGGTAAATAAAGAATGATAAAAAATAATATACATATGGCGAGCATGGCTAGTTTGCTCTTGATTGGTTGCACCAGCGTTGGCAGTGCGCATGCGGGTAAGATTGTCGAGCTAACCTTAGATGAAAATAATGGAACACAATCTTTTGATAGTAGCGGTAATAACAATCATGCGGTATTGCATGGGGCTACTTGGGCTGAAGGAGAAAACGGCAGTGCACTTGCCTTTGATGGCGTTAATGCTTACGCACAGTTGAGCAACGATAAAACGGCAGCTCTGTATAATCTTCATAAGCATGACCACACCATTGCTGCTTGGGTCAAACCTAATGCTGCACTTGGTCATCGTAGCGGTATTATTACTCGTTGGGGGGTACATCAAGGCTTATTTTATAATGCTGACCAAACCTTTACTTTTAAACACCGTACGGCAAGTGGAACGCAAACCGTTACAAGTATTCAAGCGTATGAGCCGGGTGAGTTCTATCATATAGCAACAACAATAAATGGTAGTGATGGCGAGCTTATTCTGTACATTAATGGCGAGCAAGTTGCCATAAAACGCTACAGCAGTAATGATCATTCAACTTTCAAGTTCTATCGCCCATGGCGCATTGGCGTGAAAAATGTTGATGCTACATCACCGAGTAAACGTGAAAACTTCTCTGGGGTTATCGATGAAGTGTTATTTTTAGATGAGGTTTTGTCACCACAAGAAATAAAGGAGCAGTGGGGCGAAGACTCTGTGCCGACAGCGATGTGTAGCTTTGGCGAGGAGAGTGGTACGGTCGGCGGTCAAACGCCCGCTTTGCATGAGCCGGGCGATGCAAGATCAGGCCAGTTTATTTCCTTTGAACAAGCGGCTATTCCAAGCCAGTGGTCGACTGATATCGGTATACTGGCGATCAACAATCAGCGCGCTAAACACGGAGATAGTTCGTTACAGTGGCAATGGACAGATGGCGCGGTGCTAGAGGTAGCAGATTTACAAGGACAAGGCTTAATTCCTGACGCTATCGATCGCACCAACTATACTAATTCGAGCTTTAGAATGTGGCTTTATAACGATAAGGCGGTTGAGGACGATCCGCTACGCGTTGAATTCTACGATCAGGCCGGAAATCTGCAATATCACTATTTTGTTAACCTTAATTTTACTGGTTGGCGGGCTGCCACAGTCAAATATCGCACTGACATGGCGGGTGATAAGTCGAGTCAGGCACTGACCGACATGAAAATACATGCACCAGCATCAACATGTAGTGGTCAACTACTTATCGACTTCGTTGATTTTACCGCCCATAAAGGACTCGTTACGGGCGCCGATTATCAGGTGCCAACTGCTGCAACAGGCAATACAAATCATTGGACGTCGATGCTGCATTTTGAGGGATATGCGCAGCCTGAACCTGTCACGCCCACAGCGCAGCAGTTAGCCGATGCCACCACAATGCAAGCGACTTATCGAGCCAACGAGCTACTTAAAGGGGCAAATAGTGCCAACATTGCACAGGCTATTGCCAAGTATGAACAGATAGGTATCCAATTTGTTGATGGCAAACTGTTGGCGCAGCAATCTTTGTTTGGTCCATACCATAATGAGTTTGGCTTAAAAATAGGAGAGATCGATAGCATCATTTTAACGCTAGCGAGCGACTATGTTGAGAATGATAATTTAGCCAGCCACGATCGATTCATCAATTTAGTCCGCTATATGCTCGACCAGGGATTTGCAGCGGGTTCACTTTTAGAGAACTCAAGTCACATTGGTTATAGCACGCGAAAGATCACCCAGGCTATTTTATTAATGGACAGTGAACTTAAAGCACAAGGGTTATGGTCACAAGCTTATGACATGCTAGCGTGGTACAACACGGTTGAGCAGATATGGCAGCCAGTGAACGAGAATGTCAGTAACTCTGATCACGCCAGAACACGTATTCCAGCAATCCTTGGTGTTATTTTACACATTGAGGATGAAGCCAAACGTGCGCATTACTTGGCAGGCTATAAAGCGCATATCGAAACATGGTTAACCAGCTACAACCGCGGTAACAACGGGGTTAAACCGGACTATTCAAGCTTTCACCATAATACGCAGTACCCAGGCTATGTTTATGGTGCGCTAGGTTCCATTGCTACTGCTGTTAATTACTTAAGCCACAGCGCTTATAGTATTAATGAAAATAAGTTTGATTTAATTAAAAAGATGGCACTGAGCTATGCGGTTCAGCACGCTGGGCGTGATATGCCATTGTCGATGGCCGGCCGTAATCCGTTTAAAATTCCGAATGTTAGCGCAAGCTTAATTCAATTGGGTAACGCCAGTGAAACGGAGCAACAGCAACAAGACTTTTATGCTGCCTATAACAGGTTATACAAAGCCAATGACACAACCCGTAGCGTGACCGAAGAGGCTAACCCAAGTGGTTTTTGGCAGTTTAACTATCGCCCTGTTGGTGTCTATCGCCAGCAGGACTGGGTCGCCAACATTAAAGGACTAAGTAAGCAATTTTGGGGTAGCGAAATTTACACCAAAGATAATCGTTTCGGTCGTTATCAAAGCTACGGTAGTATTTTTATTAACTATCAGCCAGCGCCACTACTGCGTAATGAAAATAACTTTAATGGCGTAACTGAAGCAGGTTGGGACTGGAATAAAATACCGGGTACCACCACGAAACATTTAAGTTGGAATGATTTGCTCGCTAAAAAATCACGTCAGGATGAGTGGGCGAAGGGCAGCTTTTCTGGCGCATTGCGCTTTGGCGCAAAATCCAACTACTATGTTGATCAAAGTGTTGAGGGGGAATGTGGGGTTTATGGCTTGGACTTCCAGCAAGTGGGTACGCTGTCATCGACCCATGAAGATGGCTTTGGCTTTAAGAAATCTGTATTTGCCTGTAATGGCATGCTTATCGCGCTAGGTTCAAACATTAATAGCGGCGATGGGCAAAATATCATTGCAACTAACTTGTTCCAAAAATCAACGGTTGGCGCCAAACAGCGCCTTGTTGAAAACGCCGCAACGAGGCCGCAAACAAGTTATGACAAGCGCTTAATCTCTGGCGATAATTGGTTAATTGACCCTTATGGAACCGGCTATTTTGTAAAGTCGGGTGACAATATTGCGGTTCGAATTGGCGAGCAGTCATCCCCTTATCATCGTGAAAACTTGGTGAGTTTCAAGCAAGGGCATTTCGCTTCGGCTTGGATTGATCATGGCGCAGCGCCGATCGATGCTTCTTATCAATATGTGATTTTACCGAACGCCACCAAGAGTCAGATGGCCACCTTTGCTGCGCGAATGAATGAGCAACCGGCTAAGAAGAATGGTATATCGAGCAACACAGTTAATGTAGCGCCATACCAAGTGCTGCAACAAAATAGCGACGCTCATGTTGTTTCGTTTGCCGGCCAGCAAAAAGAAGCTTATGTGTTGTTTAAGCCAAACGCCCTGATTGCTGGTTCTTTTGTATTGGCTAGTGACACACCATTGTTGGTGATGGCACAGCAGGTTGATAATCAGCTTAATCTAAGCCTTAGCAATCCTGATCATAACTTTGCGGGTAAAGCGCCAAGATGGGGAAATAACCAAGCGATGCCTGTGACATTGACCCTTAAAGGGCGCTGGCAGTTGGATAATAGTGTTAATGAGGTTGCTAGTATTAGCCTGGAAGGTGATAGTACGGTAATCACAATTAGCACCATTAACGCTCAGGCGTACGATTTAAGCTTATCGGCAGTTAACTAGTTATGTTGATGTCGGCGGCTAGCTGACGGTATTGATTTTAATTTAGTTAAACGCTAATACAACAGGGCCGTAATATTGAATTACGGCCTTTTTTTTATTGGAGTATTATAATTAACAGAGCCATCTCAGCTATTTTCTTTGTGAGCTAATGATGAAAACAAAAAATGAAACCCTACAATTAGAATCCCCTGTTAGCTCTATAGTCGATTTGGCTACAAAGGTTCCGGTGATAGCAATTGTGAGTAGTCGTTATATTGATGCAAAAGAAAGTGCTATTTTAATTTCACTAGGGCTTAAAAGGCATGGCTATGCCACGTATTTCTCTAATTTCGATGAGCAAACCGTATTTCCGCCTATAGTCCCTCACGATGAAAATCCCGACATAATCGTTATCAACTGCTCAATCGCACAGATTAATTTACTTGAATTATTTCCTGAAAAACATCGGGTGAACGTACTGGTGCTAAAAGAAGAACATCGTGCTCTTAAAGACAGTTTAATTTCGCTAAAGCATTACAAAAGAAACAGCTTAGAGGTAGCTCGATTCTACTGCTTGGGCGTTGGTTTTTCGAATGAAACATTTGCTACACTGCTAATCAATAATTTGCACAAAGTTATCAGTCGATATCTAGGCCCATTTTCGTTGTCTATATTAGGCTTTGTCCCTTCGAACCAGAATAATTTAACTTCCTGTCGCAACGGTTACGCCGAAAACGATTTTGACCGCTCCCTAGACCACTATGAAGCAACTATATTGAAGCTAATCAGTCTTGTTAGCAGCTGATACGCCGACAATCACAGT
>CAKZQF010000003.1 GCA_937139475.1 uncultured Gammaproteobacteria bacterium | reverse complement strand
TGTAGGTTTCATAAATCCACCCATCGGGTGATGTATAAAATTCTGAGGCCATAATATTGAGTAAACTCCAAAACGCTGTCAGAAAACTCTATCGTGGCAACTCTGTAAATAATGCGTCAACGTCAAAAATGATCAGCCGATCGGCTGATCATTTTTGACGTTTTACTTTTTATATTGAGTTGGAGGGCATCCATACTGCGCTTTGAAACATGAGCTAAAATAAGCGAGAGAGGAGAAGCCAACTTCTGAGGCTGTATAGGATGCTGTATTACCGGCTTGTAGTAACAAAGTCGATTTATGCAGTCTGAACAGACGAATATATTCTTTTGGCCCCATATTAGTCTCGGCTTTCAGTTTGCGTAAAAGTTGTCTTTCACCAACGGCTGCTTCTTTGGCAAGTTCACTTACTGAAAAGGCTGGATTTCCATAATTTAACTTTATGATGTTATCTAGTTTGACAAGAAAGTCGGAGTGCTTTGTTACTGGTTTCCCTCCTTCTTCTTGCTGGTTCCATTCAGCTATAAATTTCTGTTTCAATACTTCCCGCGCATCTAGGATGTTCCGTAGTCTGAGCGTTAATTCCTCTTCATTAAAAGGCTTACCTAAGTAATCGTCGGCCTTTAATTTTAGACCCGTAATTTTGCTGTTATCGTCGCCTTTCGCCGTCAACATGACAATTGGGATATGATTGGTTAATTCATCATTTTTAAGCGTTTCAAGCAGCGCTAGACCATCAACGCCCGGCATCATCACATCGGATATTATAATGTCAGGTATCTCAGTTTTCGCTATATCAATGCCTTCTTGACCGTTCATTGCGGTAGTAATGTCGTATGTGTCAGACAGCACTGAAGACACATAAGTCAATATGTCTTGGTTGTCATCAATGAGCAGTAACCGTGGGTTTTCCTGTGTGTCGGCAGTCTCTTCGGGGATGCTCGATAAGTGTTGAATGTGAATGTCAGGCTGCTGCATTTGTTCGGTGAAAATCAGCGGCTCAGAAGCAGGTAGAGTAACAGTAAATGTACTTCCTGTGTTTTCTTCGCTTTTCACTTCTATGCTGCCATCAACACCTTCGATAATGTCTTTGATGATTGATAGGCCAATGCCAGACCCTTCAATAGTTATATTTTGTTCCGGGTTGACCCTGTAGAAGCGTGTGAAAATGTTTTTAATATTCTCTTCAGGAATACCTATACCGGTATCAGAAATCGATATTATGACTTTGCTGTTATCGCTATGCACATCGAGAGAGATGCGTCCATTAGGTTGGTTGTACTTAATTGCGTTAGATAAAAGATTTGATAGAAGCTTTTCAACTTCATCCCTGCTGAGGGTGGTGTATATGTTTTCGCCTATTTGGGATGAAAGTGTTAAACCAGCATCATTTACGTAGGGGGAGAAGGTCTCCGTTACTTCTTGTGCGACCTTTGATAAGTCCGTTGCTTCTATTCGCTTTTGAGGCGGTACGTGGGAGCGTGACAAATCCATTAACTGATTTACCAATCTATTCAATCGAGTTGCATTACGTTCAATCAGGGTTGCTGTAGCAATCGCATTTTTGTCCGTTAAATCCTTAGATAGCCTCCTAATTGGTCCAAGTATCAGCGTAATTGGGGTTCTAAGTTCGTGGGATATAGTTTCAAATAACTTTTGCTTTTCCTTGGTTGCTTCAGTTAGCCTCTTCGATTGTTCTAAAATTGTGCTTTTTTGGGCTTCCAATTCAAGTGTTCTTGCTTTTACAGTATCGTTTAGGAGCTTTTCTCTGTTTTTTAGTTGATTGATTCTATATCGATATAGCCATAAAAGTATCAAGATTCCTACTGAGAGATAAACAGTATAAGCTATTGTGGATTTCCAAAATGGTGGGGATATTGAAATGTGTAATTTTACTGGGTCTGACGTTGTGTTAAAGCCGTTGTTCACTCTGGTTTCTATTGTGTAATTACCTTGAGGTAGGTAGGCTATAAAAAGTTGTCCATTTTGGGGGAAGGGCGTCCATTTTTTCTGTGACTCAGCAACCCTGTATTCATAGGATAGACCTTTTGGGGTTCTCCCTTCGTCTGTAGAAAATGTTATTAATAAATTATTCGCTTGTCCTTTGAGGGTGTAGACGCCCTTGTTTATTGAAATAGTCTCATCAGCAGTAACTTCGTTGATGTATATCCTTGGTTTAAAGTCATCTTTGAAAGTACTGCCTGAATCAAAACTGACGATGCCGTCGTATCCACCAATATATATTTGACCACTAGGTAATGAGAGTATGCTGTTGCCCATAAATGCAATTTTATCTGGCAGGTAGCTCTCGTTGAATATTTGAAAAGACTCGTTATTGTCATTTATTTTAATAATATCACTACCTAAAGTGGCCCAAATGTTACCCGATGGGTCGCTAGTGATGCTTTGAGATGGAAGGGTTACGTTGTTTGGGGATTTTTTGGTAAAGGTGTTAGTGATTTTATCAAATTTGAAAACGCCAGTCTCTGTGGCCAGCCACAGGTTGCTACCTAAATCCAGTATGTCGTATATGGAGTTTAAATGGTTATGAGCATCCTTTGTTTCAATTAAATGCGGAATCAATTTTCCAGTGGATTGACTAACCTTGTAAAGGCCATTAAGTGCCCCTACCCATACATCTCCACCTTTAACTGATATGGCGTTAATTCTTGGTTGGGTGGCGCTATCCAGCTTAAAGAAAGTTTTTTCTCCGGTTGATGGTGTGAAATGTAAAACTCCTGAGTGCCAAGATGGAATCCAGATGCTATTGGCGTCTCGCGCAATATCAAATATCGCCTCATCATCTCGGTTAAAAAAGTCGCTGGATAACTCATTGGTAGTGCCATCGGAAATTTTGTGTAACCCCTGTCGTCCAGACGCTATCCACAGATTCTTTTGGGGGCCTCTTAGTATAGTGTGCCCTTCAATATCGGGGAATAAGTCGTGCAGGTATCTAAGATTGTTCCGCTGCTGCTTGTAAGCTGAGATGCCCGTGCTCGATGAAATTAAAATATCACCATCAATTTGAGATACTGACAATATGCCTTTCCCTATCACCCCCAATTCGTTTGGTTGTCTTTGTGAAATATTTAAAAAAGTCAGACCTTGTGGTGGAATGCTGAGTACTCCCGTACCAAGTGTGCCAAGCCATATGGTGCCATCTGGAGATTGAACGACAGAAGTAATTGTTCGTCTGGTGATAGACTTATCAAGTGGGGCTATAAGATTAAATTGTTTTTCAGTACCTTCTTTCGTTATGAAATACAATCCTGAGCCTGTGGCGACAACAAGGCGGCCATCTGTTAATTCTTCAATGTCCCAGATGTAATTTACATTATTGTTGTTGACAGTTTCGAAGTTGCTAGGGTGTCTTTGGAAGCAATCACAGTCCCTGTTGTATTTATTTAATACTGTGCCAAAGGTTCCAGCCCAAACATTGCCCTTGGAGTCCGTAAACATGGAATATACAATATCGTCACTAAGTGAATCTTTGCTCGATTTTTCGTGTCTGTATACTTTAATGGCTCCGGTCTCGGGGGTTATTCTGTTGACCCCTCCCCCCCAAGTCCCCACCCAAATGAAACCCTGCTTATCTTCGGTAATCTGTCTGACCCACTGGTGACTGAGGCCGTCAGATGTATTGTAAATTTTAAGTGTTTTGGTATTAGGGTTGTATTTGTTTAATCCGTCATCCGTTCCAATCCATATGTTTCCGCTACGGTCTTCAAAAAGCCCTCTAATTCTGTTGTTTGATAGGTGAGTGTTTAGGTATTGAAATTTGTTTTCGCCATGTAAAATGCTGATGCCGCCATTTCCCGAACCAAGCCAAATATCCCCACTAGATGATGAAATTAACGTTTCTACCAGCCCACCCTTTAAACTCCCATCTTCTTTTCCTGAAGCATAAAATGGGATGAATTTTTCACCATCAAACATTGCGGCACCACTTTCGGTTCCCACATAAAGTTGTCCTTTTTTTGAAATAGTCAAGCTTATGATGTTGTTACTGGGGAGTCCGTTGTTTACAGAGAAAGAGTAAAAGTTAGGTTCTTGCGCTTCCGGAGTCTCGCTAATAAACAGAGTTAGCGCTAACAAAATGGTGTAACAAAAAATCCTTTTTTCCATGTGTTGGCGACCTTTGATTGTTGTAGGTTTGGTATGGCAAGGATAACTCAGCAAGCTCTCGTTATAAATGTATTACCCATTGAATGTTAAGAAAAAGTCGATTTTTTGAAAACTAAAGTCCGATTTTTGATAATTGCTAACCATAAGATTTGTATATGATTTTTCTTGTCGTTCGTTAATGGAGTTTGAATGTGAACATTAAGAAAAATAACAAGCTATTAATCGCAAGTACGGTATTCGCATCATTGTCAATGAGTGCAGTTGCAGTAGAGGTGAATTACAATCATTTTTCGCACAGCAATGTGTCCGATAATAAATTTTATCAATACGAGGTGCGTGAGGTTGGTGTTACATCATCTAGTATTGTGCCAGTTAAGAGTAAGCTGAAGAAAGCTGTATCGCATGGTTCAGTTAAAGCCACTACTTCAGTATCAGCCGATATTGAGCGTACGGAGTGTTCTTTTGAGGATATTATTGACCTGTCTACCAATGGGTTGGTTGACTATGTGAAAGGGAGTGCTTTCTCGTGTTTTTCAGGAACGGATTTCGCGGCGCAGTTATTTGGTGATGACTCGAAATATCATCAAAACCTTCCGAGCATATTTACAAAAGCAAATATGTTGGCACTGGCAGAAGCTATCAAGACCAGTTCAATGTCATGGGTTCCAAATAGTGAATGGTCTGGAGCAGAGGTTGATTTATATGGTCCTATTTCGTTGATGGAATTCGTACGCTCTACGACCTATGCTGCGGGTACTCATGGTATCAAATATGAATGGTATGACTCAGCAACCTTTGCTATGGATGCTGATGTTAGTCAAGCGTTGATTGAAGCCTCATTAGCATTTTCGGCTAATCTGCACTTTTTGGAATTGAATAAGCTGCCACAATCCGAAGCTGTTCGTTTCTACACGTCATTCTTGCATAATATGCATTTGTTTGTAGATACCTATGATTCTGTTGCAAAAGTGTTTTTTGAGCAATATCCAAATGTTGAATGGAAAGGAAGTCCAGATTTAATCGCGCATAACATTTTGGATAATGCGAGTTTTGCTGTAATGAAATATGCAGCGAATGACTTTGATGTGCGGATGGCTGATAAAGTCTCAGAATGGCAAGGGATTCTTATTGAATTGTATGGAAAAACCGTCCCATCTGATGTTCAGAGTAGCGCATTAACGCGTCTTGCTGAATTTTTTAATTTTGATTCGGTTCGAGCGGACACTATAAAGTCATTTGATGCACTGATGGCGCAAAGCGAGTATCTCTCAAGTCCTTGGAGGGTCGCGATTGGCTGGGCTGATTATTTGGGTATCTGTGAGTCATTTACCCAGAAAATATGTCGGGTAGATGTTGAGCAGGATGTTATGGCGAAGATGTTCCCGAATACCTTCAGCTTTGATGATGGTGAATTCGTTGTTCGCACTGCCATCTCTGAGTCTGAAGTGCAAGAGCTTTATCACGCCGCAAAGCAGGTTGAAGCCCAGTATAAACGTGCGAAACAAGACCTTGATGCGGTTTCGAACGACCCGAACCAAGTATTAATAATGTATGTGTATGGCACACATCAAGATTATCTGGATTTACAGGCATTTCTATTTAATTTAAGTACGGACAACGGCGGTATCTACATTGAGCAGGACGGCACCTTTTATACATACCAACGTACAGGGGATGAAAGCATCTACTCGCTGGAAGAACTGTTCCGTCACGAGTATGTTCACTATCTGAACGGTCGTTACACAATCGACGGTATGTGGGGTGAAACTGCCTTCTATGAAAACGAACGTCTAACTTGGTGGGATGAAGGTTCGGCTGAATTTTTCGCTGGTTCAACTCAGAAAGATGGTGTTCTTGTGCGTAAGTCAATGGTGCGCGACATCGTGAATGACGGTGAAAATCGTTACTCGGTTTCTGATGTACTTTCATCTTCGTATGATACTGGTTTTAAGTTCTATCGTTACTCAGCGCTATTCTTCAATTACCTCAATGCGAATCAGCCTGAAACTATCACTGAGTTGTACAAGTTGGGTAAAGCAGGTGACATTGCTGGGTTTGATGCGCTGGTTGCTCAACTGTCTGCCGATGCAACACTGCAAGCGAACTACGATGCCTATCTGGATGCACAAGTTGCCGCATACGACACTATGACCGACTTCGCTGCGACAGAAGTGCCAAATCTGGACTTGTTGACTGCGAACAATGCCGAAGACATCCAAGCTGTGCTGGAAACTGAACTGCCGGGTTCTGCTTGTGACATTGCCGCAACCGACATGAATCATCGCTTCGCCTGTACTGGCACTATCTCTGCCGATACTGTGGCTGGCCTTGATGCAAAACTGGATGGCGCGATTAGTGCGCTGGCATCAAATGAAGTGAACAACTTCAAGGCGATGAACTGTGCATACGGCGTGGTAACTGCGGGTGAAACAACTTATCACTGTGAAGGCCCTTTGCGTAACATGGGTGTTGATTTGCCTAGTAATGAAGCTCCTGTAGTTGATGCTGGTGAAAATCATTCTGTTGACGAGGGCGCAACTGTCAACTTAAGTGGTTCAGCAAGTGATGCGGATGGTGATGCGCTAACCATCACATGGTCACAAACAGGCGGCACTTCAGTAACGCTAACTGGTGCGGATACTTTAACTCCATCGTTCACTGCTCCTGAAGTGACAGCGAACACTACACTGACTTTCGAGTTAAGCGTAACAGATGGCGAAGCAACTACAACTGACACAGTTACTATCACAGTGAATAACACAACTACTAACAATGGTGGTGGCCCAACTGGTGATGCAGGTAACAAATCTTCAGGTGGTGGTTCAATGGGCATCTTCTCTGGACTTGGATTGTTACTACTAGCATTCCGCCGCAAAGCATGTATTCGTTAACTATGGAGGCATGATCTGCCGATCGGCAGATCATGCAACGAGTGTGAAGATGTTCTATTTGTTCCTATTGGTTTTTATTACAGGTTGTAGCTATTCACAGGGGCAGCAAAGCTTTGTTGCTACTCAATTGCAATATACCTACGGGGAGATAATGGCTGTACGGCATGTGTTTGTGGATGGTAATTATCCTGTTGAGCGCATTGTTGGCAGTATTCGAGGTAGGGCAATTGAACATGTCATAAAGCTAAGAGGAACAAATGAATTAATTGTAATCGCAAGCATACCACCTGATGATGTGATGATTACAGACTGTTTAAAAATTACCTATGACCAATCAAAAATACGAATACTCGAAAAAGTCCATGGTGATTATTGTATGCACGTAGGAAGGTAAAAATGAAAATAAAACTTATGTTGTTAGTTGTGCTGGTCAGTATGTCTACAAATTCATTTAGTAAAGACTTTAGTAGGTTGACACATGAAGAGTTTTTTAAACTGAATAAAAAGCAATTGATAGAAGCTTCTGGGCAAGGCTATGCAAGTGCTCAATTAATTTTGGGTTATTACTATGGACAGGTGTGGAAGCCAGCAAATTTAAATAAGGCATTGGAATTGTTTGTTAAATCTGCAAACCAAGGTAATCAGACTGCGGCCTTTTGGGCTGCTAATTATTATTGGCAAGGCAAAGGGAGTGCGCCGAATTATCAAACTGCATGTGTCTACGCTGCTATGAACGAAGGAGTGCAAGGTAATGATGCTATTCCAGAAAGGTTAATGGCGACATGTTACTCGAATGGCTGGGGAGTTCAGCATGATTTAACAAAGGCCGAAAAGCTAATAGTTGGGCTTATTAAAAGTGGAGTAGATGTCCATCACATGCTCGCAGGAGTGTATAAGCAACAAGGGAAGTATCTAGAGGCAATTGCTGAGTATAAACAGTCGTCGGATTATGAACGAGGGATTTGGAATGAAACAATTATTAAATTGAAATCGCTAGCTGATAAGAAGGCGCGTGAGGAACAAATCGAGATAGCCAGAGTCGAGAGAGAGAAGAGAGTCGCCTTAAAACAAGCGGAAGACAAAAAGCGAGAAGAAGAAAAGAAAAAGAATAATTTAAAGGAAGATAAGTTAAGGAAAGAGGCATTGTCTTATAAACAAGAATTCCACTATGTCATTTCGATTAAAGTTGACAAAGAATGCCCTCAATATTCAGAAAAGGTGTACAACTTCATGTACAACCAAGTGGAGAGTATTCGGGCGGCAAGCATAGGTTCGATGCTTAACACTTCGTCTGTTATTGAAAGGTTTGAACATATAGTTGCGGGATATAAAAAGTATAAGAAGTCGCTTACGGATAGGGGGTGTTTATGAAAGTGTTTAATTGGGGAGGATTAGTTTGGACACTCCTGCTGGCCGCGTTGATGTATCGCATCCCAGCTTGGTTCCCAACGTCGACGTTTTGGGTGTTTGTAGTGATGGTAGTTTTATTTGCTTTTGCGACTTTCATGTTGTTCATTTCTGAAAGTCTAACCCTGTTTGGTAAGGTTCTACACGGTATTTTTCTGGTAGTGATGGCTGGAGGCTCATTTTCGTACGACGATGCTGTTACTCGTTCAATTGCGGCAGCCGAATACGACTTTGTCGAAGAATACGCGGAGAGCCACCCAGAACAGAGAGATGATATTTTAAATCGTATATCTATTAGGAAAAAGCAACAAGCAATAGAGAGAAAAGAGGTAATTGCGAAAAATCCTGAAACGGTAAAACATATTGAGCGCCTAGCAATGTCTAATGAGCCTGAAAAATTGTCTGCTCTCTTGGGAGCCGATGGAAAAATTAAGGATGAATATAATTTAATTTATACGTTGTCTCCTTTTGGAAATGTTGATGGCAAGAAGCCTATAGTTTATATAGCTGCGAAGTATGATGCGGACAAAAATGTAAAGTGGCTTCTTGACCATGGAGCAACCCCGTTTGCTAAAGTTGATGGAACAACCTATGACGCTATACACGAAGCTGCATACCTAAGAAATGACAAACTTCTTAAATTGTTCCGTGATGCTGGATATGAAGAGCAGGTTGATATAGAAGTGACCAGACAAGCCAAAATTAAAGCAGAAAAAATTGCTAAATTTGGTTACGACGTAGATATAAGAGAACTACTGAGTAATCCATTTAAGTATGATGGATTAAAAATCGACCCCGGACCGTTAAGGATTGCAGAAATTGATACTCAGAGAGGGTCATTTCAGACATACCGTAGTAAAAGTGGAGGTTTATATGGTAGTAAAATTGGCGATGAGACAATTGAGGTTTTTTATACCAATATGCCGGATAAGGAGAAGTGGCAATTTCTTGAGTTTGAGCGACTTGAGACAAAGATAAATGTGACTGGTAAATTCATGGTTTATGGAAGTGGCAAAGGTGGTTATATCTTAGCTGACAAAATAGAAGTGGATTAATTGCATGAATCAACATTGAATCATATTGATTTTTGATGATTTCTCGGAATTTTTAAAATCAATTGTGAAACTATCGCGGCTGGGCTTAATAGTCGCGATAGTTCGTTTTAAAAGTAGGTTTAATTGTTCTCGCTGAGTTTGGTTTTTTGTATCGAATGTCCTTAGCAGAGAATTGATTTCCTGAATTGGTGAGTTGTTTATCTGCTGCTGGCTTTCGAAAAGGAATTGCTTGGTAGCGTTAATTTGAAGATGAAGTTGGTCTAGTAGCGGAACAAGTTCAGTGATGGCTTCCGGTGAGGCCAAAGTGATAGCTTCCTGAATGTTGCTTTTCTGTTGTTGAAGAATATGTAAGTCGGCCTTGGCTTGTTTGGATTTTTCCGACAGTTCAGATTCGAAAGAATCCTTGAATATTTCACCGTTCAACAAAGCATCGATAAATCGGTCTTCAAATGCCTCGTATTTCACAGATGGTTTGGAGCATAGCTTTTTTAAATACACATTAGTGCACCTTAAATAGAAATTTGGAATGCCGGTACTTGATGGCGAACGAGTCCATGACATGGTGCTGCCACATAGGTCACATTTCGTCATTCCCCGAAATAAATTTTGAAAATTGCCGAATCTTCCGGCGTTGTTGTTTTTAAATGTGGACTGAACTTGGTAGAAAATACTTTCGTCAATTATTTCTGGGTAGTAGTCAGTGTTCACATCGCCAGACTTTGTATAAACCCGTTTTCCATTGACCATGGTCACAGTGTGAGCTTGAAAGTGACCCAGCACGGCGGTAGTGCGTAGGTAGGTATTGATGGTTGTTTTACTCCATTTGGGCTTACCGGAGAATGTTGGTATACCTTGTTCATTGAATTCTCGGGCAATAATGTTTGCGCCTTTACCACCTAACTTTAGTTGATAAATTTTTTGGATAAGCTCGGCTCTGCTTTTGATTACCGTGAATGTTGACCTGTCGTCAGACAGTCTCAACCAAGCAGGGGCTACAGCAGTACGCTTTTTCCCTCCACTAAGTGCGACTTGTCTACGAATGGCATGAGTTGCCCTAATACGTTCACTCTTTTGTTTACTTTCCATATAGGCAAGGTGAAAACCTACGGTAAGTAGTAGGTCGCTGGATAAATCATCGTTATTCGAGAACGCATCAACGATGAGATTCCATTTCACGATGGCGACAGAGATACCGTAATCAAGAATTTTATTGAAAAGGTTTTTGGCCTGACGTGGAGGTAGGCGGCCTAATCTATCGACCAGTTCAACACAAAGTAGACTGCCGGGTAACACGATGCCACGTTCACATGCTTCCAGAAATGAGCCTAAGCCAGCTTGAGGGTCTAGATTGGCCCCGTGATAACCGGATTTGCCAGCATCTACAAACACTTTGTCGGATAGCTTATAATTGGGATAATTTTTAAGCCAGTCTTTGGCTTTTTCCTGTTGGCGTCGTAACCCTTCTCCGTGTTTTGCTGCATCAACGTTGGATACTCGTGAATAAAGATAAGCGTTTTGGAGTTTACTCAATATTATGGCCTCAGAATTTTATACATCACCCGATGGGTGGATTTATGAAACCTACA
>CAKZQF010000002.1 GCA_937139475.1 uncultured Gammaproteobacteria bacterium | reverse complement strand
TGATCAGTTTCTAACAACACATCCCAAGTCATTTCGCATTTAAATTTAATAATACAGTTTCGGATTTCCACATGAGTCCCCTGCAAACTTAGCCTTTATACTAAAGGTTCAATTTACGATATAGATATAGTAGTTAAGTATAGTTGGAAATTGCATGGGCTGAGGATTGTATCTTTTCAGCCGTGTTAGTTTGTGTTCTAAAATGTGCTTGTCCCAGCGCTAATTTGTACAGAAACCTGACCGGATAAGTTGCGATGGTTAAACAATAATGCCAGAGCACATGAACTATTTCGTTAATTTCTCTCCCCCAGGTGCTTGAGATAACGTCTTGTGTTTAAACTGTATTTATCGTGTCAATTTGCTACAATCTAGCGCACAGAGCCCCATAAGCCCAGTACAAAGCAATGACAGAAACTACAAACTTGACAGACAACTCATGACAACAAAAATCCTGATATGCGATGATTCTAGGATGGCAAGAATGCAGCTTTCGCGTAGCTTGCCTAAAGAGTGGGATGTCGAGGTTCTGTTTGCTGAAGACGGTAGGGAAGCACTTGAAGTCATCGTGAAAGAAGCGCCATCGCTTATGTTTCTCGATTTAAATATGCCCATTATGGATGGCTACGAAACGCTAGAAGAAATCAATGAGCAGTCACTCGATGTCACCGTTATTGTTGTGTCCGGAGATATTCAGCCGACTGCACAAGAGCGTATTTTGGGCTTAGGCGCACTTTATTTCATAAAGAAGCCGATTAGCCAAGATACTTTGTTAGATACTCTCCTTGATTCTGGATATTATGAGCCCAAGCAGGCAAGCACCAAGCAAAAACGTTCTACAGAGTCATTTCAATCGCTTGCTTCAGATAGCCTATTAAGTAATGAAAAACTCTTCTTAGATGCCTGTCAAGAAGTCGCTAATGTAGCAATGGGCAGAGCGGGAGATTTACTCGCACGACTCCTTAACGCCTTTATAGAACTACCAATTCCAAAAGTTAACCATATTGAGCTTGCTGAGTTAGAAATGGCTCTGCAATTCGCAGCTCAAGAACAAACAGTTTCATCCGTTTGTCAGGGGTTTATTGGGCCAGGGGTCGCAGGTGAAGCGCTATTGGTTTTTAATGACTCTAGCTTTGGGAGCATAGCCAAGCTGATGAAATACAGGGGTGAACTCAACGAAAACCTCGAACTAGAACTTTTAATGGATATATCAAACATCATCGTTGGTGCATGCTTGCAAGGTATATCGGATCAACTCAATATTAGCTTTAGTCAAGGGCATCCCGTCGTATTAGGTCAGCATATTAAAGTGCCTGAGTTACTTTCGAAAAACGTAAAGCACTGGGATAAAACACTTTCAATTGAAATCAATTATAAAATTGAGAATGAAGCAATTAACTGTGACCTACTATTACTGTTTACTGAAGATAGTATTGAAGCTTTACGTCAAAGATTAAGTTACTTGGTAGAAGATGATGAATAATATTGAGCAATTAAGAGAATTCCATTGGATGATGGATATTCTGCAAAACATTGACGTTGGACTTGTGGTTTTGAATCAGAACAATGAAGTGCAGCTTTGGAATTCTTTTATGGAAAACCACAGTGGATTAATGGCCAGTAGCACGCGCAACCAAAACTTGTTTGAATTGTTTCCTGAAATTGAGAAAGACTGGTTTCAGCACAAGCTTGAATCTGTTTTTCAATCAAAGATCAGAGCATTTAGTATATGGGAACAGCGCCCTTATATTTTTAAGTTTAAAAACTACCGTCCCATCACTGGGGTTGCCGAGTTTATGTATCAAAACATTTCAATATTTCCAATTGTCTCAACAACTGGAAAAGTAGAAAATGTCTGCATCATCGTATACGACGTGACGGATATCGCAACTAATCGTAACGCTTTAAGTTCGGCTAATGAACAACTTGAAAAGTTAAGTCGTACAGACAGATTAACAGGACTAAACAACCGCGGTTACTGGCAAGAAAGACAAGAGACCGAGTTTGCTCATTATCAGCGTTATAAGAAAGATACTAGCTTGGTAATCTTTGATATCGATCATTTTAAAAATATTAATGATACTCACGGACATCAGGCCGGGGATGAAGTCATTAGACAGTGCGCAGCAGCACTAAAAATGTGCGCGCGTGATGTAGATATTTGCGGACGTTACGGCGGAGAAGAATTCGTAGTGTTGTTAAGTCAGGCAAATGAAGAGCAGGCAAAAATATTTTCGGAGCGACTGCGAAAATATATTGAAGAGCTAACAGTGAACTATCAAGGAATCGAGATCAAATTTACCGTAAGTTTAGGTATTTGTGCTCTTTCTGAGGGAATTGAAACGCCTCAGCACTGGTTAGAAAAGTCGGACCAAGCTTTGTACAAGTCCAAACAAGGTGGAAGAAATATGACGAGTATTGCACAATAAAAAACTAGTTAGTTTACCTATAAAAAGTTCAACGCCAATAGTGAACCTAACCTCTAGAAAGGCTTCAAAAATTCCTCCACCATCGACAGGGTAGATTAATCGCGCATAATCTGCTGGTTTATGCTGATATCACGGGAATATCATCAGGCATTCGCGCTAGCCCATGAAAGGCAGCGTCTCTCATCGAAAAATCAGTGACCATTCTTATTGAGTTATGCACCGATAAACAATGATTGAATTTGAACTTAACCCCATGTTGGGCCCCGAAACGATGCGTCGAATTTCGTTAAAGGGACCTTTGTGTAAAGTGAAGTGCCCGAACGGGCTATTTGGCGGTGGGTGTTTCGTTGGACTTTTTGACCGATTTGAGCTTCTTCTCAAGCTCTATGCGTTTCGCTTCTTTCGCGGCTTCCCGTTCCGCAACTTCATCGGGCAAGCTAACTTTGAGCAGCTTTTGCATCGACTTCTTGAATGCCTCAACGTTGCCAAATTTGTGCAGGCGTTTGGTGTCCCTGTGGGGGAGTAATAGCTTTTCAGCTTTGAGGGCCGCCGCCAGGAAGCCTGAATTGTTGGCACTCTTGGACTCGAACAGTTCGGTGAATATGTTGGCGTTGAACGCGCCACTGTTTTCCACCGTCAGGGCGATGGATAACAATCCTATCCATTCGTGCGAAAAGAAGCCGCCGCCGCTGTTGTCGGTGATGCGAAATTGAAAGTCCTTGGTGTCGGTGTCGTGGCCGATGTTGTAGGTCAGGGTTGGTTTGTCGGGATTTGATACTTTGCCGCATTGGGCTTTCTTGATGATGTTGAAGGTCATAGGTTCCTCTCTAGGTTGCCTTGTGGATCTTCATATAAGATACCCAGATTTCTGCGGAGGAAAGGGAGCGCAGAGGAAAGAGAATGGTTCGCCTTCCATACCTCATCCTCTTTATATTTCGTTTGAAGCAAATAAGTTAGATAGGTAGTGAGCAATTTTAAAAATAGAAGCACTGACAGGCAGACGAATGCACTCGAAGAAAAGCTGCTGTTGTATTTGGACCATCAGTGATTTGTTCAACTATTTTTTATACTGTATATTTGCTTTCCACTGGAATGGATTACCTTGGGATTGAATATTTATGAAATTATTGAAGGTGTTAGCTTTCTTGTCAGTTACTTTGTTGGGGAATAGCAATAGTAGCTATGCTGTCAGTGGAAAGAATGTAAATGCTGTGTCAGCTGATTATCGAGAGCATCATTATGTGGTTAAAGAGGGTAAGGAGGGCACACCCTCAAGTGTGATCAATATTAAGCTAATAAGCATAAATGTCAGTGCCTCGCTGCTTTTTGGTGAGCCTGTAATTGTTTGTAATGCCAGTTGGCAGCTCGAATCTATTGGCATGATTGATAGGCAAACAGTGATGTTGCAAACGATACCGAAAAAGGTACTTGATGAGGTGTATCTTTACCAAGTAAAACTAGCGTTTCCAACCCAAGATGAAAAATATTTACTTTGTGATCCTGGCGTTTTTTACCCTTCAGCCAGCGGTAAGGCCAGCTTCAATGTACCTGGAAGCCCTGCTTGGCACAAAATGTATCGTTATGCCTCTTATATGGGGAGAGACAAGAATACTGGAGGTTACGCTGACGAAGCCGAAGCAAAAGCAATCACAAGAGAGTTATTGGACAATGGGTTTCCAGAATGGCATCAATCAAACCGAAAAACGCTCAAGATCGCAGCGGCCAAAATTAATCTAGCACCAGTTAAACGCTGGCTTAATCAACAGAAGTTGATAACACAACAAAAGCAATCGGCAAAGCAACAAGGTCAGTCGTCGGTCAGCCAACAAGCATTAGTTGACAGCGAAGCGTTGGATGATGATCTATTTGATGCCATGATTTCGGGCGCTAAGAAAGAGGTGGAACATAGCAACAATATTGCTGTAATCAAAAAACAGCAACTGATTAGCAGCCAAACTCCTACATTAAAGACTTCGCAGCGAATATCTCGTTTACTGAAAAAGAATAATAGCTGTTTATCTGATGAAAAAATTATTGAATTAAATAATAGCGCCGCTTGGCCAGCTACGTTTATTAAACAGATGACGCATTGTGATATATCGCTGACGCCTTTCAAGGGAAATAACGGCTATTGGGGCTATAAAAACACTAGCGGAAAAATAGTAGTGTCAGCCCAATATGTCGGCGTAGATGAATTCGAAGGTGGCAGAGCATTAGCTAAACGGGGGAAGTTAAGTAAAGCTGGCGCTGACAACTATTATGTTTCCAGAAGGCGGGGCACAGTATTGCTTAATCACCTTGGCAAAGTGTTATACCAGTCTCCCGGAGCTCTTAGCAAGATAAGAGACCGTAGCACCGGCAAACTGAAAGGGTTCTCTGAAAACATTACTGAGGTGATAAGAGGCAAAGGTTGTAATATTAGTGGTATCAACGGCGTGACGAAAAGAAAGCTGAATATTAACGGTAAGCGTATAGGCGAGACCTCATTTAAAAAAGTCTATACTGGTAATAAATTTTGTTTATCTACACTCAACAATAATTAAGGATTGAGATGAATCAGAAAAACTTTTTGTTCGTAGCTACGGTGGCATTATTTTTGTTGTCAGGGTGTGGCACAGTGCACAATATTCATAAAGTTGAAGTGTTAGGGAAAGGGTATAAATGGGAGCACAAGGATGATGCGAAGCGTATAGCGACAAAGGGCATCGCCTTTACCAAGCCTAACCTTTACAATGATGTGTTTTCTCTACAGGTCAATCGGACGTTCGACGTGCGGGAAATCGAGTATGAGCGCTACGTCGACCTCTATCAACGCAACAAAGACGCAGACTTATCGATGATAGTCAACCCTATTGGTTTGGCTGTTTGCAGTATTGATCAGAAGGGGCATTGTTTTGGCTCTAACGGTAAGTGGAGAAGGTCTAAGGAAAGAAGCCGTAACGAAAAATTTACCGATAAGGTTAAATCTGTTACTGAGCTGTTTGAGGAATATGGACTTTACGGTACAGCTATAGTTACAGGATATTCAAAGGAGGGGCCTTTTGAACTTAAACCAGTCGAGGTCGCGGTAAAAGATGGTGTTTTCCGTTTTAATCTCAAAAAGGTGCTTGAGTCTATGCCTGAAAAACCAATTTCAGCAAGAGTAAATGCCCAATTGAATTATGAAAACTATGCGTTAAACAACAACTACAATCTAAGAGAAGAACTAGTTGATAAACTTAATTTATATCAAGTGCGATGGTTGCCCGTAAAGCAAAGAAAAGAAATCTATTTAAAAGCCATTCGGGATAACTTAAAAAGCGGCAACCAACGGGCGGTATTAGCCAATTATGACAAACTGTGGCGGTTAAAATTAACTATGCCAGAATCGTTCTATTACCATTACGCAGTGTCGGCTAACGCTTTAGGTAAGATAAAAAGAGCCCATGAAATGGCTGCATATTATCTAAAGGTTAACAAAAAAGGAAAATACGTCGATAAAGCCCAAGAAATTCTGCAACGTAAAATTTAACTTGAAAGGACATCGCTAGAGCCAAGCTCAGTTTGCATGGTATTTCACTGCAACTCGATATGTGTGGTGGAATGAGATAGGTTTAAATTAAACCTTTTTCATCACTTTATTCATAGATTAGCTTAAACGTGAGGTAAGTAATGACAAGGTTTTGTTTTTTTGCTCTGCTTGGCTCAACAGAGACATGAGCAAGTTTAAAGTAACGATCACTGCTTGGGTATTGATTGCTAATTATGTTTAGTGATTACTTTCGCTGAAATGCTTGGTGTAAAAGGTGGAAGCTTTGTGACTCTTGCACTGACAATTAACAATGATTGAATTTGAATCTGGCTGAAACCAAAATTCCATAAGTCGGACGGTCTGAGGTAAATTCAAGATTTGTGTGGGAAAAATGGTGGCCCCTCCGTGAATATGAATCACAGTGGAATGCGGGTTTGGAGCCTACCTAAAGCCCCATTTGTAAGGCTTTTTTGCATTTTTTTACACTTTTCTCATGTGTAAAAAAGGGTGTAAAAAAATGAATGGAACAACTAACTTCAAGTTCACAAATCGTCGCATTAAATCGTTAGTAGCGCAAGATAAAACGAAGACTTATTCAGATCAGTCTCTAAGTCATTTAAAGGTTACGGTGACTCCATCAGGCACAAAAACCTTCTATGTTCGATTTCAAGTAAGCAACCAGCCTATTAACTACAAATTAGGTGACGCTGATAGCTTAACCGTTGATGATGCTAGAAGCCGAGCAGTGAGCTTTATTAACTTAAAAACAGGGAAAAGGTTAGAAAAGGGGGCTGGTCTTACTGTAAATGACATTTTTAATCTTTATCGGGAGAATGAGCTGGTCGCAAGGAGTACGGTCGCAGGGCGTACCCATGCTCTCGAAGTGTCTTATCGAAAGCACTTAAAGCCAAGAATAGGTAATAAACCAATCGAAGAACTGACAAGAAAGGCTGCCAGAAATTTATTCTTCGAAATGGAGGGGCTGGGTTACTCCGTTCATAATCGCTGCCTAACGGCAATCAAGTCAGCATTCAATTACGTAATTGAGTACGAAGATGACCTCAATGTGTTAGCAAACCCGTTCATCGGAATTAATAAAATGACGGAAGTCCAGCGCAGTCGATATTTGACCCAAGAGGAAGCTAAGCGGTTATTGCTATCGCTCGGCAAGGAACCTAATCAAGACGTTGCTGATATTTACCGAGTTGCCTTGTTTACTGGCGCGAGGCTCTCGAATGTAAAGATGATGAAGTGGTTTGAAATTGATTTCTCGAGCTGCCAGTGGTTGATACCAGCAACCAATACGAAGACAAGCAAAACTTACCAGATTCCTTTGCACAGCCATATTATTGAATTGCTGACTAGACGAAAACAGACAGCACAAAATTCCCCGTTTGTTTTTGCTTCCAAGCGTTCAAAATATGGTTATATAACTGGTGGTGACCCCGTTTGGAAGTCTGCCATAAAAAGTGCGGGGCTATATCACGAAAACCCAAATATCAGACCTAGGCCGCACGACTTGAGACGAACCTTTGCGACTTGGCAAATTCAGTCAGGTGCCGACATCAGTGTGGTCTCAAAAGCGCTTTGTCATACGTCACTCAAGCACACTATGATCTATGCCCACACAAACGTAGAGCAGGTACGAAGCTCAATAGATAATGCATTCAGTTTTATTTAGGCTGTCGAAAGCAAGTTAAGAAAGCATTCGTTTTGACGAGTTAACGTGAAGGTTTGGCGTATTATGAATGCGTACAGTTTGTTGACCCAAAGTAAGGCTAACTTGAGTTGGTAATCGATGGCTGTATTTTATTCTTACGTTAAACGTAAGGCGGTTTTAAGCAAGTATCGCTAAAAGTAACTTGCTACTCAGACCTCAATGAGGGTGGGCGCAAAAGCAGCTTTAGGGCTGCTTTTTGTGTTTTTCTATTACAAAGTACTATAGGTACGCGACACTCTGACGTAACTATTACATTCTTTATGATAGGTGCGGTGTATATAGAGACTCCACTCGAACTAATTCACTTAAATAGTGGGTATCCGCTTATATCAAACTAGAGCCCTGAAAGCTTTCTCCAAACCTTGTTATAGTCACTACCTGACATCTTTGAATTTGAGTCTCTAAAAGCATCCCAGTCGCTTGGTTTGAGTGACTTCAGGTAGTTTGATACATCTTTTGGCGAAACAGAATTTATATCGTTTTGCTTCTTGAATGCTATTCCTGCTGGCTCTGCAATACTTCGAGGAACTGCACTCATTCTCATCAAAACAGCTTCCTCGCTGCGAACGCCGTGATATAGCATAGCTGGTAAGTTATTTAATTTTCTTTTGTCCTCTTCAGATATAGTTTCAAAGTTAATACCTGCTCCAGGAATTTTACTTAAAGCTGACAAACCCCATGCGCCATTATTGGCTAGGTCTCTATAAACTGCTTTACACGCTTTAGATATTTTTTCTGTCAGATTGGTACCTGTGAAATGATTATTAGCTATGTCTGCTAAACTTTTACCTGAAACCCATGCATTGGTTATATCGGCTAGTTTTCTCTGGCCGTTCCCGCTACCTTTTAGGTCTTCTAGCCCTCTTTGTAGCTGGGGTAAACGGGTCATTATTCCCATTAGGCTGGGAAGCTTAGAGTTACCATTTTCGCCAAATAAACTGCTAGGCTTCCAGTCATCAATAGTTAGTTTGTTTTCTAACCCTTTTAGTTCAAATAGTGCGGTTCTCGCTCCTTCTGGTGAAAAGCCTGTGGCATCAGCTAAAGTTGCATTTTCGGGGTGCTCAGCTAATACTCGAACATAGCTACGAGTTGCATCCAATAGGGCTTCAGCTTTATTTTCTGATGAAGCATCTGACTTGGAGCGTAAGGAACCAAAACCAAAAGTATTTCTTAAGGTCAACTCTGCTTCACTAATAACTAAATCAAGGTTTTGCTTTTCATTCCAGAGATGGGCTATATAGCTTCTAAAGTCTGCCCATTGATCCTGCATTATAATGGATGTGAGATCATTTAAATTTCCGACTTCTTCTAGCTCGTCAAGTAAGGATTCTAGTCGGGAAATTAATGCGCCAGTAGCGTCACTAACAAATTTTCTAACTTCATTTGGGTTATTACCAGCAGCAATACCGACAACCCCAACACTATCATGGCCAATTCGGCCCGCTCTTCCTGCCAGATTCCAGAATGCTCGAACTGACATCTTTACACCATAGGGAAACTTTGTCGTAGCCAAGAAAACAGATGATACAGGGAAATTTAGACCTTGTGCGATCGTCGTTGTAGCACACATTACTTTTACTAGCCCTGACTCTGTTAACCATTCAATAAGAGTTAGTGCCTCTGCTGGAATACCTGCGTGGTGAACAACAACTCCTTTCTCTAACATGCCTATTAATTCAAAATCAGGGCTGACTTCTGTAGCTAAGAATTTTTGTACTAGAACTATATCTTCATGAATGTGGTCCAACGGCTCCAAAGCATCTGCAACCTTGCGAGCTATACTCCAAACATCGGGAATTTTCTGGGCTACCGCTATGCTAGTTCCTCTTTTAGAGAAAACCTTTGCCATCGCTACAGCTTGTGCCGAAATGGTTTTCGCTTGGGAGTAATTAAGCTGGGCTAAAGGTCTATTACCATCAACCTTATGAACCCCTTTTAAATTGATCGTTCTCTGCGTAGTCGTCAATGTTTCAAATTTGAGATTCCAATCTCCTCTTTTCGCTCCTTTATGAATATCAAACATACCAACAATCCGTTCATTGGGTTGCCAAGCTGTAGTCGACAGGCTTATAGATTTACCGCTATCAGCAGCTAACCATTGGGCTAAGTCTTCAGCATTAGGAACGAAAGGCATAAGTAAAAGAAAGTTTGCGCGCTGGGACTCTTGTTTAATTGTTGCGAGTAACAACTCTATTCTTAACCCGCGTTCCTTGTCTTCAATATTATGTGCTTCATCCATAACAACAAGCGCTAAAGGTCGTTCAATTTTTTTGTTGCGCATAACAAGTTGGAGCTTTTCAGGTGTTACAACTAAGACTTGAAAAGCAGACTTCTTCTGAAGTAATGAATCTTCGAAAGAGTCAACCTCAATCGCCCCTGTTAAATGCTCAACATGCACACCTAAAGGCTCAAAATCAGCTCTTAACCTTCTTGTTACTTGAGACACTAAAGCTCTAGTAGGTGCCACATACGCAACCCAGCCATCATCGTGAGAGAATTGATTCAAAGCCTGAAGAATTCTAAATTGTGCTAGTTGGGTTTTGCCTCCGGATGTTGGCATATCAACAATAACCGCTCGGCTAGCTTGATCTAAAAGGCCTTGCTCTTGAAGTGCAACTCGTTGTGGAGGTAAAAGCTCAAATATGCTTCTATGCTTTGTTATATGGTTTACAAATTTAGTAACTCTAGAGTTTACCGCATGAGCAACCCACCAAAGGGAGCCCGAAGCCATTTTTCGGCTAGATAAGTGCAACCAGCTTAGTACCATTTCTAATTGAGAGTCACCGCACGCCCTTGATGCTTTCAATGCCGCCTCAAAATGTTGGTCTAGTTCACTAGTTATTGCAACTGGCTCTCCTTGAAGCATGTAAAGAGCAAGCCTCTCTGTCGCTTTAGCTAAGTGATACAAAGAGATTAACCGTAATGCTATAGCTTGCCCATAAGAGCCTTGAAGGCCATCCATCATTTTGGCTTCAAATTCCGCTTGGTCTCTTCTTAGCCCTAAAACGATTTCAGATATTTGCTCTAAGTCATCCCATCGGTTTTTTCTGAGCAAGCGAATCCAACAGTCGTACAGCCGGTATAATAAACGTTTGTCCCAAGTAGCGTCAGCAACAGAGGGGATTTCTATAGTTTTGGGCTGTTCCTCAAACCATCTTTTAAGATCTGTCCATCTCTCGCCTGTATAAGCTAAACCAGAAAGGTGTAACACATGAAATATTCTCTGATCTGTCTCCTCAGGGATCGGGAGTACTCTTAAAAGGCCAAATGCTTTGTACGCTCCAGCCTGAGCAATGGTTTGAACTGTCTTTTTCTCTTGACTAGTTGTAGGACGAAGCAATACTGATATGCCTTCAATAGCAGCTAATTCATATGCCGTCGCAACTTGCTCTATTGTAGAGACATCAAAAGAGTCATCCCCTTCTTGTTGAAGGATTTGACCAACAGAAAGTTTTACAATTCTTTTATCAGCAATGTCTTGTGCGCTTCTTCTTAGTTCCTTAGAAAGAGATTGAACTGACCAATGTTGTTCAACTAATTCTAAGTCATGTAATGAGATAGTCATATTTAGTCCTCATTACTAACGACTTTATCGAACAGTTCAGGCAACTTTCGAATACTATTGTCTGGAAGGTAAATTGCGTATAAAGCTATAGAAGTTGTCCGTGGACATTTTTCTGATAACGCTTTGGCCTTACCTTTAATGTCTGCTGGCTCTGGTTTAGTATCTCTAACTAACAGCCCATATATAGCTATATCTGAGCCTTGTGACTGAAGGTATCTTGTAACAGCTAATTTGAACTTATCTTCCCAATCCTTGCCCATTGCATGCCTTGTAAGGTATTTAACTAGCCCACTTTTAACTGCCTTATCATCTCTCAGATTGAATAATTGTTTACCTAAGCTTGTCATTACGCTAGGTGGACAGTTCTTATCATAAGATGTTTTCACTTCACCAAAACTAAACCTATAAGACTTTTCACCGTCCAAATCATCAGATTGAAAACCTGTTAAGTCGCAGCCGGCGGGACTCGCATTGGGGTTTTTTAAATCCCTAGAAGTAGGCCAAGGATAGAAGCAATCCCCAATATGAATGGTAAATGCTTCTGCTATAGCTTCGCCAACTAACCAGTCTTCAAAGACTTGCTCTTCTTCCAGTATAGTTTGAAGCTCAGCGTTTGCGAAATCGGTGGTCGCCAATCCAGCTAATAGCTCCTCGATTTCTTTATTCCCTGTAGTATCTAGGAGGATGTCTTTCACGGGGCCAGAAAGCATCTCTTTTAACTGCTCATTAGAAAATGAAACCCCCCGAGCTGTTATTTGTTCAATATCAGAGTCATATTCAGGTGCAGCAGTAGGCATTGGCATTCTATTAGGTCTCCGTGAAAGCCTTATCTAGCGAAAGGTAAAAAGCATCCCGCTTTTGTTTTAAGCAATTAGTAAATTTAGAAATATTGTAAAGTGTTATCAATGCCGCCATTAAACCATAATTCTGTATAACTGTCAGTTTTAGTTACGATAAAGTCCGTTTTGAATAATTGAAATTTACCTAAAAAAGTTAAAGAACCGTTAAGAATCTAATTTTGACTTTATGAAGACGAGGTAACCATTATTTGACTGTTAAGGGGAAAATACACATCGGTTAAAAGAAAATCCCACGGCTACTACTAACAAAGTCCCGATACGTTCGTTGCTTTAGCCTTTTTAACTTTACTAATGGTGTGTCGAGAGCAGCCGAGCATGTCCTGTATGTAACTGTAACTCTTGCCATCAGATAAAAGGTCATGGATTTTTCGGTGTAGTTGGTGATTGATGGGTCTGCCTTTATACTTCCCTTCTGACTTTGCTTTGATAATTCCTTGCTGTTGACGCTTGCGTCTGTCTTCATAATCTTTGCGTGATATAGCTGCAAGCATGTCGAGCATCATGGCGTTGATAGCGGACAGCATACGGTCTGTAAACTCATCGTTGCTTGCTCTTAACAGTTGGTGGCTGGTTGGTAAATCCAATGCGACAATTCTAATTTGCTTGTTATTAATTATTTGTCTGAGGCTTTCCCAGTCCTGTTTGTTTAATCGACTAATACGGTCAACATGTTCGACGAGCAGCACATCGCCGGCGGCAGCGATGTCTAAAAGTTTAAAGAGCTCTGGGCGGTTTAACTTGGCACCGCTTTCGTTTTCGCTAAACCAAGAGCAAACTTTACTGCCGAGGCTTTCAGCGAAGCTTTGTAGTTCGGCTTGTGAACGCATTGCATCTTGTTCGTTGGTGGAAGCACGTAAGTAACCATAAATTCGATATGTCATATTATTTACCAGTTCATTTTAAGTAGTGCCTTAACGGTGGTGCACTTTAAGTGGTTTTTCTAGTATTACTGCACTTGTATTTGTTAAGTGCGCTTTAGGTATACCTAAAATGAACTTCAGGGTTTATTTTGAAAGAGGGCACTATTCGCTATTGTTTTGAAAGGGGGCTTAACAAGCTTCACTATATTATGTGTTCATACAGTTTGTTGTCGCTTTTGCTTCGACGACTGTTGGATTCTCGTTTAATTAAATAACACGAGGCGGCATCCAAACACCGCTAAAAGAGTTTGGAGCTTCATAAGTTGGCAACCAAGAGCCGTAAACATTTGGCAATATTAGCGATCTTCGGATCGCTTTTTTGTTTGTACGACATACCTCATTTATCAGCGATTCAAATTGCCTAGTAAAAACAGGGCGTTTTTACCTTCAGAGACCCTACCTTCAGCATAAAATACACTCAATTAATCGTTAACAGAGAACTGTTGCTCTGCAATTTAGCAAACAGAGTTTAAACAATATTGCTGCGGTAGTTACTGTCTATCGTTAGGGTTTGCGCGGCATTTGCAGCGGAAAAGTACGGTCGATTAGGTTTCGTAATTAATCTCGCACCATCACATTTCACAACTCTCATCTCCCAATTTGCGCCTTCAATTTTTTTTTTTCAAATGGGCGGTGAGCAAGTGATTTATGAATGATGTGTCCGAGTCTGTCTCTATTGTCGCGGAGCGGCATAAATAGAGACAGACAGGGTTTACAGCGACGAGCATTGGCTGGAAATCCACACGGAACTTGAAGTTCAGCAATTTGCATGCAGCAATTTCTGCGATATGCAAAACACACTTTTAAGTTCGATGAGATACGGATGATAAACAATAACGGAGTATTGTTTTCATCAGCTTAGCCCCTTAAAACAGGTAAGCCAGCGTATCGCCTTCAATGCTTTCATGTAGGGTCGACCGTCCCATAACAAACACGGTTTATTACTAACCATAATCAGGGGAAAACATGAAAAAACACAATACACATAACAGCAGGAACTTTGGCTATGGAAAGCAGTTGGCTTTCGCTGGTAAACAAGCAATTCAAGATCGCTATGGAGAAGGAAAGTATGCAACCAGAGCGAGTCATGGGGCGAGGTTCAAGCAGTTTGCTGATTGGTGCAAGCAACAAGGAGTGAATGATGCTCGAAAAATTACTGAAGATACTATTTCGTCGTATGCTCGGGAACTATCTCGCCAAGTTGACTCAGGCTTGAAGTCGGTGAGCTATGCCCAGAATCAGTTGTCATCAATTAACGTTGTAATTTCAACTATGCGTGGTGATCGCAAACTGAAGGTGTCTCCTTCTTCACTAGTTGGTGAGCGCAGCCATATACGCGATACAGTCCCTCTATCGTTAGATAGGCAAACATATGAACTAGCTAGTTCACGACTCCAGTCGGTGGAGGCGAAGCTAGCTTTAGCTTTTGCGCGAGAGTTTGGTATGCGCTTGAGAGAAGCTGGCTTATTTTGTCCGAAAGGCGCTATGTGTAGTGGCATAGTTAATTTGGCCACCTAATTAGAGGTGTTATCATGCACCTCATAAAACTTTAGGTGACACTATG
>CAKZQF010000001.1 GCA_937139475.1 uncultured Gammaproteobacteria bacterium | reverse complement strand
GGCGCACCAAGCCTTTACTAATCAAGACTATTCTACTTTTAACTTTTTACAGTGGTACGTTGCTGAACAGCATGAAGCTATCTAGAAAGAAAAAAACGTAAACACAATACCATCCACCATTTCCCCTGAAAACATCACCTTATCTAAAATATTCTTTTACAATATTATTTTTATACTATAATTTACATATCCGATATCTTATCTCAAAATTTGTAAAGGAAGTAGTCAAGTGGGTAATAAAGTATATAAAGGAAATATTTTTGTTTATGTAGGCAAAGATCGAGCTAACAAAAATAAACCTTTCGTTAATATATGTACACCTGACTATATACCAGTAAGCCCTTGGGTTAGTAATTATTTAACTATACATCTATCAGGAAGAAAGTTTAATTCAATACATCAATACGCGAAACAACTGAAGCTTGTACTTGAGTATTTTAATGGTAAGGGAATTAACATTGAAGAACGTGTTTATTCAGGAAGTTTCTTTGGAATTGCTGAACTAGAAGCCTTCTTTAATTTCTGCAAATATAAATCACAGAGCGATCTTAGTAACGTTGTTAATATCAATATACATAGTGATAAATCGATAGAGAATGCAATGCATTCTGGTCGAGTAGCAGCAGGATTAGCAAGAGCAAGCACAGCCAAAAACAAAATAAAGCGGTTTAGAGATTTTTTATTATTCATGTTTACGCATGTTCACGCTGATAATTTAGTATGTGCTGATGTACGGTATCGTTACGATCTCGCAAAGGATTTCTTAACTGAAAGCCTTAGTAGGATCAAAGATTTTGAAACTGAGTGCGTAGGCGAGGCAGAATCCCCGCTTCCAACCCTTGCCTTTAATGAATTATTGGATATTATTAGGGTTGATTCACCAAAAAATCCTTTTAAGCGATCAAAGTTTCGTAACTATTTGATGGTTAGTCTTTATATTGAAACTGGAAATCGTAGAGGTGACCATGCAAGCCTTAAAATAAGTGATATGAAATTTGAAGGGACGTTTGAAGAAATATCTATCGTCAAACGCCCAAACGATCCTTCTGACAGTCGAAAATTTGTACCAGAAACGAAAACAGATAGTCACCTATCACAAGTCCCTACATTACTGATGATTGAAATTGAGCGCTACATTAATGAAGAACGCACTCAGTACCCTAAATCTAATCAACATGAATTTGTTTTTATCACGGAAAATAACTCTAAAGGCACGGCTGGTGAACCATTGAGCCTATCTTCTATTGATAAAATTTTTGACAAATTATCAAAAGTGATAGGTTATAAAATTCATTGTCACTTATTACGTCATAAATTCAACGAAATTCTTACGGAAATTGCAGAAGAACAAAAGTTAAGCCATGACGAGGTTGAAAAAATGCGTAAATACCTGATGGGTTGGTCCCGTGACTCACATATGGCTGAAAAATACAATCGCTATAAAATTTACAAACAAGCACAAGAATTTAACAGATTACGTCAAGAGAAAATGGCAGCAGCAGTTGATGAGGAAGGAGAATAAGTATGAGCGTAAGTATTTCCCCTAAGGTGCAGCAGCAGGTTGATATCATAAAAAAATTGCAGGCTTGGAAAGATCAACATGGTGATCGCGCCAAATTTGTATCTCGTGATGGATTTCCCTTTAACTGCTTTAATGACTCATGGCTGTTAAACGGTGAAGGAGAAAATGGCCAGCAACTTACAATTGGCTTTTTCCACACAAAAGACTGGAGTGATGAATTGCAATGTCATATTAGGTTTGCTTTAGCAGCATTAGCAAAGACCAGATCTGCAAATACATTAAGAAATGATATTCGAACAGCTCTCAATACACTCCCTTTATCAGCTCTTTCAAAACCAGAAATCGAAGGCGTTTGGCCAATAATGCTGGACTACCAGCGTAAATCTCTAAAAATATTGCTAAATCAATTGATAAAAATCAACAATACTTTATATAACGATGCTTGTAATTGGGTAGAAGATAATTACGTCAAACCACATTCAAAATCAAACCCATATGATATTGAAAAAGGCTCTCTGAGTGAATTTGAAGTACAATCTTTTGAGCGTGAACTTTCAAGGTATATAAAAGAAAAATTATACAAATTAAATGAAAACATTGATAACTTTGAATCCCAATTAGTCAAACTAGATACTGTAAAAAACTTAATTATGTTGCGATTGATGTATGCCTTAGTTCGTAGATCTTGTAATCTAAATCAGGCAAAATGGAGCGATATTCTACCTGTAGGTGCATCATTTATAGATGAAAAAAATAAGACTCAGGGGGATATGACTACGTTAGATTTCTCTGACGAAGATGAGCTTCAAGTTCGTGTCTGGAAAGCAAAAAATCAATCCGGATTTAGACAATCTGTTGAACGTTACTCTCTGCGTTTGAATGCCAAATTGACCCAGGAAGTCCTTACCTATCGTCTTGCGTATCGTAGATGCCTTCAATTTTGCTTGTCGAACTCAAATATAGAAGTCACAAAAGAAGAGCTTGATGTTTTAATGATGCGTTCACCACTGGCCTATATCTCGTCTTTTTTTCAAAAAGAGTTTGCAACTAAAGAGGAGGTGTTTAATGCACTCTCAGAGAAAGGCTCAGGCTTTCATGTAGCCTCTAGTTCAATTACTGATGCTATAACAAAGAAAGTCGCTCCTAAATTGGATTTAAAAAGTGATCGTGTGCCAAATATGACCGTGGGAAACAATAGGTTTCGACATACTGTTGGCACAATGGCAGCTATAATGGGACAAGACATAGCTCAAATCGCAAATTTATTAGGAAATACTATAACAGCCGCTAGAACATACATAGATATGAGCGATGAACAACGAGCAAACCTCGACAATAAATACATCGCGAATAATAAATTAGCGCAAATATTCGAAGTTAATATCGCTACTCTGCAAAAAGATGAGCGATATACTATCAGCGATAGTGAAGGTAACGAAGCTGGACAAGCAAAAAACCGTCAATCCTGTTTCTCTTGCGATGAAGTTAAGAGACCCCTAGCTTGCTACGGCTGCAACAACTTTCAGGCACTCGAAAATGGTGACCACCGAAAGATTCGTGACGATGCCCAGCGTATATATGATAAACGCATATCAGATGGAGACCCATCTTATTTACTTGGTAAGCTAGCCACACATATCAGATGGGTAAATATCACAATAGCTGTCTGTGACGAGAAAATTGCCATCAGGAGTGCTCTAAATGCTCAATAGATATCAAAGAGCAGCTCAAACGCTAATAGATGAAAAAAAACAAATTCCCTTGCTCTTAATCGTTAATCGAAAAGGTGATCCAGCAAGTTGGGACGATCATTACTGGAAAATTAACAATCTTGAAGGAGCTTCACTCAACATTCCTCTACATAATTTAGTTAAGTGTCCAACTCATAGAAAAATATTTGTCCCGACTGAGTATCAGTATTCAGACATAAATAGGCATATTTTAATGTCCTTTATCCTTAGCCTTCGCGCTAAACACGGATTAAAGCCCAAATTATCAGGTGACATAGTTGCTGCACGCCACATTGTGGCACGAATTAACCTATTTTCATTTAGCCAACAAACGCTTAATGATTTACATGACGAACATCAGGGAGAGTCATGGCTAAAACGATACGGTACATTTTTTCAATGGTTGCAAGAGAATAATATTATACCTAAAACTTTAAAAATTCCTTCTATAGCCGCTACCGCAAGTAGCTGGGGTGATGAAATTAAGGCGAAAAATGACAAACGGATGCCTGATGAACGAGCATTATGGGCTTTAGGGGCGATCCGCAATGAAATAATTCCAACTAAAGTGCCTAAAGGTATTTTTCAGCGTAACTTGAAAGATGAACTGATTATTTCAAGCGCTACCTTAGGTCTGGCCTCACCGCAAAGATCTGCCAAAGAACAATTCGTATTGCCTAAGTCAGAGCTGCAATCAAAAATGGTTAAACTTGATGGTAAAGAGCAACAAGTACATTGGATTAATTGGCAAGGCTCTAAGGGGTTTGATGCAAACAGAAAGCACTTTTTTAGAGGGGCTGCGTTACCTGTAACAGAAGTACTTAACTACTGGAATGAAGCTGGCGAACCTGCACGTATCCTTTGTCGGTTTTTTGAAAAACCATCATCGAAATTGTGTGATCTTCTGGGTGATTATGAGCCACCTAGCCTTAAAGGGTTCGACTTAAACAAACCCATTGATAATATGTTTGTGCTGGGCCACCTACTCGGTTTCTACGAAGGACAAGAGCAAACAATCACGATCACTCCTGACTCTACTATGGCACGCAATAGACCTACAAAACAAATCCAAGATCTCACACTGACGGACAGAGTAATCTATCGCTCCCAGTGTTCAGCGCTATTTGGCTCAAATCCTTTCCATGCTGCCACGCACCATACTTTGTACAAAAAATTTACGGGCCTTAATACGATTAAGGAGTTGCAGGAAAAATGGATAGATTATATTAAACAAAGTGTTCCTTCCTTTCCCATGCGAATAATAGGAAAGAAAAAAGTAAAATTAAGTAACGCACTATTTATCGGGACAGGGAAGCAGCTAGGAACCGAAGGCGTAAGGTTTGGTTACTACTATCTCGAACCTGTTGACTTAGCGAGTATGGCGGCTAGAGGAATCAAAGATAGTTCTTCTAAAACCATTTTTCAGCGATATAACTTTGCGAATGATATTGACCTAACCCCCTACCAGCTTCGCCACTGGTCAAATACGATGATGCAAAACTCAATGGACACATCAGATAGTGTTATTGCGATGGTTTCTGGTAGGAAAGATATAAAGCAGAATGCCGAATATGACAATCGAACTGATGATATGAAAATGCAGCGAGTTCATAAATTATTTCAAAAAGAGCAAACGACAGAGGAAATGAAAAAAATTGTACGGATAGTAGGACATGAGGAGTATCAAAACGCGACAGGGAAAGCATCTACAATAACCTCTACAGGTATCTGTACTCAACAAGTAGCAGTGAATCCATGCAGTTATTTAAATGATTTTGAGACCCATTGTTCTTTGTGTACATCAAGCTGTCATTTTGCTCATGATGAAAAGGCGATTCAATTACTAAAGGATGACCTAAGAGTCCAACAAGCCCGGTTAAGAGCGATCAAGGCCGATGAATACCTACACACCAATAAAATTAATCAAACATGGTTTATAAGGCATCACAGAAACACCTTTCTTTTAGAACAATTAATTACATTAATGAAACGTGATGACCTAAAAATAGGCACAGCAATAAAGTTTGTAAATAAAAACAATTCATTTCGCTTAACTGACTTGGAAAAGCGATTGACGGAAGAAGTAAAAGTTCTTTTACCGGATTCAGAAAAAGCTTTAAAACAACTTATTGCAGAAAAACAGCCTAAACCAAAAACAGATAATCATGATGATAATAAGTTAACAAATCTTTTCACAGAATTTGGTATTCAAGGGGATTTCTGATGCAAAAAAAGGCAAGAAACATACCACTTACGCGAAATGAACAGCATAAAATCCAAGCGTTGATCCGCTCATGGAAAACAAAGTTTACTTGGGATCTTTTGGTTGAGAAAATTCAATCTAAGCTCGGAATAAGTACTACGCGCCAAACCCTCCCAACATATGGCACTATCGATAAAGAGTATCATAAAAAAAAAGCAGAATTACGTGGTATTACACCGGAAATTACTAAAAAAATAACAATGTCTGATGTTGATCTGGCAGAAAAAGTAGATGAACTTAATGAGCTAATAGAAATAAAAGATGAGACTATTGAAAAACAGTTAGCCTACATCAAAACAATACTCGCAAATGCAAATGAAATCCCAAATTATGATATATCGAATTTAGTAAAACCAAGGAATGATTAGCATGAACGAGGCCAAGACAAAAACTGAACTTCTTACTGATTGGCAAACCTCTATTATAGGTCAAGATGGCAAATATGAACTAGTCAAGGATTGGTTACTTCGAGGTAAACTTAATCGCGATGCAATAGCAAAAGAACTTGGTTTAGAACCAACAGCTTTTAATCAAGCATCCCATCTCGATGAAGCAACCAAAATGTTCGATGAATTTGCCAATATGCTGCGTCAACAAGGCATTATTAAAATCGATGTAAATATTAAACGTTTCGATGAAATGGCCAGTAAGCTTGCAGGTGATGATGGTAAGTACTTAGCAGCAAGTGATTTTGTCAGCGGCAGCAAACTCAATCGAAAGAAAATTATCGAAGAGTTTGGTATTGGCAAGAAAGCCATTACGGGAAAACGCCCTGAGAACCCCGAATTAGCAAGAATATTTAATCGATTTGAGGACATGCTGCGCTCCACAGAATTTGGCATAATTCCCCCCATTGATACAATTATTACAAAAAAGGAACAGAAAAAACCAAACCTACCTAAAGGCGCTATAAGCCAAAAGGAGGCGGCTAAATTAACTCAGCGTATCCTTGAGCTTGAATCAGAGAATGAAGCACTCAAAGGCAACTACGGGCGCTTCAGCGAGGTGGCTGAAGTCTATCAACGCCTAGAGCAGATGAAAAAATGACTTTGTTGCCGAGTATTACCATTCGAGTCACAAAAGTTTTAGCGACTTATAAGTCGGGTAAAATGCGTTTTAGGGGAGTACCTGTCTGCCCATCTACGCATGAAAAAACCAGTAAGCGTGATTTCTATTTCATTACCACAACTCCCTCACAAGCCGTTTTTGAGCCAGAAATTGGACAGGTTTGGAAAGTTAATGGTGAAATATACACAGAAGAAAAACCAAGCCATTTAAAGTACGGTACAGACAAACACCATGACATAAGAAAAGCAAAACAATGCGTCTGCATATTACCAAAAACCAAAGAAGCGTTTATCTCCTTTATTAAAGAAATTGATGCATTTAAAGGTGTTGGAGAAAATAAAGCTGAAGACCTATGGAGCGAGTTTAAGCTTGAAACGCTCAAGCACATGGAGCACAAGCGCACAAGCGCTCTTGAAACGGTTGTAACCCCCAAAATTGCAAGAGTGCTCATAAAAGGATATTCAAAGTATAGAAATTTAAAATACGCTGTATGGCTTACCAGCAAAGAAATTCCTATTGACGTTCAAAGAATGATCTTTGAATTTCAGCCTATTGTAAATACACAAAGAACTCACCAGAGCGGTTACAAGTATTCTATTGATCCCCGAACCATGATTGAAGAAAACCCTTATAGGCTCGCAAGTTGCTTTTCGATGAAATTCAATGAAGTAGATAAGCTTGTGCGAAGTGGATTTGAACCAGACATTAGTTCAGCAGACCCAAGAAGAATGGTTGCTGCCGTATCTGAAGCAATACGTACTTGCAGCAAGGGAGGTCATACGGTTGCTACGTATGATGAATTACTCAAAGAACTCCAAGATATACTGCAAAAGTGCGAACTGATTGCTTCGTTAAATAAATCATATAGCAAACCAGCATATAGCATTGAAGAATTAGCTACCGCTGCACTCAAGGCACATGACAAAGACGCTTACGTTATCTATCCTGACCAACAGTACCAACTGACTCCAACCTACCTGATGGAGAATGTCATTGCACTTCGCATGCATTCAATGAAGTCACATGGAGCAACCTTTGGTGAAGAAGAAAGCCAAGCATGTAAAAAAGCATTTGAACTTTCTCCTTACCCATTGCTAGATCAACAAAAAGAAGCCGTATTTACTGCCGTTGAAAATCGCATCAGTGCAATTGTTGGCGGGGCTGGTACTGGTAAAACAACTGTGCTCCACGCAGTGTTAACTGCATACGAATCAATGGGTTACATTTCAAATATTTCTTTGTTTTCTGATAATTCCACAATTAACCGCAATATAAAAACAATGGCTTTGAGCTGTCGAGCTGCTAAACGGTTACGTGATAGTATCAATAAAGCCAAAGACGAAAAAGTGAGAGAACGAGAAATAAATGCGACTAGCATAGCCAAATTTCTTCATGAAACTATTATTGAGGATGGTGAAGGTAAGTACCTTGTCGTCATTGACGAAGCAAGTATGTTAGACGTACCAACAATGTATCACATCATTATAAATATTCATCCAAATGTCAGGATATTGTTGGTTGGTGATCATCATCAGCTTCCGCCTATTGGTCCTGGAAATATTCTTGCTGATGTAGTTAATTCAGGAGTAATCCCTTTCACAGAGCTTGAAATTGTTAAGCGTCAAAGTGGTGAAACAGGCATTCCTGCATATTCAAAATCTGTTCGAGAAGGAGTCGTACCTGAAGCCCTCACTACTGGCTCTGTTCATTTTCATGAAGTCGCTACTGAAGATATAGCAGAAAAATCTGCCGAACTCTACGCGCTATCCCAAGATACAAGCATGGTAGTTGCCTCAACCAATGCTCTTGTCAAAAAAATTAATGAACTTTGCCAGAAAGCGGTAAACCCACATGAACAAGGCTTTATCGTTACTGAAGATGATTATTTGCCGGAATTTTATACAAATATTCTTGCTAAGTTTAAGAAAGATGACCCCATCTTGTTTACAGAGAATATATCAGTTGATGTAACCAACGGTTCACTTGGTAAATTAGTATCAGTAGAACGTGACAAAGATAATTTTGGCCTTATAAAAATGCATGACGATGATATTGATGTTATTCCAGATTTGGAAATAATTCCCGCTTTAGAGCTTGGGTATACGATGACCGTACACCGAGCACAAGGTTCGCAATTTCCATGTGTTATTGTCGCGTTGCAAGGGGGATATATTGATAGATCATGGTTATACACAGCTATCACTCGTGCTGAAGTTGAGCTTCACATTGTTAGTACAAAAGAGAAGTTGATTACAGCCATTAATAAACCACCAAATGCAAGCAAAAGAAAAACAAAGTTAAAGGCATTGTTGCAAGAAGACTCAAATAAAATTTGAAAATCAAGACAAAAGTGTGACTACGCATAATGTTTGGGAGTGAACTCATATTGAAGTAGCTTATTTTAATGAGCTAAAACCAATAAGAATTTATTGATCTCTTTGTTTTTCAATCATAATACTTGATATTCAGTCAGCAATCTTAATGATCACTTTTAGCCAAATCGGGATATTAAAAAAGCTTCGTTTTGTTTTTAATGATTCGCAATTTAATCAACTTATGTTAAAAACAACGTAGTTAAATGACAATTGGCGTGAGTTTAATGAAAAACTATTAATATCAGGTGAAGACTTTGCCCCAAAAATGGTAAAGATAAAATCTTAAATACTTACTATACCTTCCTACGTTAACCAACGATATATTTTCTGGCCAAAGGTAAATATACGTTGGTTTAATACTATCTCAATATAATTACAGGATTAGGTATCGTAAGTTCTTTTACTGAGGAAGTAGCAGGGATTTTTCTTTTTCGGTTGTTAAGGAGTGAATCAACACCAAATTTTATGCCCCTATTTATACATGAACCAACATTTATTCAATTCAATGCTGGCATTAATGTTCAGTAGAATAAGCAGCTATGTAAATGGTTGTTAACTGACTGAAGGAGCATAATAACGATTGATAATTTAGATGACATAAAACATCAAAACTGAAAAAAAACCAATGCCACTGCTGCTCACTCAGTGTCAATATTTGTTCACTTTAATTACTGATTTTGGCGTTGTTTTGTATTTGTTCTAATACCTTTGCCGAAATATCAGAAGTTTCCTTATTTGCATTATAGAAGACATCTCCACCTTTGGAGGGATCATCACTTTTGATAATAAGGTCATAACCACCCTTTTCAGCTACTTCTTTGACCGCTTGATTAATCAAAACCAATACTTTATTTCTCTCTTCTTGACTACGGTATTTCATTGCCTGTACTAGTGATCTTCTTTTAACTTCTAATTGTTCTTGTTGCGCAATGACTGCTTTACGTAATTCATCAACTTGCGCAACATTCATTGTTTCATGATCACGTTGCAATTTTTCATTGTTATAAGTCAAATCTTTCTGCAATTTATCGAATTCATCAATTTGATCTTTAAATTCAGCTTGAATATTGGCTTGAATAGTCGTCATTTGTTTCATTTGTGACGCAACACTCTGTAAATCCATAAAACCAATTTTTTGTTCTTTAGCTGCTGCATTACCAACTAACATCAATGAACCTAATAAAATCATTGCTGTATTTTTTTTTATTTTACTTAACATATATCTCAAACATCCTCTTTGTAATTATTAATTTCATTCTTTCTCTAGAAGGAGGGAAGGTTTTAATACCAGCACATCGTGTGCTAAATGCTTAGTAAAAACTACAATCACCTATATTGGATAGTGATTATAGCGAAATATCGATTGTAAACAATACATTTAATGAAATTCCTATTGAAGTTACAGCGCACCTGTATTAGAGAAGAATAAAATGAGATTCATTGCGGAGGGTTGAGTTGTGAAATGATAGAACTGAATGCTCAAACTAATCATGTCCACTTGTTAGTAAAAATCCCACCGAGTCAGTCAGTATCAGAGCTACTTGGTGCCGTAAAATGGCGTAAAACATTAGCTAAATAAAGATTAACACCCCCTCGGCTAAATGTTAATTTTAGTAGCCCCTCTCTTGCAAAATATTATTTTATTTATGGTGTTAGTGAGATAAACTGGAAAAAATTATTAAATGGAGTTTCTATTGTGAGATTGATTTACCTTTTAACCATATTACTTAGCATATTTTCTTTTAGCGGGTGTAATAGCACCCCCAATACATACAATAAAGACTATTCAAATTTAAAAGTATTTGCGAAAAGTATCTTAGTAACAAACGAGTACCAAGCAAATAACATAATCAAACAACTTGATAACTCAAATAATAAATTACAAACATTTATTCACTTAAAAAAATCTTACTCTGTCCCCTTTCAAAACAAACCTACTAACTTAGATAATGGTTATTGGTATGGCAGCGTAGATATAGCTCCGTTCCTAGGTAATACTCTATTTAAAATGAGCGAAGGTAGTTATTTTGATCGACCTATTCAGTCTAATACTGGTTGGTACGTTTTTTATGTAGAAAAAAAGATAACTCAACAACAATTTAGACAGTTACAAACGGATTATAATAATAAAACATTAGAACGAATAGCTTCATATGAAATTGATTACCTGAAAGAACATGAAAACATTTTAAAAACCCGAAAGGATAGGCAAGTGTCATATGTTCAACCATATAACAAAAAAGAAAAATGTAAACTATGGATGGGGCATAATGCTGGTGAATTTAGATGGTTGGAAGATGACTCATATAAAATTTTTTGGGATGGAAAGTGTAAAGATGGCTTTGCTTCTGGCTTGGGTAGAGAAATTGAAACTGCGGATATGATGGATAAGTGGGGACTTGCGATTTATAAAAAAGGGAAGCCTACATATTATATCGTGAAGGATGTTTTATCTGATATTTTGTGGGAAGGCGTGAATAGTGTAGAAAGTGATGGTGAATATGGTGTGTACACTACAATTGTAGTTAAAAATAAAGATATTGAAATTACTACTGCTGCTGGGGTAATGAATAATAAAAACGGAGTAAATTTAGTAGCTTCAACATCACCATTTTGGAACGGTTCTTATACTTTTACAAAACAGTATCAAAGCTTTCAATATTACTATGTTAATCATAGTAACAATGATACTACTAATAATGACTTTGATTTTTATTTGCAAAATAAAAATGGTAAGCATGGCTGGGGGATAGGTAAAGTTAAAAATGAAGATATCCAAACAGGTGAATTTATTAATAATGTAGTTAATCCTTTTAGTATACCGTCTAGTTATAATAAAAAAGCAGATGCCATTTTGAAAGAAGTTAGCGCTGCTCAACAGAAAGGGTTTCAAGGTCAAGAGTATTCACAGAAAGTTAAAAAACAGTATCTTAAAAGGATCTGTAAAGATAGCGTAAAAGTTACATTTATGGATAACAGTGAGTATAAAGCTATTTGTAGTAACAAGACAGAGTTGGCTATCATGCAATTAGTAAGTGACAAGTTAGATAAAATGTCTCAAGAAAAAATCGCTAGACTTGAAAATCAGAGATTTAATGAAAATCAGCAGAAAGAGCAGCAGCATAGACAAGAAATGTTGGCGATGGAGAGAGCTAGACTTACTGAGATACAAAGACATAACTCAGCAGTAGAAGCCCAAGCAAACTCAGACAGTATCCAGCGGAGTTGGAAAAACCTTAATGACCAAATTAGGAGCATGACACCAAAAACTATTAATGTTAATCATTCAGGAACGATAGGATTGTATAATTACTAGAATGGTTTAGGTTTACATTTAAGCCGTTGTAATTTATTTGTGAATTAAAGTCTCGCCCTAGTTAAAAGGTAGTAATACATATAAAATATGTATTACTACCTTAAACATTATGTTTACGTTGTTTAAGCAAAATTAATCTGTGAGTTTGCTCTACATATCAGTGTTCTACTTATGATCTTCAACCTTCTATGGTCGATTTAGTTACCGCTTTAATTTTCCGCTATTACTGCTGTGTTGGCTTTGTTGACATTAGCTATTAAATTGTTAAGCCCAAGGAGAATGTGTGATGTTATTGTGTACGAAGGAATTATTTGAACTTCCAATATATAGATTGGAAGAGGATAAATACTATGATCAATTTAATAAATATAAAAATAATCAATCATCACCTGGTTCAGACAAATATCAATTGCAATCGTTTGGTGGTGCTTGGAAATATAATGAAATAATCGGTTTTTTGAAGTTTTATATTTCTGGTAATACACAGATAAGATGTGTGTACTCTGATACAGAAGCTCAACGGAAAGTGAAAACTCGGAAGAAATATTTTGTAGAAAAATCAGATTCGTTTTGTACTTTGAGTATAAATGTGAAAGCAAGTAACGAAGACATCATGGATGTAATCGAACAAGCAATTGAACATTGTCGTATTAACTTACCTAAAAGTAGGTTTTTAGATCGTACTTTATTTGATCAAACATTTAGGTTTATCGATTGGAATGCAGTTTTGGCCTAACAGGGCGTTATGTGTACGGGGAAGTATGGTGTTAAAAAGGCGAGCCTTTAGATAATTAAACGGGAAATACTTAAAGTTTACATTGTAATCATCTGTGAAAATGGAAAAAGATAGACACATTCACGCGATAGCGTGGGGACGATAATTAAGAGTACTGTTTGATTCATCAAAACAAATTGATTTAGCGCTTGCAAAACTTTTATGTAGTGAAGTGTTTTGTCAATGTTTGTGTAGCAACAGCGAAGCTGCATGACATTGACAAAGTAAACGTAGCGAAATATGTTTGCAATAAAGCGCTAAACAATAGCATTAAGCTTATAAGTATAGCGCATAGTGATATATTAAATAATACTAAACCATTGCTCCTGGAGCCATAATACTTGCTGTTCCAGTTTTAGCTAATTCTGCTAAGTCTTTATCAATAAAAAACAAAGCCTTACCATCTTCACCAACAAGTTCGATCTTATCTAAGATACCTTTAAAGAGTTTAAGCTCCTCATGCTGCTCTGACACATACCATTGAAGAAAATTAAAAGTAGAATAATCTTGTGATGTAAAAGCCATATGAGCTAAATCATTAATCGCTTTTGTGACAATTTCTTCATGCTCTAACGTCTCACGAAAGATCTCACCCAATGACTCATACTTATCTTTAGGTGCTTCAATTGTTCCTATAACTGGTACTGCGCCTGTTTCACTTACGTAAGTAAATAGTCGCTTCATATGATCCATTTCTTCATCAGCATGTTTACGCATAAACTCTGCTGCACCTTCAAAACCTTTATCTTCACACCAAGCACTCATTTGTAAGTATAAGTTTGAAGAAAAGAACTCTAAATTGATTTGCTCATTAAGCTTTTCAATCATCGTTGATGCCAGCATATATCCATCCAATTGTATCTAAAATTATGTTGTGAGTATTCTACATGAAATATATAATCAATCGACCCCTTAGATTGGTTTATGTTTTGTTTATGGTATAACTAAATATAATCGATGTGGCTTCAAGAGTGTTGTTACTGATTAAGTATCAAATCTTGATATGATCTATTTTTTTGTAAAGGCAATATTCGCATTTTTGTCAATTTATTAGGATATATTGAACCATACCCTTATGCCTTTACATTTTTTTGGTTTTTGTAAAAGAAAAATGGTGAGTATAATGAGAGACATTGCAATAAAACAAGCAAGAAACAACCACCCTCCCTTTTTATTATTCCTTGCTTTTTTCGAGATATATGAAGAAGAAACCTTGTTCAAAAGTGTTTTAGATAAAATTAATTTGGTAGGTCACGATGGCCACGCATTATTTTTTGTTGATAAAGACTTAGCTGAAATGGCAAAAGCTGGCGGTGGCAGTATTATGACCGCGGCATCTGGTCAGTAGTTACAAAATACTAACGTTACGAAATAGTAGCGAAAAAAGGCTTACTTAAATAGTTAAGTAAGCCTTTTTTATTATGCGCTATTGATGACATGGTATAAGGTTATTTTTC